>CAZAAC010000027.1:1591-35287 GCA_964483155.1 uncultured Lachnospiraceae bacterium | reverse complement strand
CGACGCAAAAACAGCGGCAAAGATGTTTTTAGCGGGCGCAAATAACTTGGAGTCAAAAAAAGAATGGATTAATGAGTTAAATGTATTTCCAGTTCCTGACGGTGATACAGGTACTAATATGACGCTTACTATCATGTCTGCGGCAAAAGAGGTTTCTTGCATAGAAGACATAACTATGGAATCTTTATGTAAAGCAATTTCTTCGGGCTCACTGCGTGGGGCAAGAGGTAATTCTGGCGTTATCTTATCTCAATTATTTAGAGGTTTTACGAAAGTAATGAAAGATTATGATGAAATTGATGCAACCATATTAGCCAATGCCTTAAATAGAGCTTCTGAGACGGCTTATAAAGCTGTCATGAAGCCAAAAGAGGGTACAATACTTACTGTTGCAAGAGGTGCTGCTGATAAAGCCGCAGAATTAGTCACGACATCAGATGACTTAGGCTATATTATCGGTGAAGTAATTAAATATGCCGATGAGGTTCTAAGTAAAACACCTGAAATGCTGCCTGTATTAAAACAAGCCGGCGTAGTTGATTCAGGTGGTCAAGGATTAATGGAAGTTATGAGGGGCGCATATGATGCACTTCTTGGGAAAGATGTTAATGACACCTATTCACAGCAACCTGTTTCTAGTAAGGGAAATGCTCCAGTCAGCAGCCTTGAAGCACAGGCAGCCATGGAAATTGAATTTGGGTATTGTACAGAGTTTATCATTATGGTATCAAATGTATTTAATGCTAAAAATGAAATTGATTTTAAAAATTTCCTTGTTTCAATAGGTGATTCGATTGTAGTTGTTGCTGATGATGATATTGTTAAGGTTCATGTTCACACAAATGATCCTGGCCTCGCCATTCAGAAAGCATTGACCTATGGGGCACTTACCAATATGAAGATTGATAATATGCGTGAAGAGCATGAAGAGAAGCTTTTTAAGATGGCAGAGGTTACAACTGTTGATGCAAAGAAGAATAAGACATCCGATACTGTGATTTCTCCATTAGAACCGGCGGTAACTCCTGTCCAAGAAAAACCTGTGGATGAAATCAAATCCGAGCAGAAAGAATTTGGATTTGTTGCAGTTTCAGTCGGAGAAGGCATAAATACTATTTTTAAAGGGTTGGGTGTTGATTATATAATTGAAGGCGGGCAGACTATGAATCCAAGCACGGAAGATATGTTGAACGCAATCGATGCTGTCAATGCAAAAAATATATTTATATTGCCAAATAATAAAAATATTATTCTAGCTGCAAATCAAACCGTTTATCTTGTAAAAGATAAAAATATTATTGTGATTCCAACAAAGACTGCGCCACAGGGTATCACGGCGATTATTAACTTTATGAATGATAAATCAGTCGAAGAAAATGAAAAGTTGATGCTGGATGAAATCAAAAAGGTCAAGACAGGCCAAGTTACTTATGCTGTAAGAGATACTGTAATAAACGATATCGAAATTAAGCAGGGAAATATTATGGGGATTGGTGATCATGATATTTTAGCAGTTGGAACTGTTGTCGAAGATACGGCACGCAAAATGCTTGACAAACTGGTTGATGAAGATGCTGAGTTAATCAGTATCTATTATGGAAGCGATGTTGATGAAGAAGTAGTTAGTGATTTTGCTGCTGAAGTTGAAAAAGCATATCCTAATTGTGATTTGGAAGTTCATTTTGGAGGACAACCTATTTATTACTATATCATTTCCGTGGAATAAATAATATTTATCCTATGACTTGCTGTTGACACGGCAAGTCATATAAGTTAGAGGTTGCAAAATGGTAAATAGTAAACCGATAAAAGAGTTAAAAGGTGTTGGAGAGAAAACTGCTGAATTATATGGCAAAATTGGCATTTTTTCAACAGTTGATTTGCTACAATATTATCCTACTCATTATATCGTATTTGAAAATCCTGTTTCAATTGATAAGAAGTATATAGGCAAAACCATTGCAATCAAAGGAACGATCATTAGCTCTCCTGTATTAAAACATGTAAAAAATCTTCAAATTATTAGCGTGACAGTACTTACAAATGATATTAAGCTGCATATAACGTGGTTTAATATGCCCTTTTTAAAAAAAACAATTCAAAAAGGTCAAGTCTATATATTTAGAGGAATATTATCAAGTAATAAAGAAGCCTCTTGGGAAATGGAACAACCCAAATACTATGTGGAAACCGAGTATATGGCATTACTGAATACGATGCAACCAGTATATTCACTTACAAAAAAACTTACCAATCAAATGATCATAAAATCAATCAAGCAATTGTTGCATACAGATATTGCATGTCTTGAATTTATTCCTGCTGAAGTGATCAAAAAATATCATATGGAAAGTCATGAAATGGCAATCAGGAATATTCATTTTCCACTAAATGAGGATGCATTGGTAAGTGCTAGACGCAGACTTGTATTTGAAGAATTTTTTCTTTTTTTATTAAATCTGAGATTGTTAAAAGAACAAACAGATAAAGAAAAAAATGAATTCCCAATGATTGAAGTGTCAGAGACAACGCGTCTCATAGAAAAATTGCCATATAGCCTTACTGCTGCCCAGATAAGGGCGTGGAATGATATTGCAGGTGATATGCAGTCTTGTAAATCAATGAGTCGGTTGATACAAGGCGATGTGGGAAGTGGGAAAACGATAATTGCTATTTTAGCATGTATAATGGTTGGGATTAATGGTTATCAGTCTGCTTTTATGGCACCGACAGAAGTACTGGCAGTACAACACTATGAAACAGTCTGTGCAATTTTAAAAAATTATAATATTCCATTAAAAGTCGTATTGCTAACAGGCTCGATGACGTTGAAAAACAAGCAAGAAATATATACTATGATAAAAGACAATCAGTATCAAATTATTATTGGAACACATGCCTTGATTCAAGAAAAGGTGATTTACCACAATCTTGCACTTGCAATTACAGATGAGCAACATCGGTTCGGGGTAAAGCAACGTGAACTGCTGTCACAAAAAGCAGGACATCGTGTACCACATATTCTTGTAATGAGTGCAACACCAATTCCCAGAACACTGGGTATCATTCTATATGGTGATTTGGATGTTTCAGTGATTGATGAACTACCTGCTGAACGGATCCCCGTCAAGAATTGTGTTGTAAATACAAATTATAGGAAAAAGGCATATGAATTAATTTTTAATGAAGTTCATCTTGGAAGACAAGCATATATTATATGTCCAATGGTGGAAGAGAATGAGACAATAGATGCAGAAAATGTAATGACTTATACACAAAGGTTAAAAGAATATTTCCCGGAAACGATTCAAATTTCTTATCTGCATGGGAAAATGTTAGCAAAAGATAAAAATAAAATAATGGAATCCTTTGTAAAGAACAAGATACAGGTGCTTGTTTCTACGACAGTAATTGAGGTTGGTGTTAATGTTCCAAATGCATCCGTTATGCTGATTGAAAATGCAGAACGTTTTGGGTTGTCGCAGCTTCATCAGTTACGTGGACGAATTGGACGTGGTAAGCATCAGTCATACTGCATATTTATGAGTAGCTCTGATACAAGTCAGACTATGAAACGCCTGGAGATTCTGAATCAATCTAACGATGGTTTTTTCATTGCATCTGAAGATTTAAAGACAAGAGGGCCAGGAGATTTCTTTGGAATCCGGCAGAGCGGTTCCCTTTCATTTGCAATAGGTGATGTTTTTTCAGACGCCGATATATTACAAAATGCGAGTGAAGCTGTTACTGAGATTATGAAAAATGATACACTGCTAACAGAGCAAACAAATCAATTGATTAAAGAACAACTTAATGGATATCGCCATCGTGCATATGATAAGGTACAATTATAATCTATTTACACGGTTATGAATAAATGATAAAATAAACTGGGTGATTTATACAACGGAGGAATATAAGTTGAATAAGGTAGCAATTGTCACAGATACAAACAGTGGATTGACAACCAAAACAGCAAGTGCGTATGAGGTATATGTTATAGCAATGCCTTTTATGATTGATCAAAATACTTTTTATGAAGATGTAGATTTATCAAAAGAAGATTTTTATAGAAATCTGACTTCTGGTGTAACGATTCACACTTCACAGCCATCACCTGCCGATGTGATGGAATTATGGGATAAGATATTACTAGAATATGAAAGTCTGGTTTATATTCCAATGTCCAGTGGCTTAAGTAGTTCATGCCATACGGCAATGATGTTGGCAAAGGAATATGCAGAAGGCAAGATATATGTAATCGATAATCAGAGGATTTCTGTTACACAGAGACAGTCTGTATTAGATGCAGTCATGTTACGTGACCAAGGAAAATCAGCAGCAGAAATCAAAGAGATCTTGTTAGCCACAAAATTTGACTCTAGTATTTATATTATGCTTGATACATTAGACTATTTAAAAAAGGGTGGAAGAGTTACGCCTGCAGCAGCGGCATTGGGAACTGTTTTTAAATTAAAGCCCGTTTTACAAATTCAAGGGCAAAAATTGGATGCTTTTGCAAAAGCCAGAACGCTTACACAAGCAAAAACGATTATGATGACGGCAATTAGATCTGATATAGAAAAAAGATTTGGTGGACTAACAGAAGAAAAACAAGTATGGCTTGAGATTGCACATACCGAAAATGAAAAAGCGGCAAAAGTGCTTCAGAATGAATTACAGGAATTTCTTCCAGGATATGATATCTTTGTTGACCATTTGCCTTTCAGTATTGCTTGTCATATTGGACCGGGTTCTTTAGCAATTGCCTGTTGTAAAAAATTAATGTAGAATAATTATAGAATGTAAAAGCAAATGAGCTCACATGATGTTGTATGTGAGCTCATTTCATGTTCAACAATTTGTGTTTTATATTTGATAATTAGTAAAAGTATGATATAATAATTCTTATGAATTTATTTGATTTATAAGAAAAATGGAGTGTGTTGTATGACTAAGAGGGGAACGAGTACGAGATATGATGCTGATAGTATTACCGTATTAGAAGGGTTAGAAGCAGTCAGGAAAAGACCTGGTATGTATATTGGTAGTGTGTCAACAAAGGGATTGAACCATTTAATATATGAAATAGTCGATAATTCTGTAGATGAGCATCTTGCAGGGTTTTGTGATAAGATATGGGTCACACTTGAAAAAGATGGTTCTGCTACTGTTGCAGACAATGGAAGAGGCATTCCAGTTGATATGCATGAAAAGGGAATCAGTGCTGAACGCTTGGTATTTACAACGTTACATGCTGGTGGAAAATTTGATGATTCTGTATATAAAACAAGCGGCGGATTGCATGGTGTCGGTTCATCAGTTGTGAATGCGTTGTCAGAATATCTTGATATTCAGATTAAAAGGGATGGTTTTATTCATCATGACAGGTATCAACGTGGAATCCCGGCGATAGAATTGGAAAAAGGATTATTACCCATCATTGGGAAAACAAAGGAAACAGGTACTTTAATTAATTTTCTCCCAGATGATACCATATTTGAAAAAACAAGATTTAGAGAAGAAGATATCAAAAGCAGGCTACATGAAACGGCTTATTTAAATCCTACAATTACAATCATTTTTATGGACAACAGAAATGAAGAACCTGAATACGTAGAATTTCATGAAGAAAAAGGAATAATTGGATTTATTGAGGAAATGAATAAAAACAAAGAGACTGTACATGATGTGATATATTTTAATGGCAAATGTGACGGCATTACTGTAGAAGCTGCCTTTCAATATGTAAATGAATTTCATGAAAATGTACTTGGATTTTGCAATAATATTTATAATGCTGAAGGTGGTACACATCTTACTGGATTTAAAACAATGTTTACCAATGTTTTGAATACTTATGCCAGGGGGCTGAACATCCTAAAAGATAAGGATGCAAATTTTACGGGTGCAGATATCAGAAATGGTATGACTGCAGTGATTTCTATTAAGCACCCTTCTCCTCGATTTGAAGGACAGACAAAAACAAAACTGGATAATCAAGATGCGGCGAGAGCAGTTGGGAAAATTACAAGTGATGAGATTGTGCTTTATTTTGATCGCAATTTAGAATCTCTCAAGGCTGTTCTGAGTTGTGCTGAGAAAGCAGCAAAAATAAGAAAGACAGAGGAACGTGCCAAGACAAATCTTTTAACAAAGCAACGTTTTTCATTTGATTCTAACGGCAAACTCGCTAATTGTGAAAGTCGTGATGCAGAAAAATGTGAGATATTTATTGTAGAAGGAGACTCTGCTGGTGGTTCTGCTAAAACAGCAAGAGATCGAAATTATCAGGCAATTCTTCCCATCAGAGGAAAAATATTAAATGTAGAGAAGGCAAGTATTGATAAGGTTCTTGCAAATGCAGAGATAAAAACAATGATTAATACTTTTGGATGCGGTTTTTCAGAAGGCTTTGGAAATGATTTTGATATCAGTAAATTACGTTATAATAAGATTATCATTATGGCAGATGCCGATGTGGATGGTTCTCATATATGTACTTTATTATTAACATTGTTTTACAGGTTTATGCCAGAATTGATTTATGAGGGTCATATTTATATTGCAATGCCTCCGCTTTATAAAGCAATGCCTAAACGAGGAGGAGAAGAAGAGTATCTGTATGACGATAGTGCTCTTTCCATATATAGAAAATCACATAAGGATTTTACTTTGCAGCGCTATAAAGGCCTTGGCGAGATGGATGCACAACAGTTATGGGAAACGACATTGGATCCTAAGAGCAGGATTTTAAAATTGGTCGAAATAGAAGATGCCATTCTTGCTTCTAATACAACAGAAATGCTCATGGGGACCGAAGTACCCCCGAGAAAAGAGTTTGTTTATAGGCATGCACAAGATGCTGAACTTGATATATAGGAAGGGGTTACTATTATGGCAATAAAAACTGTTGTAAAAGAACAGATTGTAAAAACTGAATTTTCGGATGTGATGCAGAAATCGTATATAGATTATGCAATGAGTGTTATTATTGCAAGAGCACTTCCTGACGTACGAGATGGCCTAAAACCTGTACAGAGAAGAACACTTTACGATATGTATGAACTTGGAATCAGATATGATAGACCCTATAGAAAATGTGCACGTATTGTAGGTGATACGATGGGTAAATATCATCCGCATGGAGATAGTTCTATCTATGATGCCCTCGTTGTAATGTCACAAGACTTTAAAAAAGGACTTCCGCTTGTAGATGGACATGGTAATTTTGGCTCAATAGAGGGTGATGGCGCAGCAGCAATGCGATATACAGAAGCTCGATTGCAGAAAGTTACGCAGGAAGCATATCTAGCAGATCTCGATAAAGATGTGGTTGATTTCATTTCAAATTTTGATGAGACAGAAACGGAGCCAGCAATATTACCTGCGAAATTGCCTAATCTATTAATAAATGGTGCAGAGGGAATTGCAGTTGGCATGGCGACCAGTATTCCACCACATAATTTGAGTGAGGTAGTTGACGCTGTCAAGGCATATATGAAAAATCCTGGCATCACTACCTATGAACTAATGGAATATGTGAAAGGCCCAGATTTCCCAACAGGAGGCATCGTTACAAATAAAGATGAGCTGCTTCAAATCTATGAAACAGGGGTTGGAAAGATTAAAGTACGCGGAAAAGTTGAAATTGAAAAAGGTAGTTTGGGAAAAACAAAAATAATTATTACGGAAATTCCATATCCGATGATTGGTGCAAATATTGGTAAATTTCTTTTGGATGTATATGCCTTGGTTGAGAATAAGAAAACAAATGATATTGTGGATATATCAAATCAATCCTCTAAAGAGGGGATCAGAATAGTCATTGAATTAAAAAAAGATGCTGATGTTGAAAATTTAAAAAACATGTTATACAAGAAAACGCGACTTGAGGATACATTTGGTGTCAACATGCTAGCCGTTGCCAATGGACGTCCCGAGACATTTGGATTAAAAGAAATTATCAAACATCATGTGAATTTCCAATATGAAATTGCAACCAGAAAATATAAAACATTACTAGCGAAGGAACTTGATAAAAAAGAAATCCAGGAGGGTTTAATAAAGGCGTGTGATGTTATTGATGTGATTATAGAGATGTTACGTGGCTCGAAAAACCTGAAAGACGCAAAAGATTGCCTAATACAAGGAAAGACAGATAACATTCAATTTAAGAGCAGAATATCAAAGAAGATGGCCGAGCAGTTCTGTTTTACGGAAAGACAAGCTACTGCCATATTGGAAATGAGGCTTTATAAGTTGATTGGGCTTGAAATTGAAGCCTTAATGAAGGAGCATAATCTGACACTTGAAAATATCGAGCATTATAAAGATATTTTAACAAATACAAAATCGATGGCCAATGTTATCATCAAGGATCTGGAGACGTATAAAAAAGAATTTGGCAGAGAACGAAGAACCTCTATAGAAAATGCTGAAATCATTGTATATGAAGAAAAAAAGATGGAAGAAATGGAAGTCATCTTTTTAATGGATCGTTTTGGTTATACGAAAACAATAGATTTGTCTACTTATGATCGAAATAGAGAAACAGTGCATGCAGATAATAAATATATATTTCCATGTATGAATACGGGAAGGATATGTATCTTTACTGATACAGGACAAATGCACACCATTAAAGTACAGGATCTGCCATATGGTAAGTTCAGAGATAAGGGAACGCCGATTGATAATGTCAGTAACTATAATAGTCAAGAGGAAAGAATGCTCTATATAGAGGATATGAATTCGCTAAAAGAAAAGAAACTAATATTTGTAACAACAAAATCAATGATAAAGCAGGTTGATGGCACAGAATTTGATGTTATAAAGAGAACTGTAACTGCAACAAATCTGCAGGATAATGATAAATTATTGTCAGTTGAAGCTGTTTCAGAACAAAAAAATATAGTAATGCAAACGATAAGTGGGATATTTATCAGATTTGCAACTGAAGAAATACCAGAAAAGAAGAAGGGTGCAGTCGGCGTACGTGGCATGAAACTTATAGATAAGGATATGGTGGAAGCCGTATACTATTTACAAAGTGGAAAAGAGCATACCATTGAATACAAAAGTAAGACCCTTGATTTAAGTAAAATCAAATTATCTAAAAGAGATACAAAAGGGGTTAAAGTAAGAACCTGATATATTTTTATTTTTTTAATAGCTGAAATAGGAGAGAATAGTATGAGAGTGATTGCAGGAAGCGCACGTGGATTGCCTCTTAAGGCCCCTAAAGGTCTTGATACGAGGCCAACCTCTGATAGAACGAAGGAAACATTATTTAATGTACTCATGCCTTATTTATCTTGTTGCAAATTCTTAGATCTATTTAGCGGTAGCGGTGCTATAGGTATTGAAGCAGCAAGCAGAGGCGCGGATTATGTCGTCTTTGTTGAAAAAGCAAGGGATGCTGTTAATTGTATCGAGGAAAATTTACAATTCACAAAATTTACAGAAGCTTCAAAAGTCATAAAAGCAGATTATCTGTCAGCATTAATACAACTAAATGACAAGGAGGTATTTGATGTGATCTTTATGGATCCTCCATATAATAAAAAACTTGAGATGGAAGCACTAAAATTTATTGCAGAGTCCCATTTAATACATGAAGAATCGATTATAGTTGTTGAGGCTTCAAATGAGACAGATTTTTCATACTTGGAGGATTTAAATTTACAAATTGAAAAGGTGAAAAAATATAAAACAAACAGTCATGTGTTTATTAAAAGGAGAACAAATTATGAAAGTAGCGATTTATCCGGGAAGTTTTGACCCTGTTACCTATGGCCATATTGATATTATTATTAGAGCGGCAAGAATATTTGATGAATTAACAGTCAGTGTATTGGACAATAAAGTAAAATCTCCGTTGTTTTCTGTAGAGGAACGTGTTAATATATTAAAAGAAGTAACAGCAGATATTTCAAATGTTAAAGTTGACTATTTTGAAGGTCTATTGGTGGATTATGCAAAGCAGATGAATGCAAATGTTGTAATCAGGGGGCTTCGTGCAATCACTGATTTTGAGTATGAGTTACAAATGGCACAGATGAATCACAAATTATCAAATAATTTAGATACTGTTTTTCTTACAACAGGATTAGAATATGCCTACCTTAGTTCTCATACTGTAAAAGAAGTCGCTATTTTTGGTGGCGATATTTCTCAATTTGTACCACCAGTTGTTGCTGAAAAATTATATAAAAAATATAATAAAAATAGGTAATTGCTGCGGAAGGAGAACATAAATGAGCAGTAGAATCGAGCAGATTATTGAAGAACTTGAAGATTATGTGGATGGATGTAAATTTCAAGCTCTTTCCAATACTAAAATAATTGTTGAAAAAGAACATATTGATGAACTCCTCCGTGAACTTCGTACGAAGACACCGGATGAAATAAAACGATATCAAAAAATCATCAGTAACAAAGAAGCTATTTTGAAAGATGCAAGAGATAAGGCAGATGTGCTGATTAATGAAGCGCAGGTGCATACGAATAATATGATTAATGAGCATGAAATCATGCAACAGGCATATGAGCAGGCAAATGAAGTGGTTATGCAGGCAGCGGCACAGGCACAGCAGATTTTAGATAATGCCATCATTGAAGCAAATAATGTCAAAACTGCCGCAATGCAATATATGGATGACAAACTTGCGGAATTGCAAAATATAATTATTCATTCACTAGATACGGCTGAAGCAAAATACGGAGGTCTTATCACACAACTGAAAGAATGTGAGGCAATTATTTCTGCAAATCGTTCGGAACTTTATCCACAGATTGGTTTGGAAAAAGACCTTGACGAGGCTAATATGCCATCCATGGAAAACATCATAGCAAATACCGAAATGGGAAATAGAGAATCGGGATCTGGTGATGGAATTAATTTGGATATGCTTTCATCTAAATGAAAGCTTTGAGAGCATGGCAGATGATATTCAAGAAATATATGGAATCGGATATCTGTCCGATTCCATTACTATTTAGAAAATAAAAAATGTAAAGGAATAAAAAAATGCCAGTATTATCAAATATAGAGCCAATGGAAGTTTTTAAATATTTTGAGGAGATATGTGCAATCCCGCATGGATCTGGAAATACTGCTGCTATCAGTCAGTATTGTGTTGATTTTGCGAAGAAACATAGTCTTGCATATTTGCAAGATGAAATTGGAAATGTCATTATCTACAAAGATGCTTTTCTGGGATATGAAAAATCTGAAACATTAATATTACAAGGTCATATGGATATGGTTTGTGAGAAAAATTTTGATTACGACAGTAAACAGGACTTCTTACGGGACGGTTTGGACCTTGCAGTAATGGATGATTACATTTATGCAAAAGGAACTACACTAGGTGGTGATGACGGGATTGCAATTGCATATTTTTTGGCATTGTTAGAAAGCAATACGATTCAGCATCCACGTCTTGAAGTAGTATTTACAGTAGATGAAGAAATTGGAATGTTAGGAATGAGTGCACTAGATTTCACTAAATTGTCTGGTAAGCGACTCATTAATCTTGACAATGAAAATGAAGGTGAGCTTGTGACAAGTTCAGCCGGCGGTATTCATATTAAGTGTGCTATTCCTGTTAGGTATATCGAAAAAATCGGGAGCAAGTATACAATTGTTTTATGCGGTCTTCATGGGGGACATTCAGGTGTTGATATTGATAAGTATCGTGGTAATGCAAATATTCTAATGGGGCGATTGTTGCATTTCATCTCAAAAAATGTATCCTTCGATTTAATTTATCTAAAGGGAGGACTACAAGACAATGCTATTCCACGAGAGGCCAAAGCAGATATTCTTGTACAGGAAAAAGATGCCTATGAACTCGAAGAAATCATAAGTAAATATGAGAAAATGATTCAAAACGAATACCATTATAATGAAAGTAATATATCGGTTTATTGTGAAGATAAAGGGATTGCAACTGAAAAAGTACTTACAGACAAAACAAAAGAACGTGTTGTCTTTTTATTAATGACAGTACCGGATGGGGTTACAAAAATGAGTCAAGAAACAGATAACCTTGTACAGACATCTTCCAATTTAGGTATCATGAGACTACGCGATGATGTTTTTAGTGTGGAAATCAGTGTGCGTAGTTCTGTTTCATCGGAAAAATATGCGCTTAGTGATCGCATCAAGTATCTGACAGAAACGATAGGTGGCCAGTATGTTGCTGATGGAGATTATCCTGCATGGGAGTATCAAAATGAATCTTCATTACGTGATCTTATGTTCCGTACATATCATCAATGTTATGGCCAAAATCCGAGACTTAGTGGACTTCACGCAGGACTGGAGTGCGGTATTGCTTATAGTAAGGTGAAGGGAATCGATATTGTTTCCTACGGACCAGACATATTTGATATTCATACTCCAAAAGAAAGACTTAGTATTTCTTCTGTCAAACGCACATGGGATTATTTGCTTGCAGTACTGAAAAACTGCATCTGATAAAAGGAGCTTAGAATGTTAAAGCATATTAAAGCAATAATTTTTGATTTAGATGGAACACTGGTAGATTCCATGTGGATGTGGAAAAATATAGATGAAGAATTTCTTGACATCTATCATATTAAATTACCAGAAAATTTGCAGCAGGAAATAGAGGGGAAAAGCTTTACGGAAACAGCTGAATATTTCAAAGAAAAATTTATGCTGACGGAATCAGTAGAAGAAATCAAGGATCTTTGGAATAAAATGGCTTATGATAAATATGCAAACCATGTTCCTTTGAAAGAAGGTGTCGGCAAGTTTCTGGAATATTGCACGCAAAATAATATGAAACTTGGTATTGCCACGAGTAATTCCTCACATCTTGCTACTGCTGTATTAAAAAAGCATAAAATACTACATCTATTTGAAAGTGTCATAACCGGTTGTGATGTCTGCATTGGAAAGCCTGCACCTGATGTATATCTTAGAACCGCACAGACGCTGGGCGTAGAACCTGCTGCATGTCTTGTGTTTGAAGATATTACACTTGGTATTTTGGCAGGGAAAAATGCTGGTATGAAGGTTTGTGCAGTAGAGGATAAGTATTCACTTTATCAAACACTCGAAAAAAAGGAACTTGCAGATTACTATATAAAATCTTATGAAGATATCTTTGAGAAAACATATGAGGTGCTTACATGAGTAAGTGTTTTCTGCCCACTTGTCTGGCTGATTTAGAAGAAAGAAACATAAAACAGCTTGACTTTGTTTTTGTTTCTGGAGATGCATATGTGGATCATCCTTCTTTTGGTGTTGCTATTATCAGCAGAGTACTTGAGGCAAACGGATATACTGTTGGCATCATTTCACAACCTGATTGGAAAGATGAAAAAAGCATTTCCATATTAGGTGAGCCACGTATTGCATTTCTTGTAAGCAGTGGAAATATGGATTCCATGGTTAATCATTATTTTGTGTCTAAAAAGCGACGAAGAGAGGATGCCTATTCTCCTGGCGGCATAACAGGTAAAAGACCTGATAATGCAGTTATTGTATATGGAAATTTAATTCGTCATATATATAAAAAAACACCGATTATTCTGGGCGGGATTGAAGCAAGTCTGCGGCGTTTGTCTCATTATGATTATTGGTCAGATAAAATGAAGCGATCCATCTTATTAGATGCAGGCGCTGATATCATTTCTTATGGAATGGGAGAGCATTCGATTGTTGCATTGGCTGATGCACTGCAAAGTGGTATAAATATCAAAGACATTACCTTTATCCCCGGAACCGTTTATAAAACAAATAATTTAGAGCATATTTATGACGCTATTAAACTTCCTAATTTTGAACAATTAATAGCAGAACCCAAAGAATATGCAAACAGTTTTATGACACAGTATCAGAATACGGATGCCATCACAGGCAGAGTATTAGTTGAGGAATATCCAAACAAACAGTATATTGTTCAAAATCCACCTTCCGCACCCCTAACAATGCAGGAAATGGATGATGTGTATAGTCTTCCATATATGAGAACATATCATCCTTCTTATGAAACATTAGGTGGAATTCCTGCAGTTTCAGAAGTTAAATTTAGCCTCATCAGTAATCGGGGTTGCTTTGGTGGTTGTAGTTTCTGTGCATTGACCTTTCATCAGGGGAGAGTGATACAAAGCAGGAGTCATGAATCAATAGTGGAAGAAGCCAATCAATTTCAGTATGATCTTGATTTTAAAGGTTATATACATGATGTCGGAGGACCAACTGCAAATTTTAGAAAGCCATCTTGCGAGAAGCAAATTGAAAAAGGGACTTGCCTTAATAAACAGTGCCTATATCCAAAAAAATGTGATAATTTAATCGTTGACCATAGTGATTACCTTCTATTGTTACAAAAGCTCAGACAAGTACCAAAGGTAAAGAAGGTATTTATTCGTTCGGGGATTCGATTTGACTATTTGATGTATGATAAAGATGATTCCTTTTTTAAAGAATTAGTGGAGCATCATATTAGTGGACAGCTTAAAATTGCACCAGAACATATATCGAAACATATATTGCACTATATGGGGAAGCCTCAGAAAGAAATTTTTAATGCCTTTTGTGATAAATATCAAACAATGAATAAAAAAGCTGAAAAAAAACAATATTTAGTACCCTATTTAATGTCTTCGCATCCCGGCTCTGCAATAAAGGATGCCATCGAACTGGCAGAATACTTGCATAAGTGGGATTTTACGCCAGAACAGGTACAGGATTTTTATCCGACACCATCTACATTGTCAACAGTGATGTACTATACTGGAATTGATCCGCGTACCGGAGAAAAAGTGTATGTCCCTTCAGGCTCGCATGAGAAAGCAATGCAAAGAGCACTTGTACAATACCGCAATCCCAAAAACTATAATTTAGTAGCGGAAGCATTACAAATTGCTGGTCGAACCGACTTAATTGGATTTGATGCGAAATGTTTACTTCGTCCAAAGAAAAGAGCAAAACCATTTGAGAAAGAGAACAGGAGGCAGTAGTATGAATATAGCGATTGTTACTGGTGCATCATCTGGATTAGGGAAAGAATTTGTCACACAGATTGATCATGCATATGCAAAATTAAATGAGATATGGGTTATAGCCAGAAGAAAAGATATATTATCTTCCTTAAGTAAAGATGCGCGCATTCCAATTAAGGTGATTAATTTGGATTTGACAGACAGTAAAAGTTTTAAAGTAATAGAACTGCTATTGGCTGAGCATACACCAGATATTAAAATGCTTGTTAATTCTGCAGGTTATGGGATCATTGGAAACTTTCAAGATATCTCCAGAGATGATGTTATTGGCATGGTTTCATTAAATTGTATTGCATTGACGACAATGACACATATTTGTCTGCCTTATATGCATAGTGGAAGCAGGATTCTACAAATAGCCTCATCAGCAGCTTTTCTTCCGCAACCCGGATTTGCTGTTTATGCAGCTAGTAAATCATATGTACTTAGTTTTTCCAAAGCATTGAGTTATGAACTTCGTGAGAGAGGTATTTATGTAACTGCAGTATGTCCTGGACCGGTTAAAACAGATTTCTTCATTATTGCAGAAAAAAACGAATTTATGCCAGCATATAAAAAGATTACAATGTCACAGCCTGTAAATATAGTAAGTGCAGCGATGAAAGCATCTTCAGAATGTCAAAGAATATCGGTGTACAGTTTTTCAATGAAAATGGTCCATCTAATATCAAAAATAATTCCTACTGATGCAATATTATCACTACTATATAAGAGAAAGAATTCCAGGGTAATAAAAAATGAAAAAAGTAATTAAAGGACAATATGGATATACAAATTACCAAAAGAAGGTAGAAATCATAAAGACAGTAGCTATTTTTCTGTTAGCATTTTCAATTTATTTAATCGGCTTATATACAACAGGCACTAAGTCAAACTTATTAACAATAGTTGCCATATTAGGAATGCTACCGGCCAGCAAAAGTGCTGTCCATATGATAATGTTTTTAAGATTTAAAACAGGAAGTAAGGAAGTTTATCAAGATACCGTGAATTTTATTGATCAATTTCCCATCATATATGATCTAATTATTACAACAGAAAAAAAGACTTATCAAATCAGTTCGGCTATCTGTTGCGCAAATACCTTGTGTTGTTATAATGAAAATTCAAAAAATGATTTGAAGGTACTAGAAAATCATCTGAAAGATATGTTTTCTAAGAATGGAGCAAAAAACATACAAGTAAAAGTATTTAATGATTTTTCGCAATATAAAAATAGATTTATCTCAATGAATGAGAATCTAAATATGAATGAAGATGATACCTATCAAACAATTTTCAATTTACTAAAATTACTTTCCCTATAAGGATACTGCGAAAATTTCAATAAGGAGTACTTGCATTATGAATGTAATTATGATATCTGATAATGAAGCAGGACAAAGACTTGATAAATTATTATGTAAGTATCTTAATGAGGCCTCGATGGGGTTTATATTTAAGATGCTTCGCAAAAAAAATATTACATTAAACGGGAAACGTGCAGATGGAAGCGAACACCTCCAAAAAGGAGATGAAGTAAAATTATTTTTATCTGAGGAAACGATAAATAAATTTTCAAAAAGTAAAGTGACCTCTGTAATAAACGAATATAAACTTGATATCATATATGAAGATGAACATATTCTTTTAGTTAATAAGCCTGCTGGTATGCTTTCTCAAAAATCTACACCTGAAGACGTTTCATTAAACGAATATTGCATCGATTATATGCTAAAAAAAGGTATCTTAAATCATGAAATGCTTCTTACTTTCAAACCAGCTGTCTGCAACAGGCTGGATCGCAATACAAGTGGCATTATGGTTTTTGGCAAAACATTATTGGCACTTCAGATCATGTCTGATACGCTGAGAAGCAGAAGCCTTCACAAATTCTATCTGTGTATTGTAAATGGAATCGTGGCAGAGAGTGAGTTAATCAGTGGTTTTTTAGCAAAAGACGATAATTTAAATAAAGTGAAAATTTCCACCTCTAGTTTAAATGGTGCTGTCAGAATCGAGACAGCATACAAACCGCTCTCCATATTTCAAGATAGAACTATGTTAGAGGTGGAATTAATTACTGGAAAATCACATCAGATTCGCGCACATCTTGCTTCTATAGGACATTTTATAATAGGAGACTATAAATATGGTGAAAAAGGTATTAATGATACATATAAGAAAAACTATGGGATATCCGCGCAGCTTCTTCATTCACATAAGTTGATTATGCCAGAACTTACAGGTGAATTATCTTATCTATCCGGACGAGAATTCATAGCAGCGGCACCTCACATTTTTCATAAAGTAATGGGAGAACAATAATGGCAACATGGAATTCAAGAGGACTTCGAGGATCTACATTTGAAGATCTTGTGAATCGTACAAACGATAAATATAATGAGAAGGGTTTGGCTTTAATAAAAAAAATACCAACACCTATCACACCAATTGCAATTGACAAAGAAAATCGTCATATCACACTGGCATACTTTGATCAGAAAAGTACAGTAGATTATATGGGTGCTGTGCAAGGAATTCCTGTATGTTTTGATGCAAAAGAGAGCGCCACTGATACCTTTTCACTTGCAAATATTCATGAGCATCAGATATCGTTTATGGAGGACTTCGAACAACAGGGTGGGATTTCTTTTATCTTAATAAATTATACATGTAAAAATCTGTTTTACTATATGCGCCTTTCCTTATTGAAAAAGTTTTGGATACGCTCCTTAAACGGTGGTCGTAAAAGCTTTCGCTTTGATGAACTTGAGTCAGATTTCTTTTTTCAAGCAAGCCGCGGTATTTTAGTTCCTTATTTAGATGCATTAAAAAAAGATTTAGGGCTACGGGAATAAAGATTGACAAGGAAGAAGTTATAAAATATAATATTTACGATTTGACGTGGTAGCATGGTAGCATGCTAAAGTGTATTTAACATTATACTGGAGGTTTTTATGAAAAACAATTTATTACATACTCCTGAAGGGGTCCGCGATATTTACAGTGTCGAATATGAACGAAAACTGGCACTACAGGAAACCTTACATAGGCAACTGAAATTATATGGGTTTAGTGATATACAGACACCAACTTTTGAATTTTTTGATATTTTTTCGAATAATATCGGAATTACACCCTCTAATGAATTATACAAATTTTTTGACAAAGAGGGAAACACACTTGTACTACGACCAGATTTTACCCCTTCTATAGCGAGAGCAACTGCAAAGTATTTTATGGAAGAGAAAATGCCAGTACGTTTTTGCTATATGGGCAATACCTTTATTAATAAAAGTGATTTGCAGGGATATCTGAAAGAAACCACACAAATTGGTGCAGAGCTGATCGGTGACTCGTCTGTGGAAGCTGACGCTGAAATGATTTCGCTGATGATTTCAACAATGAAAGCAACCGGATTAAAAGATTTTCAGATAACCATAGGCAATGTGGAGTTTTTCAAAGGGTTGTGTACAGAGTATCGTATTGATGATCAAGCAGAATTGTCCTTGCGAGAATTTATATCAAATAAGAATTATTTTGGGGCGCAGGACATTTTAGATTCTCTTACGATAGAAGATAATGTAGCGGAAATAATATTAAAAACAGAAGAATTGTTTGGTAATATTGAATCTATGACTGCTGCCAAAAAGCTTGTTTCAAATAGCAGATCTATAAATGCTATTAATCGTTTAGAGAAATTATATGAATTATTATGTATTTATGGAATTGAACAATACGTTTCCTTTGATCTTGGTATGCTAAGTAAATATAACTATTATACGGGGATCATATTTAGGGCATATACTTATGGGACAGGGGATGCCATTATAAAAGGTGGACGATATGATGATTTGCTAAATGAGTTTGGTAAAGATAGTGCTTCCATTGGGTTTACAGTCACTGTGGATCAGCTACTTTCTGCACTTCAAAGACAGGGAATTGAACCAGAGATTGCAGAACTATCACGTACACTTGTAATATATACAAAAGAAGTAGTGACCACAGCAATCAGACATGCAGAAAAACTGAGAAATGATGGGATTGATACAGAACTGATTATGATTAGAGAAGACCAAAAAATAGATGATTTTTTATCCTATGCAGAAAGAAATAGAATAAAAAATATTATAAGTATTTCAAATGAGGGAATGGCAGAAATCCGTAATGTGAGGTGTGCAGAATGAGATATTTAACATTTGCATTAGGCAAAGGAAGACTGGCGCATAAAGCGTTAGAACTCTTAGAAGAAATAGGAATTACATGTGAAGAAATGAAGGATAAGGATTCCAGAAAATTAATATTCGTCAACGAAGAATTGAAATTAAAATTCTTTCTTGCTAAAGCACCCGATGTTCCCACTTATGTAGAATATGGTGCGGCTGATATTGGAATCGTTGGTAAGGATACTATATTAGAAGAGGATAGAAGATGCTATGAAGTAGTAGACCTTGGTTTTGGAAAATGCACGATGTGTGTATGTGGACCTGCATCAGCACGGGAATTATTACAACATCATGAAATGATTAGAGTGGCAACAAAATATCCGCGCATTGCAAAGGATTACTTTTATAATCAAAAGCATCAGACAGTTGATATTATAAAGTTAAATGGTTCTATAGAACTGGCTCCGATTGTTGGACTTTCTGAGGTTATCGTCGATATCGTTGAGACTGGATCTACATTACGTGAAAATGGTCTGATTGTGTTAGAGGAAATCTGCCCACTATCTGCACGTATGATTGTCAACCAAGTAAGCATGAGCATGGAATCAGAACGGATTAATCAGTTGATTAAGGCATTAAAGGAGAGAGTATGAGAATTGTTCAATTAACAAACAAAACAAAAAAGGATATTCTGACAAATCTTTTAAAGAGAAATCCGAATCAATATGAAGAGTATGAAACAATAGTAGCAGATATACTAAGCCATGTTAAAGCAGAAGGTGATCAAGCACTTTTTTCATATACAAGTCGTTTTGATGGATGTGAAATAACCACAGATACGATTCGCGTCACAGAACAGGAAATCGAAGAAGCATATGCCTCCTATGACAAGGAACTGATTTCTGTCATGAAGCGTGCTAGCGATAATATAGTTGCTTATCATGAAAAGCAGATAAAGTATAGTTGGTTTGATACGAAAGAGGATGGCACCTTATTAGGACAGAAGATAACACCCATAGAAAAAGTCGGTATTTATGTTCCTGGTGGTAAAGCAGCGTATCCTTCTTCCACAATGATGTGCGCTTTAACGGCTAAAGTAGCTGGTGTTAAAAGAATCATTATGATAACACCTCCAGGCAAAGATGGAAAAATATTTGATGGTACATTGGTTGCTGCGAAAATCTGCGGTATCAAAGAAATATACAAAGCAGGCGGCGCACAGGCGATTGCAGCACTTGCATATGGGACAGAGAGTATTCCTAAGGTAGATAAGATTGTAGGACCTGGAAATATTTTTGTTGCTCTCGCGAAGAAAGCCGTATATGGCAATGTCAGTATTGATTCCATTGCTGGCCCAAGTGAGATACTAGTGTTAGCAGACGAAAAAGCAAATTCCACCTATATTGCTGCTGATTTATTATCACAGGCAGAACACGATGAACTTGCATCTGCTATTTTGATAACCACCTCTATGAAATTGGCAGAAAAGGTTGCAGAAAAAGTGGATCAGTTAGCAAATGAAATGCCTCGAAATGATATTATTTTAAAATCATTAAGCAACTATGGTTATTTGCTCGTCGCTGATAATATGGAAGAGGCTATCGAGGCTGCAAATGAAATTGCTTCAGAACATGTTGAAATTATGACAGAGAATCCCTATGATATTATGACAAAGATCAGAAATGCAGGTGCCATATTTTTAGGCGAATATTCATCGGAGCCACTAGGTGATTATTTTGCGGGCCCAAACCATGTATTACCGACAAACGGAACCGCAAAGTTTTTTTCTGCGCTTAGCGTTGATGAGTTTGTCAAAAAAACAAGTATCATATCTTATTCCCGTAGTGCATTGGAACGTGTGCATGTGGATATAGAAAAATTTGCGGAATCAGAAGGTCTTTATGCACATTCAAATTCCATTAAAGTAAGATTTTAACCTAGTATAATGATATATTGTTTTAAGAAAGGAGCACACTTATGAACAGAGATGTAACCGTAATAAGAACGACAAATGAAACTGATATTAAAATGATACTTACCCTAGACGGATCCGGACAAAGTGAAATCAATACGGGAATAGGGTTTTTCGACCATATGCTGGCTGGCTTTTCAAAACATGGATTATTTGACATGGAGCTTGCTGTAAACGGCGATTTAGGGGTTGATGGACATCATACAGTAGAAGATACTGGGATTGTTCTTGGACAAGCCATCAAGGATGCACTGGGAGATAAAAAAAGCATTAAGAGGTATGGCAGTTGCACGTTACCTATGGATGATGCTTTAGTATTATGTGCATTAGATTTGTCAGGACGTCCTTATTTTGTATATAACGGCGAGTTTTCAACTGATAAAATAGGTTGTCTTGACACGGAACTAGTAAAAGAATTTTTCTATGCAGTTTCATATTCTGCAGGAATGAACTTACATATAAATGTGCTGTCTGGTACGAATAGTCATCATATTGTTGAGGCTATGTTTAAAGCATTTGCCAAAGCACTTGATGAGGCAACCACCATTGACGCACGTATTCTGGATGTTTTATCTACAAAAGGCACATTATAAAAGAGGTGAAAAAAATGAGTAGTCATAAAACAATACCTTGTATTTATCTAAAAAACAAAGTGGCTGTTGCTGGATTTGGAAGTGAATCCATTCTTTCAGAGGATGTCATTGCACTTGCTGTCAAGTATAACTATATGGGGGCAAATGAAATCATTATTTTTGATTTGTCAGATACTGATGCTGAACATGAAGAAGCATTACATATGATTAGGGAAATTAATAGAAATATCGATATTCCTACAATTGGCGCCGGCAATATCAAACGTTTTGAGGATGTGAAAAAAATAATTTATGCAGGTTGTAAAAAGGCAGCATTAAATATGGCAAAGCATGAGAATATTGATTTGCTGGAAGAAGTCAGTAAACGTTTTGGAAAAGATAAAATCACAGCATGTGTTGATGCAGAGGAACAGATTATTGAACATTTCGAATTACTGGAAAAATGCTGTTCTGAGGTCATTCTAATCAACAATATTCCTTGCAGCGGGTTTAAAACGCTTTCCGTTATTTGTGTTTCTAACGAAATCGAAGAAGCTACAATATCTAGTACCGCAATCTGCCAGTTATCCTGGTCCAATTTCAAACTGAATACGGATGGTCAGATACCCGTCATCGTGCAGGACTATAAAACATCTGAAGTTCTCATGCTGGCATATATGAATGAGGAATCTTTCCAACAGACAGTTGCAACAGGACTAATGACTTATTACAGTAGAAGCAGAAAAGAGCTTTGGATAAAAGGCGAAACCAGTGGTCATTTGCAGTATGTGAAAGAATTGATTGCTGATTGTGACAACGATACCATCCTTGCAAAAGTTGCACAAATTGGTGTTGCCTGTCACACTGGAAACAGAAGTTGTTTCTTTCATGAAATTTTAAAAAATGAATATAATAGTACTAATCCCTTAAAAGTATTTGAAGATGTATATCGTGTGATTTTAGATAGAAAGAAAAATCCGAAAGAAGGTTCTTATACAAATTATTTGTTTGATAAAGGGATTGATAAAATCTTAAAGAAGCTTGGTGAGGAATCAACAGAGATTGTAATTGCAGCAAAAAATCCTGATGTTGAAGAAGTAAAATATGAAATGTCAGATTATTTATATCATATGATGGTATTGATGGCAGAATGTGATATAACGTGGCAGGATATCACAAAAGAACTTGCAAACAGATAACGATAATGCTATAATCAGTCTATAGTTTGTATTATGTAAACATATATTTCAAGGAGGGTGTCGTATGAATATGATAAAGCGTAAATTGAAGGTAGCTTTATTATTATGTGCTGGAATTGTACTTTTTACAATGTCTAGTGCACAGGAGGTAAAAGCAGCAGGGGTACATACAGTCACATTTGTGTATGGCACAAAAATGAATTCACAATTAGTTGCAGATGGGGGTTTTGCAATTATACCAACAGATACCGATGCTACTGGGTATACATTTTTAGGCTGGAGTGATAGCGCATTTAATGTCAAAACTGACAAGGTGATTCTTGGTATGTATGTGAATAACACACCATATGCACCATCTACAAATGCATTCAGTTCTGTTAAAAAGGTAAACAATAATACATCTGCTCCGTTTTTATCATGGTGGGCTTATGCTTCACCCGAGCGAGGCGTGCCAGGTGTCACATGCGTTGTCAGATGGTATAATGGTTGGAATAACGAACTTTGGAAAACCGAGGTAGTACCGTATGGCACAACATTGCCAGATCCTGCTGATCCTTGTTTTGATGGTTATCAGTTTATGGGTTGGGAAGGTTCTTGGACGAATATTACCGAAGATAGAGCAATCAAGGCGTGGTATTATAGAGCATATGCTGTAAAGTATTACTGTAGTATATGTAATGAATGTATGGATACACAGCACATTCGTGTAAACGAAAAGGGCACTTATCCACCAGTGCATTCTCATGAAGGCCGTACATTTGACAAATGGGATAAATCAGTTGATTGTATTACAGGTGATACAAATGTAACAGCGCTATATAAGTAAATAACGATTACCATTATAAAAAAATCTCGTATCAAAAAATATAAATATATCAATAAAGGCGGGCAATGATAATTGCCTGCCTTTATTGATACCGTTGGTACCTTGTAAAACAATTTGATTTTATAACTAAATTACCGTATACTTTAACTAATGCAAATTTCAATATTATTAATTGCATCGAAGGGAATATAAGTATGAATAGACTTGCACTGCGCGATGAGATATTGTTACAGATTGATAAACCCGCCAGATATATAGGAAATGAAATAAATGCTATCGTCAAAAACAAAGAAGAGATAGAAGTCAGATTTGCGCTTTGCTTTCCTGATGTATATGAGATTGGAATGTCGCATCTTGGCATTCAGATTTTATATGATATGTTTAATCAGCGACAAGATGTCTGGTGTGAACGTGTTTATTCACCCTGGCCAGATTTACATTCTATTATGAAGGAACAGCATATTCCACTATTTGCGCTGGAATCACAGGATGCAATCAAGGATTTCGATTTTCTTGGCATTACGATACAGTACGAAATGTGCTATACAAATATATTACAAATTCTTGATTTAAGTCAAATCCCGTTATCGTCTGCAGACAGAACATGGGAACATCCGATTGTAATAGGAGGTGGGCCTTGTACTTATAATCCTGAGCCAATCGCAGATTTTTTTGATTTATTTTATATTGGTGAAGGTGAGACATCCTATGCGCAATTGCTAAATACTTATCTGGAATATCGTAAAAATGGAAGCACCCGAAATGAATTTTTACAGGCAGCGGCAAACATTCCGGGAATTTATGCGCCTATATTTTATGAAGTATCTTATAAAGAGGATGGTACGATTTCTTCCTTTCAACGGAATACGAACAACGTTCCTGAACAAATTCATAAAGAGATCGTAATGGATATTAGTGATACTTTTTATCCCATGAAACCAATTTTACCTTTTATAAAGGCAACTCAGGATAGAGTTGTACTTGAAATCCAAAGAGGATGTATCAGAGGCTGCCGCTTTTGTCAGGCAGGTATGGTATATCGTCCTGTAAGAGAACGGAGTCTAGAGACGCTAAAGAAATATGCAAATGAAATGCTTAAGAATACAGGTCATGAGGAGATTTCATTAAGTTCATTAAGCTCCAGCGATTATTCACAACTAAACGAATTGGTTCAATACTTAGTTGAGAACGTCAGTAGTAAGGGCATCAATATTTCACTGCCCTCATTAAGAATCGATGCATTTTCATTGGAGGTCATGAGCAAAATACAAGATGTACGAAAAAGCAGTCTAACTTTTGCGCCGGAGGCAGGCTCACAGCGTCTACGCAATGTTATAAATAAAGGATTGACAGAGGATACCATACTAAATGGGGCAGAATTAGCCTTCAGAGGTGGATGGAATAAAGTAAAGCTATATTTTATGCTTGGCCTGCCGACAGAGACAGAGGAGGATATGCGTGGAATTGCAGAACTTTCTGATCAAATTGCTAGACTATATTATGAAGTCATTCCAAAAGAAGAAAGAAGTGGTAAGGTTCAAATTACTGCGAGTACATCCTTTTTCATTCCGAAACCCTTTACGCCTTTTCAATGGGCAAAAATGTATACGGCACAAGAGTTTGTTGAGAAAGCGCATTTTGTAAATGATGCTATGAAAGAGCAATTAAACAAAAAAAGTATAAAATATAACTGGCATGAGCCAGATGTCAGTGAGCTAGAGGGTGTTTTTGCACGTGGAGACCGTCGCGTCGGACAGGTGATTAAAAGAGCATATGAAAAGGGTTGTATATTTGATGCCTGGTCAGAACACTTTTCCTATCGGAAATGGAGCGAGGCTTTTCAGGAATGTGATATAGCAATTGCTTTCTATAATAACAGAGAACGTTCTCTGGAAGAAATATTACCTTGGGATTTCATTGATGCAGGTATCACAAAGAAGTTTTTAAAACAGGAGTGGGAACAGGCTATAAAGGAAGAAATAACACCTAATTGCCGTAGCAAATGTTCCAGTTGTGGTGCTAATCGCTATGGAGGAGGTGTTTGTTATGAAAATAAGAATTAAATTCAGCAAGCATGGCCCTTTGAAATTCATTGGACATCTAGATATCATGCGATATTTTCAAAAAGTAATGCGCAGAGCAGAGATTGCCATAAAGTATTCTGAGGGCATGAGCCCACATCAGATTATGTCATTTGCAGCACCACTGGGCGTAGGTCTCGAAAGTGATGGAGAATATCTGGATATTGAAGTGACAAGTACATATTCTTCTAAAGAGGCAATCGCAAGATTGAATTCTGCAATGGCTGAGGGCATTCAGATTTCTGCTTATAAATTGCTGGATGAAAAGATACCAAATGCAATGTCTAGTGTGGCTGCCGCTGACTATAGTATTTCAATTAGGGAAAATTATGAGCCAAAGTTCGCGCCAAAAGGAATCAGTGATCCTGAATTTGCAAAAGCATTTAATACTTTGTATCATCAAGATTCTATTGTGATAATGAAGAAAACAAAGAGTAGTGAAAAAGAAATTGATTTAAAACCATATATTCATATGTATGCAATTGAAGATAACAGCTTTATTATGAGATTATCTGCTGGCAGTGAAGTCAATATTAAACCAGAACTTGTGATAAAAGCGTTGTATCATTCTATGAGTGAAGAATTACCGGAATTTGCTTTATGCATTACGAGAAAAGAAATTTATGCACTAGACCCATCTACGAAAGAACTGATTACCTTAGAAAATATGGGGCATGATTTAGGAGAAGAATACATTGACGTATCAGCAAAACCATGAAAATAAATTAGTCATTACAAAATGGAAGCAAGGCATACTGACCACTCTTTTAACAAATGGAGAACCTGTAGAATTTCATTATGAAGAGTCTGATGTTACCACTAGTATTCTGCCTGGGAATATTTATATTGGCAGAATTAAGGATATTGTATCAAATATTAATGCTGCATTTGTAGAAATAGCACCAGCTTTAGTTTGTTACCTTTCACTAGAGGATGCAAAGGCGCCTATTTTCATCAATGAAAAGAAAAATAATAAATTAGTGCAAAATGATGAGATCCTTGTTCAGATTACAAAGGAACAGGCAAAATCAAAATTAGCAACTGTAACCACTAACCTATCTTTTGCTGGAAAATATGCAGTACTGACAACTGGAAATAAGAAATTTGGTATTTCTTCCAAAATTGATGATGCGCTGTCGAAAACATATCATAAAATTATTACACCTTATTTACCGAAAGGATTTGGTGTTATTATTCGCACAAATGCGCAATATGTTTCCGCTGAAATTATTATAGAAGAAATCGGCAGGTTGGAGAAAAAGTGTACTCATTTGATTGCTCATGCAAAACATAGAACCTGTTATACATTAATGCATAGCACATCAGCTTCGTATCTATTTTATATTCGAGATACAAATATGGAAAAATTATCATCTATTATAACGGATGACATGGAAATCTATAATATGATACAGAGTTATCTTGAAGAGCAGCAAAATGAAGATCTTATGAAACTAAAATATTATGAAGATGAACTTTTGCCTCTAATTAAGCTATATAGCCTCGAAAGCAAGCTGGAGCATGCTCTGCAGAAGCGTGTGTGGCTCAAATCGGGCGGTTATCTTGTTATTGAATCTACTGAGGCACTTGTCGTAATAGACGTGAATACTGGTAAATATGTCGGCAAGAAGGGTTCTGAAGAAACCTTTCTGAAAATCAACATGGAAGCTGCTTTAGAAATTGTAAAACAGCTTAGATTGAGAAATCTTTCTGGCATTATTATTATAGATTTTATTAATATGACAGACGATTCTTCCAGAAAACAATTACTAGATGCACTAACCCTTTATGCCAGAGAGGATACTGTAAAAATAAATGTAATCGACATGACGGGTTTAAACCTTATAGAATTAACAAGAAGGAAAGTTAGAAAACCTCTTCACGAACAGATTAAGTTTCATTTGACGAACATGGAATAATGTGTTATTATATCACAGTATGCCGCATAGAGAGGTCATAAGTAGGTTGTAAATTAGGTGCGATTTTATTAGCATAATTTATGATTTCACCATATCTAGCGAGTAAAGTAATTAGGAGGTGCCCTATGTACGCAATTATTGCAACAGGCGGAAAACAGTATAAAGTATCCGAAGGCGATATCATCAAAGTTGAGAAACTTGGTGCAGAAGCAGGAGATACTGTCACATTTGATCAAGTGATTGCCGTTAGTGACAAAAAGCTTATTGCCGGAGCAGATGTTGCAAAAGCAACAGTTACTGCAACAGTAATGGATAATGGAAGAGGCAGAAAAGTCATTGTCTACAAGTATAAGAGAAAAAGCGGATATCATAAGAAAAATGGTCATAGACAAGCATACACGCAAGTGAAAATTGAAAAAATTAACGCTTAGGTGATTGTAAATGATAATAGCGAAGATCCAAAAAAATAGTAATGGAGTTTATCAGGGTTTTTCCTGCACAGGACATGCAGGCTACGCAAAGGCAGGACAAGATATTGTCTGTGCTGCGGTTTCTGTTTTAGTGATTAACACCGCTAATTCGATTTGTTTACTTACAGAGGATAAAATCGAAGTTATGATGTCAGATGAAAATGATATCATTGCATGGAAATTTTTAAAAGCACCTGAGCATTATGCAGTATTGCTAATGGATTCCATGGTTTTAGGACTTCAAGAGATTGAAAGAAACTACAAGCATAAGTATATTAAACTTATATTCGAGGAGGTGTAATACCATGTTGAGAATGAACCTTCAATTTTTTGCTCATAAAAAGGGTGTTGGTTCTACCAAAAACGGTAGAGATTCGGAATCAAAAAGATTAGGTGCGAAAAGAGCTGATGGACAATTCGTTACAGCCGGTAATATTTTATTCAGACAGCGCGGAACTAAGATTCACCCAGGTGTGAATGTTGGACGTGGTGGAGATGATACATTGTTTGCTTTGACAGACGGTGTTCTCAGATTTGAAAGAAAAGGAAGAGATAAAAAACAAGCTTCCGTATATCCGGTCGAGAAATAAAAAACGAAATTATTTCAGGGTTTCAAACTTAATTGTTTGAAACCCCGTTTTATGTTATACTTGATTGGAATTGTGAGGCTTACTTGCAATCGTTTGATTTATTAAGGAGAAAAATATGAAATTTGCGGATAGAGCAAAAATACATGTAAAAAGTGGCAGTGGCGGAGATGGACATGTTAGTTTTCGGAGAGAAAAATATGTCCCAAATGGCGGACCTGATGGCGGAGACGGCGGCGAAGGCGGGGATGTTATATTTGAGGTGGATAAAGGGCTCAATACCTTAACTGAATTTAGGCATATTAGAAATTATGCTGCAGAAGATGGTGAAAAGGGTGGCAAAAAAAACTGTCGTGGTAAAAGTGGAAAAGATATTATCATTAAAATACCAGAAGGTACAGTTTTAAAAGAAGCAGAAAGCGGAAAAGTGATATCCGATATGTCTGGCGACAATGATCGTATTGTCCTTCTGAAAGGTGGGCGTGGTGGTAATGGAAATCAACATTATGCAACCTCTACGATGCAGGCACCTAAATATGCACAACCTGGAAAAGAAGCAATGGAACTGGATTTGATATTGGAGCTCAAGGTAATCGCTGATGTAGGTCTCATTGGTTATCCGAATGTTGGTAAGTCAACCTTGTTATCGCGCGTGTCTAATGCACGACCAGAGATAGCAAACTATCATTTTACCACATTAAATCCTCATCTCGGTGTGGTGGATCTCGATGGCGCAAATGGTTTTATTATGGCTGATATTCCAGGATTAATCGAAGGTGCCTCAAAAGGCGTTGGTCTGGGGCATGAATTTCTGCGCCATGTAGAAAGAACGAAGATATTTATACATATTGTCGATGCAGCGTCTACGGAAGGCAGAGATCCAATCACGGATATTTATATGATTAATAAAGAATTAGCAGAATATAATGTTGATCTTGCAAAAAGACCACAGGTAATTGCTGCAAATAAAATTGATGCACTAGATACTGATGCCGATGATATTATTAATAAAATAACAAAAGAGTTTGAGCCAAAGGGGATAAAGGTATTTCCTATCTCTGCAGTTAGTGGACAAGGCATTAAAGAACTGTTATATTACGTGAGTGAACTGCTTTCAAAACAGAATGCTGAACCCGTTATATTTGAACAGGAGTATTTTATTAATCCAAATGCTTCTTCTAGTGAACCGTATACTGTATCCTATAACAGTAAAGATAAAGTTTATATGATTGAAGGACAAAAAATAGAAAAGATGTTAGGGTATACAAATCTTGATTCTGAAAAAGGATTTACTTTCTTCCAAAAATTTATGAAGGATAATAAAATACTTGCAGAATTAGAGAAATTAGGAATAGAAGAAGGTAATACTGTTCGTATATATGGACACGAATTCGATTACTACAAATAATGGAGGATATAAAATGACGAGCAAACAACGTGCCTATTTAAAAAGCTTAGCTAGTAAACAAGATGTGATACTTCATATTGGAAAAGCAAATCTCACACCAGAAATAACCGCTGCTGTGGAAGAGGCTCTAAATGCCAGAGAATTGATCAAAATCGGCGTTCTGAAAAATTGTATTTGTGATCCAAATGAAATGGCACGTATGCTTTCAGAAAGAACAAGATCCACAGTGATACATGTAATTGGCAAAAAGATTGTTTTATATAAAGAAGCAAAAGACAAAAAAATAATTATACCGTTTTAGACTATAAATGGAGGCTTTAATGCTATGTCTATTCCAAGAAAGCGAATCGGTATCATGGGTGGAACTTTTAATCCAATTCATTTAGGACATTTAATAATTGCCGAAAATGCCTTTCAAGAGTTTGAATTGGATAAAGTCCTGTTTATGCCGAGCGGGGTTCCCTACCAAAAAGATGCCAGCGAACTTTTACCAGCGAAACAAAGAGTACAGATGATATCCCTCGCAATTGAAGATAATAAGCACTTTGAGTTATCAACGATTGAAGTGGAACGTCAGGGCAATACCTATACAAGTGAAACACTCACCTATCTAAACACCACTTATCTCAACACAGATTTTTTCTTTATTATTGGTGCTGATAATTTGTGTGGTATCGAAAAATGGCATGATGTGGAAACAATATTTAGTCTTTGTACGATATTGGTAGGCAATAGAAATAATATATCTATCGCTGAAATCAGGCTACAGATAGAGTACTATAGAGTAAAATATAATGCTGATATTAAAATACTTGCTACACCAAATATTGATATTTCCTCCAGAATGATACGTGAAAATATTGTGGCAGGGAAATCTATTAAGTATTTTGTTGCGGATGAAGTGGAAGAATATATGAAAAAGAATAAATTTTATAAAGGCGAATAAGACTATGATAAAAGCAGAATCTTATGATAAAGAAAAAATAAGAAAGAAAATCAAGCGTTCTTTAGATCATCGAAGATATAATCATACTTTAGGTGTTGCATATACAGCTGCCGCACTTGCTATGCGTTATAATGAAGACATAGAAAAAGCTGAAGTAGCAGGTTTGTTACATGATTGTGCAAAATGTATGGATGCAGAAGATATGCTGGTCTTATGTGACAAGCATCGGATTAATGTTACTGACGTTGAACGAAGAAATCCGTTTCTATTGCACGCTAAGCTTGGTGGATTTATGGCCATGCAAACATATAATGTAAATGACAAGCAAATTATCAGTGCGATTATCAATCATACAACAGGACGCCCAGATATGAATATGCTTGAAAAAATACTACTAGTTGCAGATTATATCGAACCTAATAGAATGAAAGCGCCTCATTTAAAAGAAATACGTCATATGGCATTTTCAGAAATAGACAAGGCTCTTGTGCTTATATTAGGAGATACACTAGATTATCTGAATTCAATCCAAGGTGAGAAGGATGATATGACACAAAAATCATTTGATTATTATTCTACATTACAAAAAGAGAACATTAACGGTTAAGTTAATGCTCTCCTGATTAAAAAATTATTATCTGTAAAGTCTAAATAGACCATATACTTTTCCCAGTATTTCAACTTGATCCACGATAATAGGCTCCATGGTATCATTTTCGGGTTGTAGTCTATAATGATTATTTTCTTTATAAAAGGTTTTTACTGTTGCAGAATCCTCAATTAGGGCAACGACAATCTCACCGTTTCTTGCTGTGTTGCATCTCTCTACAAAAATATTATCACCACTAAAAATACCAACATTTATCATACTGTCGCCCTTAACTTTAAGTACAAAAGATTCTGCATTAGGTGCCATTTCCACAGGAATAGGAAAGTAGCCTTCAATATTTTGCTCAGCTAGAAGTGGCATACCCGCAGCAACGGTTCCAACGATAGGGATGCTTGTCATTTCATTTCTAACCATTTGAAAACTATCATCCATAATCTCAATGGCTCTTGGCTTCGTTGGATCACGCCTGATATAACCATTTTTCTCAAGTGTCTCCAGATGAGAGTGTACAGACGAAGTAGATTTCAAATTTACAGCTTCGCATATTTCTCTAACAGCAGGCGGATAACCTCTTTGTAATATTTCTTCCTTTATATATGCCAAAATTTCAGATTGTTTCGATGTGATTTTTCCATATCCCATATAAATTGACCTCCTAATGTGCAAAATAATGACCTAAAAAAATTATAACATACGGTTTTTGAAAAAGCAAACATATATTCCAAATATTTGTTCGATTTTTATCCTTTTTCCTATTGACAAACCGAACAATCGTTCTGTATAATGTAAATAGAACAATTGTTCGGAATGTGCGTTCTGATTTTAGGGAGGTTATTGCGATGGATTATTTGGATCGAAGTAGAAAAAAATATTTGGATAGGAAAAAACAGGTTCTATTACAGAGGCGTATGCTGGCACTTAGTATTGTTTTATCCTTCTGTATCTTTAGCATATTGTTTTGTACTATATTTACGTATGCCAGTTCAGACACCAATATGCGTGCTTGTGAAAAGTATTATAAAAGTGTTACCATCCAAAGCGGAGATACGTTGTATACCATAGCAGATGCTTATATCAGTGATGAATATAAAAACAAAGAGCAGTATATCAATGAAGTTAAGAAAATAAATTATATATTGGAAGAAGATACGATACAGGCTGGAAACAATTTAATCGTTCCTTATTATCGTTAATTAATTGAAATACAATAGTTTACAACAGAAATTGAGGTGTTTTATGAACAAAAAGACAAAGCGAATCTTTATGACAGTAGCCGGTGTAACCATCTGTGGCTTTTCTGTTGGAATGTTTAATTTCTCAGATTTCGGGATGGATCCTTTTCAGGTTTTTGCACATGGACTTTGGGCATTGACGCCATTGGGATTTGGTACTTTTTATATGATTATAAATTGTATTATGCTTTTGGTTATCTTTATGATAGACAAAAAGAAAATAGGTCTCGGTACGTTAATCAATATTTTTTTGTTAGGTTATGTCGTAGAGTTCTCTTCATGGATTTTCAGTGAGCTGTTTCCAAACCCATCTTTATTTGTTAAAATAATATTTTTATTACTTGGTATTGTTATTATTTGTTTTGGTTCCTCCCTTTATTTTGTGGGAAATTTAGGTGTATCAACATATGATGCGATTTCTTTGTACATGTCAGAACATGGTGTTGCAAAATTTCAGTATTGTAGAATTGGAACTGATGTTATTTGTGTTATCATCGGCTTTTTTCTGGGTGCAACTGTGGGTATAGGAACCTTAATTACTGCATTTTTTATGGGTCCCATCATTGCCTTCTTCAAGAAACATATTGCTGAACCATTTCTAAATAAAAGCAAGTGACCATTGACAAAATTTCAGTTAGCAAATATAATGATATTGAACAAATTGTATGCAATTAAATAGCA
>CAZAAC010000027.1:0-1491 GCA_964483155.1 uncultured Lachnospiraceae bacterium | reverse complement strand
AATTTCAGTTAGCAAATATAATGATATTGAACAAATTGTATGCAATTAAATAGCAAAAAATGAAAGGAAGAGGGATATCAAATGAATATTTATGATTACATTGTAAAGGATAGAAGTGGAAATGAGATTTCAATGGAGAAATTCAAAGGAAATGTATTACTCATTGTCAATACGGCAACTGGTTGTGGATTTACGCCACAGTACAAGGGTCTTCAACATCTATATGATAAATATAAGGACAGCGGACTGGAGATTTTAGATTTCCCCTGTAATCAGTTTGCAAATCAAGCGCCAGGAACAGAGCAGGAGATTACAGAATTTTGTCAGATAAATTATGGTGTTTCTTTTCCCATGTTTTCTAAAATCAAGGTGAATGGTAAAGGCGCAGAACCTCTTTTTACTTATTTGAAATCACAGAAAAAGGGTTCTCTGGGTGGTACCATCAAATGGAATTTTACAAAGTTTTTAGTTGATCGTGAAGGTAATATTATAGAACGTTTTGCGCCTAATATTGAACCGGAACAGATCGATAGTAAAATAGCGGAATTATTATAGCAAGGAGATACCATGAATGGATAACGAAATAGACGCATTTAATGCATTAAAATTATGGAATCAGCTATGCTTTCCTCTATATGCAAGCGCAAAAGAGGTGGTAAGAAAGTATAAACCTTTCCTTGATAAAATTGATTTAACCTACACGCAATACATTGCTATGATGGTCATGTGGGAAGAAAAAGAAATGAATGTAAAAGAACTGGGAGAATATTTATATTTGGATTCCGGTACGCTGACGCCCTTATTAAAGAAACTGGAGTCAAAAAAGCTTATTACCAGAACTCGTTTTAAAGAGGATGAGCGACAATTGTGTGTACGAATAACCGATCAAGGGATGGCATTAAGAAATCAGGCTATTAATATCCCCACACAGATAGCTTCCTGTCTACCATTAAGCCACGAGGAAGTCCTACAATTGTATCAGTTATTATATAAAATACTGAAGAACTGATTTTTACAGTAATTTTACGAAAAACTGTTGCTATTCTCATGATTTTGTATGAAAATATAGTTAAAAGACAATATAAAGGAGTAACGATTATGTTTGAGATGAAAGATGAGTATTATTTAGGGATAGAGATGATTGACGCGCAGCACAAGAGACTTTTTGAGATTGCAGAGGAAGCTTATCAACTCTTGAATGACGAATTTGTAGTCGATAAATTTGACTATATTGCTAAAATTTTAGGCGATTTAAAGGATTATACCATATTTCATTTTGCAGATGAAGAAAAGTATATGGAAAGTCTACAGTATAAAAAGTTATTTTCTCATAAAATTGAGCATCAGGAATTTATTGAGAAGCTAAGCAATTTAGACTGGAATGAGATTGAAGCAAATCCAGATCAGGCCATTATGAAAATTTTGAATTATTTAAACGACTGGTTGGTAAACCATATTCTTTATACGGATAAGTTATATACGAAATAGAGA
>CAZAAC010000026.1:0-37423 GCA_964483155.1 uncultured Lachnospiraceae bacterium | reverse complement strand
AATTTATTGAGTTCATGATAGACAGTAATGTTTTGAAATTTGGAGAGTTTACTCTTAAAAGCGGCCGGAAGTCTCCTTTTTTTATGAATGCGGGGTCTTATGTGACAGGCATGCAGCTTCGTAAACTTGGAGAATACTATGCAAAAGCGATACATGATTGCTACGGGGAGGATTTTGATATTCTGTTTGGTCCTGCATATAAGGGAATACCTCTAAGTGTTGCAACAGTAATGGCATTTTCTGAGCTTTATGGTAAAGAAATCAGATATTGTGCAAACAGAAAAGAGGAAAAGGATCATGGTGATGCAGGTATCTTGCTTGGTTCACCCATAAAGGATGGAGATAAGGTTGTTATTATTGAAGATGTGACAACATCGGGGAAGTCGATTGAAGAGATTTTTCCAATTATTGAAGCACAGGGGCGTATTAAGATTCTCGGACTTATGGTATCCTTGAATCGTATGGAACGAGGAAAAAGCAGTAAAAGTGCGCTGCAGGAAATAGAAGAAACCTATGGATTTCATGCAAATGCGATTGTATCTATGAATGAAGTAGTAGAGTACCTGTATCAGCGTGAATATAAAGGTAAAATTTATATTGATGATGTGATCAAGGCTTCTATTGATGCATATTATAGACAATATGGGGTATCGGCACTGTGAAAAGAAATCGCATTGTGTTTAAAACAAAACAGCACTCAATAAATGGGATAATATCCTTTGTTCTTGGCTCTGTTTCGTTGACTGGTCTGGTCATATCCATTGTGATATCTTTTATCCATAGGGGAGCTGCATCACGTAGAATGGGTGGAGTTGGTCTTGTTGGAATGATTTCGGTTATACTTGGATTTATGGTTGGGCTCTATGCAACAAAAGAAAGAGATAACGATCTGCTTTTTCCAAGAATAGGTACTATTTTAAATGCTATCATGATAGTGTTGTGGGCCTATATTATTATTGTAGGTATTTATGGAATCACATATTAATATAAATGGAGTCAGTATGGAGCGATATCAACTTGCAATTGATAGAATTAGAGAATGTTTAAGAGAATGTATGGAAGAAAGCGGCCTAGAAGAACCGTATCTGTCTTATTTCAGGAAGGTATCTTCTTTTATTCTGTCTGTTCGCGAAATTTCATATTTGTTAGAGACGGATCAGTTTAAGCAGTTGACAATAGAGGAGTTTGAAAGAATCAATCAGGTATTATATGGTGATATATTGCCTTCAAATTATGATAAGAGTTATGCTAATCCAGCTTATGCTGTAGAGGAACTAGGAGGATATGGTCAATATCTTTCTTTTTTATATACAGAACTACGGGGCACAATACCAGAAGCCTATGAACAGGATATCCTCTCGGTAACCATGTATAATGAACTCTTTATAGAGATTTATAATTTGTTCTTGTATGCTATGGCCGAGGAAAAATTGCCTGGACTGGAAGAAATAAAAAATGCGTTGTATTGGTTTGTAAGCGATAATTGTGATATCAGTATGACAAAGCGTATAGAGGAGCAGCTACTACCGGAGAAGGATTTTGCTACCAATATTATTATGGAATCAAATTTAGTAGATTTGAGATATTTATACTTTTTTGGTGAGTATATCAGCATTAATGAAATAGAAACGGCTAAATATCTAAATTCTCTTTCTGAAGAAAAGATACAGATGATGGCAGATGTATTTACGGAAGGATATCGGATTGGATTTATCAATGCGAATAAAGATCTGAGCAAGAAAAGGGTTGTAAATATAAGGTATACAATTGGATTTGAGCGAATTATCAGGGTTGCAATTGTTAATTTTGCAAAAATGGGACTTAAGCCTACTATTTATCGTGCTGCATCACATACAATCAGTAAAAAAGGGCAAGTGAAGATAGGATACTTTGGTGCAGTACCCAATAAGCAATATGAGTATGATCATAAAGAAGATGAAGCAATTTTTTTAGATAAAGATTTTACAAATCGAAAATATAGTGTTCTTAAGAGTGTTTATGAAAAATACGAGGCATGGGCTGATGTGCACGCTGGCCCTGCTGTCATGGAAATATTTGGGGAGAAACCCTTTGCGCCTATTGTTACGGGTGATGCTTGCAGACTAAGTCCTAAACAGCAGGAATATGCGCTTGCGTATTTGGCGAAGGCGAGCCAGCTGGTAAACAATTATATTAAGGGCGAAGAACGTAGCTTTACCATTATTGCCTATCCTGTTTATGAAATAGGACCAAACTATCAAGCTATTTTTAATGAAACAGTGAAAATCAATACACTTGATTATAAGCTGTATCAGAAAATTCAGCAGACGATGATTGATGTGCTTGATACCGCGGAATGTGTCGAAGTAAAGGGGATGAACGGCAACAAGACAGATATTTGTGTTGCACTATATTCTTTACAGAATCCTGAAAAGGAGTCAAAATTTGAAAATTGTGTGGCGGATGTCAATATACCTGTGGGTGAAGTGTTTACATCACCAGTACTAAGAGGAACAACAGGACTATTGCATGTTAAAGAAGCCTACTTGGATGAGCTGAACTATTTGAATTTGGAAATACATTTTAAGGATGGATATATTACTGATTATAACTGTTCTAATTTCGATTCCTCTAGTGAGAACAGGAAGTATATCAAAGATAATATTCTATTTCATCATGATACACTTGCGATGGGTGAATTTGCAATCGGAACCAATACAACGGCGTATATGATGGCGAAAAAGTATAAAATTGCTGATAAACTACCGGCACTGATTGCGGAAAAGACAGGACCGCACTTTGCAGTAGGTGATACCTGTTACAGTCATGCAGAGGATGTTAAAGTTTATAATCCTAATGGCAAAGAAATTGTGGCACGTGATAATGAACACTCTATAAACAGAAAGAAAGATCCGAGAAAGGCATACTATCAATGCCATACGGATATCACAATTCCTTACGACGAACTAGGGGAGCTGACGGCTATCTGTTGCAATGGAACAAAGAGGATACCTATTATTCTGGCAGGTCGATTTGTGCTCGCAGGATGTGAAGAATTAAACGAAGTATTGATTGACGAAATATAATATTATCGGTACAATAATACGGTGTAACAGCCGAATGGATTTATAGAAGGAGAAGATAATGGCAAAAGTAGGAATTGTTATGGGAAGCGATTCAGATCTGAAGGTTATGAGCAAAGCAGCAGAAATTCTGGATAAATTTGGAGTTAGTTATGAAATTACCATTATTTCAGCACACAGAGAGCCGGACTTATTTTTTGAATATGCAAAGAGTGCGGAGGAAAAGGGATTCAAGGTAATTATTGCTGGTGCAGGCATGGCGGCACACCTGCCAGGAATGTGCGCTGCGATATTTCCAATGCCAGTCATTGGCATTCCTATGCACACAACTTCGTTGGGCGGAAAAGATTCTTTATATTCTATCGTGCAGATGCCATCTGGAATTCCTGTGGCAACGGTTGCAATAAATGGAGGTGCTAATGCTGGAATCCTAGCGGTGAAGATGCTTGCGATTGCAGACGAGGCATTACTTTTGAAGATAAAGGAATATGCAAATGAATTGAAGAACGATGTGGTAAAAAAAGCAGATAAGCTTAACCAACTCGGTTATAAGGAATATATAAGTCATATGTAGTAATTAATGAAGTAAGCAAAGAGGAGAGCAAAAATGGATTATAGAAGTGCGGGTGTAGATATTGAAGCAGGATATAAAGCAGTAGAATTGATGAAAGAGCATGTAAAAAGTACAATGCGACCAGAAGTTCTGGGAGGGCTTGGCAGTTTTTCGGGCGCTTTTTCAATGAAGAACTTTAAAAACATGGAGAATCCAACGTTAGTATCTGGAACTGATGGTGTGGGGACAAAATTAAAATTGGCCTTTTTGATGAACAAACACGATTCAATTGGAATTGACTGCGTTGCCATGTGTGTAAATGATATTGTATGCGCAGGTGGTGAGCCACTGTTTTTCTTAGATTATATTGCCTGTGGAAAGAATGAGCCAGAGAAAATAGCAAAGATTGTAAAGGGAGTTGCTGAGGGGTGTAAGCAGGCAGGAGCGGCCTTAATCGGTGGAGAAACGGCTGAAATGCCAGGTTTTTATCCAGAAGATGAGTATGATCTGGCGGGATTTTCGGTTGGGATTGTAGATGAAAAAGATTTAGTAACGGGTAAAACCATTAAAGCAGGCGATGTAGTAATCGGTATCGCTTCTTCTGGTGTACACAGTAATGGTTTTTCTCTTGTCCGTAAAGTATTTCAGATGAGTAAGTCCAATCTGGATCGATATATTGATTCACTAGGAATGTCTCTTGGAGAAACACTTTTAACTCCAACAAAAATATATGTTAAGGCATTACAGCAGGTTAAGGAAGCCAATGTAGTTATTAAGGGCTGTGCGCATATTACAGGCGGAGGTTTCTATGAAAATATTCCAAGAATGCTTCCATCAGATGCTGTAGCTGTTATTAAAAAGGATGCATATCCGATACTACCTATTTTTAAACTAATCCAGGAAAACGGAAAAATAGAAGAAGAAATGATGTATAATACATATAATATGGGGATAGGCATGGTCCTAGCTGTTGATTCCGCACAGGCGGATGCAGCAATTGCAGCAATTGAGGCATCTGGAGAAAAAGGCTATCAAATAGGTGTGATTGAAAGCGGCGAAAAGGGAATTAGATTATTATAGGAGGAAGATAGTAATGAGGGTTTTAATTGTTGGCGGTGGTGGAAGAGAGCATGCGCTTGCGGTGAGTGTAAGCAAAAGTCCCAGAGTGGATAAGATTTACTGTGCCCCTGGAAATGCAGGAATTGCCAAGCTGGCTGAGTGCATTGATATAGGAGTTATGGAGTTTGATAAATTAGTGGCATTTGCAAAGCAAGAAGAGATAGACCTGACGATTATTGGACCTGATGATCCTTTGGTAGCTGGTATAGTTGACCGCTTTGAGGAGGCGGGACTTCGCGTATTCGGTCCCAGAAAGAGAGCGGCAATTTTAGAGGGAAGCAAAGGATTCTCAAAGGATTTAATGAAAAAGTATCATATTCCGACAGCAGATTATGAGATATTCAGAACGCCAGAGTCAGCGCTTGCCTATTTAGAGACAGTTAAAATGCCTATTGTTTTAAAAGCAGATGGATTAGCGTTAGGAAAGGGTGTACTTATTTGCAATACTCTGGAGGAAGCCAAAGAAGGCGTAAAGGTAATCATGCTGGATAAGCAGTTTGGCACCGCTGGAAATAAGATTGTTATAGAAGAATTTATGATGGGACGCGAAGTATCTGTTCTTTCTTTTGTAGATGGAAAAACGATTAAAACAATGACATCAGCACAAGATCATAAGAGGGCAAAGGACGGTGATCTTGGACTAAATACTGGCGGAATGGGTACTTTTTCCCCAAGTCCGTTCTATACAGAGGAAGTGGATGAATTCTGCAAAAGATATGTATATCAGTCAACAGTAAATGCAATGAAGGAAGAGAATAGGGAGTTTGTTGGAATTATATTTTTTGGAATTATGTTAACTGAAGATGGACCTAAAGTGTTGGAATATAATGCGCGATTTGGAGATCCTGAAGCACAGGTAGTTCTTCCGAGAATGAAAAATGATATTATTGATGTAGTTGAGGCCTGTATTGATGGAAGACTGCATGAGATTGATCTGCAATTTGAAGACAATGCGGCAGTTTGTGTCGTACTTGCTTCAGCAGGGTATCCAGAGGAGTATACAAAAGGCTTGCCAATTAGGGGCTTTGACAAATTTGAAGAAAAAGATGGATATTATGCATTTCACGCGGGCACAAAGCAATCAGGTCAGGATATTCTGACAAATGGAGGGCGTGTTCTTGGTGTTACAGCAAAAGGTAAGGATTTAAAATGCGCAAGAGAGAATGCTTATACTGCAGTCGAATGGATTGATTTTGATAATAAGTACTATCGGAAAGATATTGGCAAAGCAATTGACGAAGTATAAGAAATACAGTAAACTATAGTATGAAGGGTGGTGCTATGGATATGGATTTTGGAGAAGTCAAATATGGCAAGCCATTGAAATGCTCTGTATGTGGAAATGATTTAGTTTATAAAGGTGTCGGCGAATATCGATGTAGTGCGTGCCAAAACCTTGAGTATGATGATTATGGTAAAGTCCGTTTATATATAGAAAAGCATAGTGGGGCCACTGCAACTGAGATATCAGAAGAGACTGGTGTTTCACAAGCCAAAATCAGACAGATGTTAAAAGAAGAGCGTTTGGAAGTATCTTCAAATTCAATTGCTTTTTTACGTTGTGAGATTTGTGGTATAGAAATTCGAAGTGGAAAGTATTGCGAAGCTTGTGACGCAAAGAGACGAAAAGAAGCATTGTCAGAGCCTAGAGCCAAAAAGAAACAGGTAGGCTATGGATCTTCAGGAAAGCTTGACAGTGGAGAAAGAAGATTTCACAGATAGCGTTTAAAAATAGTAATATAATGTAAAATAATAAGATGTTTTTGAGAAGCCATACCTTGTATCTGGGTATGGCTTCTTATATGGCCAATATTGACTAAATTAGTCAAAAGCACAAATTATAGAGAAATATTAACAAAGTATTACAACATGTGGTTGACATAAGCATTATGGCGTTGTATTATAATAATGAAATGAGAAGTAAATTATATGTTAATATATGTATAAAATTTAGAGTAGATAGTATCATTTCAAAATGTGACCAGTATAGTCACATACATATAAGGGGAAAAGGATGAAGGGAAAATACACCTTGCATTTTTTAGTGGCAATGGTAGTGATTATAATTAGTTTTGTTTATGCTGAGCAAATTTGGGCGTATACTTCTGTAAATGGAACAGTTATTTGTACAAGTGGAAAGGTGCGTTCTGATGCAGATACGAAAAGCGCAGTTGTTTTTTGCGTTAAAAAAGAGGAATCGATTATCATTATCGATGAAAAAAAGGATGCCGGCGGTAGTATCTGGTATCAGGTTAAGTTAGGTACGCAGACGGGGTATATTCGCTCTGATTTAGTGAAAAAGGGTACTGAAATAGCAGGTACGAAAACAGAAGCTTCCACATTGAATAGTACAAGCACTAATGTGACAACAGTAAAAACGAATACGGGAACGATAAAAGGAACTAATGTAATTGTGCGTGTTGAAGCATCGAGAACATCAGATGTAAGATGTACACTTGGTACTGGGCATGAGGTCAATATTGAAGCAAGTGTGACTGGTTCAGACAGTAATACATGGTATTATGTCAACTTTGTTAAAAATGCTCTTTCTTACAAAGGCTATATCAGGTCGGATTTGTTAAACACGAGTGCAACTGTTACTTCAGCTGCTACGACAGGAGTTACAAGTACTACGGTGTCAACAGGTATTGTAAAAGGAAGCAATGTAAATGTAAGAGATAATGCGTCAACCAGCGGTAAGATTGTAGCGACTCTTAATAGTGGTTTTGTAGTTGCATTATCTGAATCATCAACTGATAGTGAAGGTAAAAAGTGGTATAAAGTAACCTGCACGAACAATGGGCAGACAGTTACAGGTTACATCAGGGAAGATCTACTGACTATTGAGGTCAAAACCGTATCAGGGGCATCTGCAGCAGCATCAGTGGGAACCATTAAGGGAACAGGCATCAGAGTCAGAACAACGGCGTCTTTAACCTCAAATGTTTCCTGTGGGCTGTCTACGGGACAGCAGGTATCTATCATCGGTACGGAGAATGCAGATCAAAAAAAGTGGTATAAAGTGGCATTTACTTATAATAATGAAGCAATGACGGGATATGTATGCGCGGACTATGTAGAAATAGCAACGGGAAGTTCTACTGCTACAGCGGCAGCTACAACGACAACAACAACTTCCAAGGTAGGGACAGTCAAGGGTACAGATGTAAATGTTAGAAAAGAACCAGTAACAGGCGATATTATTACAAAATTGAGTAATGGGCAAATAGCAACTGTAACTGAGGAAAAGACTGGAAGCGATGGAAAAAAATGGTATGGCATTTCGTTTGCGCTTAATGGTGAAAATAAAACAGGTTATATCCATTCAGATTATATGACAGTAGAAGAAGTTGTAACGACCAATACGGTTCCAAGTACAACAACAAGTACAGTGGGAACATCAAATAGAAGTGGTGCAGTAAGGGGAATTAATGTTAATGTCAGAAAAGAGCCAGTAAGCGGCGCTGTATTATGTAGCCTGAGCACAGGTCATACAGTAACAGTAACCGAAGAGAAAAAAGCTTCGGATGGAAAAGTATGGTATGCAGTCGCATTTACTTATAACAATACTGCACAATCAGGCTATATCTGTTCTGATTATTTGACTGTTGAGGCGGCTACAGTAAGCAGTACAACAGCAGATCAGTCCACAAAAGGAACGATTAAGGGATCAGCAGTCAGAATAAGAGAAAGTGCAGTCAACGGAACAGTTGTTGTACAATTATCTACAGATTACACAGTAACAATTATTGGTGAAACGACAGGAAGTGATGGGTATAAATGGTATCAGATATCATTTTCTTATGGTGGAGTATCAAAGACAGGCTACGTTCGTTCGGACTTAGTAAACATCATACAGACAGCTTCAACTACAACATTGTCGAGCGAAGAATTTGAGAAGGCGATTACAGATTTTCCGGATATCTACAAAGGATATTTACGATCCTTGCATGAAAAGTACCCAAAATGGACATTTGAACCGGTAAAAACTGGTCTTGAATGGAATGATGTTGTAAACGCAGAGACAGTAGTAGGGAAGAACTTGATAGCAAAATCCAGTATCTCTTCATGGAAATCGACAGCGCCACAGGCCTATGACTGGACACGTGACGCGTGGTATGGATTTGATGGAGAAAGTTGGGTTGCTGCATCTCCCGAAATTGTCACATTTTATTTGGATCCAAGAAATTTTTTAAACGAAAGTGGCATTTTCCAATTTGAGACATTAGCAAAGCAGGATTACCAAAATGAGGCAGGTGTTTCTAATACACTGGCATCTACATTTATGAATGGAAGTTTTACAGATACTGACGGAGCAACACGTTCTTTTGCAAGCCTTTTTGTAGAGGCAGGTAAGAACGCAGGTGTGTCACCATATTATCTGGCAGCAAGATGTTTGCAGGAACAGGGGCCACTTGGAACAAGTGGAAGTATCTCAGGAACGGTTTCTGGGCTTGAAAATATTTTCAATTTTTTTAATATTGGGGCCTATGCAGCAAATGGCAATTCACCTATTGTAAATGGATTAATCTATGCAGCGGGTACTGATGAAGCATATGCAAGACCATGGAATACAAAGTATAAATCCATTATGGGAAGCGCTAAATATGTCGGTGAAAAATATGTAAAGATGAACCAGAACACGCTATATTTTCAGAAGTTTAATGTAGTGAATACCACCAGTGGATTGTATTCGCATCAATATATGTCTAATATACAGGCGGCATCTTCGGAAGCAGCAAGAATGAAAAAAGCATATTCGGATTTAAATGCACCACTTGTATTCCGAATTCCAATTTATAACAATATGCCAGCAACGATATGTACGAAACCAGAGTCTACTTCAAATCCTAATAATTATCTTTCGGCACTCTGCGTAGATGGATATGGTTTATCGCCAGGATTTAGTCCTATAGTAGACAGTTATGCATTAAATGTCGATAATAATATATCGCAAGTTAATATATCAGCAACACCAGTTAATGCAGGTGCTTCAGTAGCAGGAGCAGGTACGATCAATTTAAATGTCGGCGTGAATCAGATTACCGTAACCTGTAAGGCACAAAACGGAAATACGAAAAATTATGTGATGACTATAACAAGAAATAATTAAGCATGGAAATTATGATATATTCATATTATTTAACATAGGAAAGAGAGGCATCAGATTATGATGAAGAAGGGCAGAGTGATATTGAAAACGGGAGTGCTGACAGCAATCATTCTCATTAGTATGCTATTTGGGAGAGATGTTTGGGCAGCTGGAAGCGTATCTATCACATCAAGTGCTGAAAACATAGGAATAGCGGAAGAATTTTCAGTTACAATCAAAGCGGTCAATCCAGAGGGTTCTGCTGAAAAGCCACAAATTTCGGTTGAATATGATATCGCTAAAGTAAAGTTTTCTTCGTGTGATAAAAGTTATGGTGGCGGCGGTGGCGGCCTGATTACGTTAACAGATACAGCAGCAACTATAAAATTTGAGGGAATAAGCGCTGGAAGTACTAAAATTAAAGTGTCGGCAATATTGGATGGCGATGGAGCAGATGTACCAACAGGGGAAGTTACGATTGGAATTGGAACAGAAGAGGAACAGGTAGCTGCTGATGCAGAAAGCGTATCTCAGGATGGTGCTGCAGTTAGCTCTAATATTGCAGAAGGATTGATTACAGTTGGTGATGGTTCAATGATGCTTTCCACCACATTTCCAGAGGAGATTATGCTTAATGGATTTCATAAAGCAGAATATAACTACAAAGAGCAAATGGTAGAAGCGGCAGTGTTTGATATGGGAACTTTAACGTTACTGTATATGACCGATGAAAGTGGCGCAAACGGTAATTTTTATATTTACGAGCAGGAGACAGATACGTTCAGCGATTTTGTATACATACAGGGAATTGAAGGGAGCTATATTATTATTTCTCAGCCAGATGAGTCAATAGTAGTTCCAGAAGGGTTTGCAAAGGCTACCTTACAGTGGAATGGAAAATCTGCTCTGGCTTATATGATTACGGGAGCATCCACTGTTTCTGACAACAGTGAAGCGGCTAGTGGAGAAGTAACAAAAGATGGAATTTCCACAAGTGATTTTTTCTTGCTTTATGCGCTGAATAGTGAGGGAAAGACGGGCTGGTATCTTTATGATATGAAGGAAGGTACCTATCAGAGATATTTAGAGTTGGGTGTATCCGCCAAAACAGATGCACCAGTTTTTGATATATTTAATGCAGCCGATAATGAAAGTAGCGGTAGTACGGATCCTAAATTTATTGTGATATGTATTATGGCAGTTGTGATTTTGATTTTAATTGTATTGTTAGTAGTTCTTTTTATTAAGCTTAAAGATTATCTTGGATATGAATATATTGATGAAGATGAAGAAGACGAAGAAGATGAAGAAGACGAGGACACGAATGGAGAAGGTAACTATTCTGAAAAAAACTCTTATAATACGAAACAGCCTATTATGATGTCAGATGATATGATGGCTCGTAGATATGAAACGGATGGAGAATTTGGCGAAGACTTTTCACAAACTGCAGATATGGATATAGAGCAAGTTGCGGTGTTATCCTCATTAAGCAGTGAAAATGAGGTAAAAAAAGAACAAATTAAGGAAAAGCATAAGCCAAAAGAAAAGAAAATAAGCAGACTCGCGCAGTGGTATGTCGAAGATGAGTATGGGGACGACGACGAAGAAGAAGATGACGATGATGACGATGATGAAACACCTTCAGAGAGAAGGAGTTTGTTTGGAAGAAGAAAAGGCAAGCAAGAACCTAAGGTAGAGGCACAACAACTTGATTGGAGTGAGATGAGGAACGAGATCCATATAAGTGAACCAGATGAGAGGCGTCCTACTACATCAAAATCACGTAAGCCAATTTCTTCCCCACATATGACGGTAACAGAACCACCTACTACTTCACAAGCCAGACCATACACAGGGCAACCATTACAATCCATGCCAGCAGACTCTCTTGTATCGCAACCAGTGCCAAGACAGCCGATGCCAAGACAGTCGATGCCGCAGCAGCCAGTGCAGCCAGAATATCAACAGCAGCCGATGCCAAGACAGTCGATGCCGCCGCAACCAGTGCAACCGGAATATCAGAAGACAGAAGCAAGGCCTCGGGACCCTTTTTATGAACAGCAGGGAAACCAAATGGGACAGTTATATGCAGGCCAGACGGTACAGCAACCCATACAGCAGCCGGTTCAACAACCAGAATTCAAGCTGGATGATGATTTTGAATTTGAATTTATTGATATGAATTAACAGTATAGATTTATCGCAATATTCTAAACAGGTCAAGAAGTATTTCCTTGACCTGTTTGTGCGCCTGTGCTAGTATAAGTATAACAACATAGGCATGCTGTCATGTGACAGAAATGCAAAAAGAGGTGAATACATTGATTATTGAAGTACAGATTGATTTTAATAGTGAAGAAGCATTGTATATGCAGGTGAGGAATCAAATTATACTTTGTGTAGCTACTTCCAGAATACAGGAGGGGGACATGCTACCTTCTGTGCGGCAATTGGCAGATGATATTGGGATAAATATGCACACGGTGAATAAGGCATATACAGTTTTACGCCAGGAAGGTATTGTTAAAGTTGACAGGCGGCGAGGAGCTGTTATCGCAATTGATATTGATCGGTTAAAATCATTAGGTGAAATTAAAAAAGAATTAACAGTATTATTAGCCAAGGCAGCACTTAAAAATATAACGAGTGATGAAATTCATGCACTAGTTGATGAAATCTATGGTGATTATGCGTAGGTGTTATGATTCATAAAATATTACAGTAGAAAGAAGAGGACAATATATGGCAATACAATATACACAGAAGGCACAGAGAGCATTGGAACTTGCAGCAAAAACTTCAAAAGAATTGAAGCACGGGTATGTGGGTTCAGAGCATATTCTATTAGGATTGTTGCGCGAAGGCACAGGCGTTGCTGCAAAAGTACTACTTAGTAATGGCGTGGAAGACGAAAAAATAATTGATTTGATTGAGCAGTTGATTGCGCCAGACCAGCCATTGCTGATGGCAGAGAGAGATAGTTTCACACCACGTGCTGAGATGATACTTGAAAGTGCAAAGACAGAGGCAGACAGGATGAAGGCGTTACAGGTTGGAACGGAACATATACTAATCGCAATCGTCAAAGATTCAGTTAGTGTAGCGGCACGACTCTTGACGACAGTTGGAGTAAATCTGCAGAAAATATTTGCAGATATCATTCAGGCAATAGGCGAAGATGTCACGCAGTATGCTGAAGAATTGCAAGCAATGAAAGCTGGCAAGAAAAAGGTCAAGAATGCAACACAGACATTAGATCAATATAGCAGAGACTTGACGGTTCTTGCGGCGGAAGGAAAGCTTGATCCTGTTATTGGACGTGAAGCTGAAATTACAAGAATCATTCAGACACTCAGTCGCCGTACAAAAAATAATCCTTGTTTAATTGGCGATCCAGGCGTTGGTAAGACAGCGATTGTAGAAGGACTGGCAATGCATATTGTGGAGGGAAATGTTCCGGCAACGGTAAAAGGAAAACGGGTATTGATGCTGGACTTGTCAGGAATGATTGCAGGAAGTAAGTATAGGGGCGAGTTTGAAGAAAGAATTAAAAAAGTGATCCGTGAAATCACATCGGCGGGAGATATTTTGTTATTTGTCGATGAGTTACATACGATTATTGGCGCAGGTGGTGCAGAAGGAGCAATTGATGCCTCAAACATATTGAAGCCGTCTTTAGCGCGTGGTGAGATTCAGTTAATTGGAGCAACAACATATGATGAGTATCGGAAACATATTGAGAAAGATGCTGCACTTGAGAGAAGGTTTCAACCTATCAATGTAGAAGAGCCGACGATTGAAGTTGCAATTAAAATTTTAAAAGGAATTAAGGGAAACTATGAAAAACATCACGAGGTAGATATTACAGATGAAGCAGTTGAGGCAGCGGTGAAAATGTCGGCACGCTATCTAAATGATCGGAGATTGCCAGATAAGGCGATCGATCTTATGGATGAGGCAGCCGCAAAAGTAAGGCTGACAGGATTGAAAAAACCATTCGTATTAGTTGAGCAAGAACTGGAGATTAAGCGTTTGGAGGTGGAAAAACTACAATTGATTAAGGCTTCAAAATTTGTAGAGGCAGGCGAGACAGGAAGAGAACAGGAGCGTATCAAGGCAGTATATGGAAAGAGGCTTGCACGCTATGAGAAGTCATTAGTAGATAAAAGGCCTATTGTAGATGAAAATGAAATTGCAGATATTGTATCTGAATGGACTAAGATACCGGTTCAAAAACTGGCAGAAGCTGAAGGAGAAAAGTTAGTCAAAATGGAGTCAACGCTCCAAAAGAGAGTGATAGGGCAAGACGAAGCAGTTGCAGCTGTCGCAAAAGCAATAAAAAGAGGGCGTGTGGGTCTGAAGGAACCAAATCGACCAATTGGGTCATTTCTGTTTCTTGGTCCAACAGGTGTTGGAAAGACTGAACTTTCAAAAGCATTGACGGAAGTGCTATTTGGGACTGAAAATGCGATGATTAGAGTAGATATGTCTGAATATATGGAGAAGCATACCGTTTCTAAGATGATCGGATCTCCTCCGGGCTATGTAGGATTTGACGAAGGCGGACAACTTTCAGAGAAAATAAGAAGAAATCCTTATGCAGTTGTATTGTTTGATGAAATAGAAAAGGCACATCCAGATGTATTTAATATTTTGCTACAAGTATTGGATGATGGGCATATAACTGATTCTACTGGTAGAAAAGTCAGTTTTAAAAACTGTGTTATTATTATGACCTCCAATGCAGGCGCACAGCGTATTGTAGATCCTAAAAAACTGGGATTTGCTGCGAAAGAAGATGATAAACAGGATTATGATAAAATGAAAGCTGGCGTAATGGAAGAGGTGAAACGTATCTTTAAGCCTGAATTTATTAACAGAATCGACGAAATCATTGTATTCCACGCATTGAATAAAGATAATATGAAGCAGATAGTCTCACTTTTAACTAAGAATCTTTGCGAGCGTGCAAAAACACAAATGCAGATTTCATTAACAATACGTGATACCGTCAAAAACTATATTGTAGAAAAGGGAAGCGATAAAAAATATGGTGCCAGACCTTTGAAGCGCGCAATACAAACAATGGTGGAGGATCGACTTGCAGAAGAGGTACTCAAAAAGAACATCAAAAACGGAGATGAAGTAGTGGTCTCGTTTGTTAAGGGAGAGATTGTGTTTCGCAAAAAGGCAAAAGACCAGAAAACTGGTAGTATTCTGTTGTCAGAAAAGGTGTTATGATGTACAATAATATTGTAAATAGTCTATTAGTAACAAATAGAATTGATGCTAATAAATTTAAATGTAAATAGTCGAGGAGGAAAACAGAAAATGTCAGTAGTAGCGGAGTTGATTCGTAAAGAAGGCAATGGGACCATTAGTTTTGGTAATCATGAACTTGCAGAGAAGGCCAAGAAAGAAGATTTTGAATACAAGGGAAATCTTTATAAGGTTAAGACGTCAGAGGCGATGACGAAGCTGGAAAGAGACGGCATGTTTGTGTATGAATCAGTGCCAGGAACGAGTGTAAACGATTTTGAAGCAACGAAGACAGGCGTAAAATTTAGGGTAGAAGGTGCAGAAGATGCGCAGATTATCATAGGTCTTACAGAAGAAGTTGAGTATGAAGTATATATTGGTGGCAATAGTGCGGGCAAGATGAAGGCAAATTTAGGTGGAAAGTTAAATATTAGCGTTGATCTTGCAAATGGAGAAGGGGTTGAAGTCGAAATCATCAGTTAATTGCTATCGACAAATATAAATGCAATATCATATTAGTAAAAATAAAAAAGGATAGAGTTGATACATGGCTAAAGCGAAGATGACAACTGTTTTCTTCTGTAATGAGTGTGGATATGAGTCTTCTAAATGGATGGGACAGTGTCCAGCATGTAGGGCTTGGAATACTTTCGCAGAAGAAAAAGTGAGTAATGCATCCATTTCCACTAAATCATCGGGATATTCGAAAAGGGGTCATCCTGAAATGAAGCAGGAACCGACCAGTCTTTCAGCAATCTCCTTAGCGAGTGAAGAAATAGTGACAACAGGTATGGATGAATTTGATAGGGTTTTGGGAGGCGGTATTGTACCCGGCTCCCTTGTTTTAGTTGGTGGAGACCCGGGCATTGGAAAATCGACGCTGCTACTTCAGGTATGCAAGAGACTTTCGGATGATGGCAGGAAAGTTCTTTATATATCAGGTGAGGAGTCCTTGAAACAAATAAAAATCAGAGCACAGAGAATCGGAGAATTTGAAGATTCTCTATTTCTGTTGTGTGAGACGAATTTGGAAGTAATAGAGGAGGTTTTACAAAGAGTAAAACCAGAGATGGTGGTCATAGATTCTATACAGACAATGTATTGTGATGAAATACCGGGAGCACCGGGAAGTGTATCGCAAGTACGTGAGTCAACCGGTGTATTATTAAGGATTGCAAAGGGACTTGATATTGCAACCTTTATTGTCGGACATGTAACAAAAGAAGGTACAGTAGCTGGACCGAGGGTTTTAGAGCATATGGTTGATACTGTACTATATTTTGAAGGAGACAGACATGCAGCATATAGAATTTTACGAGGTGTAAAAAATAGGTTTGGCTCTACAAATGAGATTGGTGTGTTTGAGATGCGTGAGGCGGGGCTGATCGAGGTGAAAAATCCTTCAGCGTATATGTTGAATGGTAGGACGACAGAGGCAGCAGGATCAGTTGTGACCTGCTCTTTAGAGGGCACTCGCCCAATACTAATAGAAATACAGGCACTTGTTTGTCGGACAAATTTTGGGATTCCAAGAAGACAGGCGACGGGGACCGATTTTAATAGGGTTAATCTTTTGATGGCCGTATTGGAAAAAAGAGTAGGACTTCAGATGGCTGATTGTGATGCCTATGTGAATCTGGCAGGCGGGATTAGAATCACTGAACCAGCAATTGATTTAGGAATTGCACTTGCAATCATATCTAGTTTTAAAAATCACCCAATTGATTCCAATTTGATTGCTTTCGGAGAAATCGGACTGAGTGGGGAAGTACGCGCAGTCAGTATGGCTGAAACGCGTGTGCTTGAGGCAAAAAAACTGGGTTTTGAGACTTGTATTTTGCCAAAAAGTTCATTGGCGGCGATGAGAGAAATAAAAGGAATCAGAATAATAGGGGTAAAGACAGTTGAAGAGGCTATTTCATGCATATAATTTAGAGATATAGCAATAATTAGATTGACAATGTGACACGACCGTCATATCATATTCTTGAGTAAGGATAACCAAATATAATCCAATAGGACAAGCGGGTCATTATGAGTGATAAATCAGAACAAAAGAAAAAATTAATAGTAAACAGTGCAAGACGGGTTTTTACTGAAAAGGGTTATAAGAATGTTACCATGAAAGATATTGTAGAAGCTTGCGAAATCAGCAGAGGTGGGCTATATCTCTACTTTGATAGTACGGAGCAGATCTTCCTTGAAGTGCTAAAACTAGAGCAGGAGGAGACTGATGCTTCTCTTGAAGAGACACTATATGAAGAAGCAACAGTAACTGATATTTTGATGTTATTCTTGAAAGAGCAAAAGAAAGAAATCTTACGTAGTGATGATAATCTTTTGATTGCTACCTATGAGTTCTTTTTTGTAACGAAATTTCCCAAAAAAGAAAATAGTGCACGAAAAAAATTCGAAATGGGTGTTAAGCTTTTAGCTGAAATAATAGCGGCAGGTGTTGCTACAAGTGAATTTTATTGTGAAAAACCAGTTGTGACCAGCAAGAATATCATGTTCGTACTCGAAGGTCTTAAGGTTTCAGCAAGAACAGTCGGTGTATCTGAAAAAACGGTTGATGAGCAATTATTATATATATTACAAGGATTGATTTATGAGGAGGAAGAGTAATTGGTAAAGCGTATTTATGTGGAAAAGAAAGCACCTTTTGCAGTTAGAGCAAAGGAATTGCAGGAGGAAATCATAAATTATTTGGGTATTGATAAGGTCAAGACAGTTAGAGTACTGATTCGCTATGATATTGAGAATATTTCAGAGGCGATCTATCAAAAGGCTTGTAGCTGTATTTTTTCAGAACCGCCAGTTGATGATTTGTATGAAGAAAAATTTGAGGCTGATAAAGATGCTCATATATTCTCGATAGAATTTCTACCAGGGCAGTTTGATCAAAGGGCAGATTCAGCCATACAATGCGTCAGATTTCTGAAGGAAGAAGAAGATCCCATTATTAAAACAGCAGTTACATATTGCCTGACGGGTGATTTTACAAAAGAAGAATTTCTGAAAATTAAAAATTACTGTATCAATCCAGTAGATTCTCGTGAGACAGGTATGCAAAAACCGGAAACGCTCATTACAATATTTGATGAACCAGAGGATATTGAAATATTTGCGGGATTTCAGATGATGGATGAAGAGCACCTAAAGACATTATATGATTCTTTGGGACTGGCAATGACATTTAGAGATTTTCAGCATATACAGAAGTATTATGTGGGTGAAGAGCACAGAGATCCTTCTATGACGGAAATCAGGGTGCTGGATACATATTGGTCAGATCATTGTAGACATACAACATTTTCTACAGAACTTAAAAATGTAGAATTTCTAGACGGTTATTGTAAAGAGCCTATTCAGAAAACATACCAAGAGTATCTGACGGCACATAAAGAAATATTTGAGGGCAGGGATGATAAGTTTGTATGCCTAATGGATATCGCACTTATGGCAATGCGTAAGTTGAAAAAAGAAGGAAAGTTGCAGGATTTAGAAGAATCCGATGAAATAAATGCCTGCTCGATTGTGGTTCCAGTGGAAGTGGAGCGTGGTACGAGCGAAACGACAGTCGAAGAGTGGTTAGTGAGTTTCAAGAATGAGACACATAATCATCCGACAGAAATAGAGCCTTTTGGTGGTGCCGCAACCTGCCTTGGGGGTGCAATTAGAGATCCATTGTCTGGACGGTCATATGTTTATCAGGCAATGCGTGTAACTGGTGCAGCAGATCCAACAGTCTCACTAAGTGAGACACTTCGAGGAAAACTTTCTCAGAAGAAGTTGGTACGCGGTGCAGCAAGTGGTTATTCTTCTTATGGAAATCAGATTGGCCTTGCAACTGGATATGTGAAAGAAATTTATCACCCAAATTATGTGGCAAAGAGAATGGAAATTGGCGCAGTTATGGGAGCAGCTCCTAGAAAGAATGTTATCCGTGAGACGTCTGATCCTGGCAATATGATTATCTTAATTGGAGGAAGAACTGGGCGCGACGGTTGTGGTGGTGCGACTGGCTCTTCAAAAGTACATACAGAAGAATCAATTGAATCCTGTGGGGCAGAGGTGCAAAAAGGAAATGCACCGACTGAGCGAAAAATTCAGCGACTGTTCAGGAGACAGGAAGTCAGCAGACTGATTCGTAAATGTAATGATTTTGGTGCTGGTGGGATATCAGTTGCAATCGGAGAGTTAGCAGATGGACTGCAGATAGATTTAGATAAAGTACCTAAAAAATATGCAGGTCTTGATGGTACAGAGTTGGCTATTTCTGAATCGCAGGAAAGAATGGCAGTCGTCATAGAGCCTAAGGATGTGGAGACTTTTCTTGGCTATGCTGCGGAAGAAAATCTTGAAGCAGTGGAAGTGGCAATTGTAACGAAAGAACCGAGACTAATCATGACCTGGCGTGGTAAAGAAATAGTAAATCTATCACGTGCATTTCTTGATACAAATGGAGCACATCAGGAGACGGCTGTTGCAGTAGAGATGCCAGACAAAGAGAGTTCCTATTTCGAAAATAGTCTGACTCAATCAGTCAATGCAGGCAATGCAACAATTAAGGATAGGTGGATGGCAGTATTACATGACTTAAATGTATGTTCGCAGAAGGGTCTTGTAGAAATGTTCGATTCTTCCATCGGTGCAGGATCTGTAATGATGCCTTACGGTGGAAAGTATCAATTGACAGAGACGCAGACAATGGTCGCAAAACTTCCAATTGTTGATGGCAGGACAGATACAGTTACGATGATGAGTTACGGATTTGATCCAGAACTATCTTCATGGAGTCCCTATCATGGTGCGATATATGCAGTTTTAGAATCTGTTGCAAAAATTGTTGTAGCAGGTGGGGATTATAAAAAGATACGTTTTACATTTCAGGAATATTTTCGCCGTATGAGTGAAAGTCCTAGTAGGTGGAGTCAGCCATTTTCAGCACTGCTGGGAGCTTATGCAGCGCAGATGGGCTTTGGCCTTGCTTCTATAGGAGGAAAAGATAGTATGTCGGGAACATTTGAAGATATTGATGTGCCGCCTACGCTCGTTTCTTTTGCAGTAGATGTGGCTAAAAATAAAGAAATTATCACTCCAGAATTTAAGAAATCAGGCGATATTATTGTTAAATTTGTAATCGAAAAGGATGCTTATGATATTCCGATTTATGATAAGGTTTGCGAGTTATATGAGAAGATTGGGGAATTCATTAGAAGTGGTGTCATTACTGCGGCATATGCACTTGATGGCAAGGGTGTCGTTCCTGCAATTAGTAAAATGGCATTTGGCAATAAATTGGGCGTTACAATTAGAGAAGAACTCACTACAGCTGATTTATTTGCAAAGGATAACGGTAATATCATAGCGTCAATTCCAGCAGACAAACTGAAGGATGTTATGATTTCATACCAATTGATTGGAGAAGTAAATGATAAAGAAGTATTTATGCATGGAAAAGATAGCATACCAGTGGAAGAAGCGATTTCAGCATGGAAAGAAAAGCTAGAAAAAGTTTTTCCTACTAAGGCAGTAAAAACGGCAGAGAGCATAGATACTCTTATTTATCAGGCATTACCAGAAAAAATTTATGTTTGTAAAAACAAAGTGGCAAAACCGACTGTGTTTATACCTGTGTTTCCAGGCACAAACTGCGAATATGATAGTGCAGCAGCATTTGAACGTGCAGGTGCAGATGTGATTATAAAAGTATTTACGAATCTTTCGGCACAGAATATAAGAGATTCTGTTGAAATATTTGAGGCAGCAATCAAGAGTTCACAAATTATTATGTTTCCAGGTGGATTTTCAGCAGGTGATGAACCGGACGGTTCTGCAAAATTTTTCGCAACGGCCTTTCAGAATGAAAAGCTGAAGGAAGCAGTCAGTGATTTACTGGGCAACCGGGATGGATTAGCGCTAGGCATCTGTAACGGATTTCAGGCCCTCATAAAATTAGGCTTGGTACCATGGGGTGAAATTGTCGGACAGGCACAAAACGCACCTACATTGACTTATAATACAATTAATCGTCATATTTCAAAGATGGTATATACAAAAGTTGTTTCTAACCTCTCACCATGGTTAAAAAAAGCAAGGTTGGGAGAAACTTATGTTATCCCAGCATCGCACGGTGAAGGCCGTTTTGTTGCTGATCGCGAATGGGTGAATAAACTTTTTGAAAATGGACAGGTGGCAACGCAATATGCAGATATTAATGGAAGCATTACCATGGATGAAGAATGGAACATCAATGGTTCGTATTCTGCAATCGAGGGTATTACAAGTCCAGACGGAAGATGTTTTGGTAAAATGGGACATATAGAACGTCGAGGTGAAGGTGTAGCTAAAAATATTTTTGGGAATCAGGATATGCAGATTTTCGAATCAGGAGTGGCATATTTTCAATAAATATTAAGAACACAGGTAAACTTAAATGAAAAAAGAACAATCGAAAAAGCATTTTGATCGAGACATCATTAAATTAATGGTAGCAGGAGCGCTTGCATTATGTATTTGTGCAGTTATTTGTGTGCTTCTTATTCTTGAACTGCAAGTCAGATATACTTCTACTGCATTTGAGCAGGTCGATTCTCAAGCAAAAATAGGAAGTAAGGCTATTAGTTCTTCCTTATCTAAGAGTTTAGCAGTTGTTAATATGAATGCGACACAATTAGAGCAGAGTGGTGGTTTGTCACTGGATGCAATCAATAAAGTCTTAGAAGAGTGCGCGAGGCAGGAAAATTTCCGCAAGGAGTATTTTATTAATACCATTGGCACGGTATATAATACGGAACGAGCAAAGCTAAAAGTTGATATGGACGAGTATGCTAGGTATTTTGATCAAAATGCAGAAGATGCCTATGTTAAAGCTATCAAGACAGCGTCCGGGGAGGATTATGTTTTGGTAATCTCTCCAGTAAGAACGGATGGCACTGTTAGAGGATATATTATAGGTGCCAATCAGGCTGAGTCGTTGCTTTTGAACGTAGAAAGTGCATATCTGAATGGTACTACCTTTAATTATTTGGCAGATAAAGAAGGTAATGTTATTGCTTCAACATCGACCAGAGGAATAGATAATGTAGGCAATCTTTTTGAGTTTATGCTTACAAACTCAAAAAACCCTAAGAAGATGGAGCATTTATTAACGGCGGTCAAAGAAAACGTAAAAAATGGAGAACCCGGTCAGATTCATGCTGATCTAGAGAGAAATACCAGTTATATTTATTATGTTCCAATACAGGGTACTGACTGGTATTTTTTAAGTTGCATTTATGAGGATACCATTAAGGATGCTATAGGACCAGTGGTTTTCCGTACGGCACTAGGCTGTGGACTAATCATTTTAACGATGGTGATTTTTGTTACTACTATTGTACGCCGAATTAGAAGAGATCAAAACAAAATTGAAGAGTTGGCTTATGTGGATATTTTAACAGGAGCCAGAAATATGAATTATTTTTTGAAGCGTACAGCAGAACTACTCGAAGAGAACAGAGATTTGCCCTATATAATAGTATGCTTTGATATTGTGAATTTTAGATATCTTAATGAAGGGTATGGACATGAAAAGGCTGATTCAATATTGACCGCGATGGTAAATGCGGCCAAAGACAGTTTTAGCTATAACGAGACATTTGCCAGAATAAGTGCAGATAAATTTGTTTGTCTGGCAATTGATGATGGGCGTGAGCAGGCGCGTAGAAAATTTATTGAAGATAAAGTGAATCGATATGCCAATCGAATTGCTATTAATTATCCGATTCATTTTAAAAGTGGGACTTATGTGGTGGTGGATTATACCGAAGATATACCAAGAATGATTGATAAAGCGGATCTTGCAAGAAAGACTATTTCAGATGAATCAAAAGATATGCATGTATATTATGAAGAGTCGCTTATGGAAGAAACCCGTAAAAGAGAATACATAGAATCAAAAATGGTCGATGCACTTGGAAAAGGAGAATTTGTGCCTTATCTGCAACCAAAGTGGGATATGGAAAAGAACTGTATCGTTGGAGCAGAAGCGCTTGTACGTTGGATTAAGTCCGACGGTACAATTATTTATCCAAACGATTTTATCCCCATTTTTGAGAGGAATGGATTTGTTGAGAAGATTGATTTCTATATGTTAGAAGAGATATGCAAATATATACGTCGTATCATGGACGAGGGCAAGATTGTATATCCAGTATCCATTAATCAGTCCAGATATCTTTTGCATAGCAGAGAATATGTAAAGAATGTACAAGAAATATTATTGAAATATGAAATTCCCAGTGACTATATTGAGCTAGAGTTAACGGAGACGGTATTCTTCCTAGAGCGTGAGCATATGATTAATGTCATGAAAAAGTTAAAGGATATTAACGTTATGCTTTCTATCGATGATTTTGGATCCGGTTTTTCTTCTTTAAATTTGTTAAAGGATATACCATTTAATGTACTTAAGATTGATCGAGGTTTCCTAGATGAAACAGCGACTTCAGAAGCAAGTATGTGGATTTTGCGTAAAATAATCGAGATGGCAGACGGACTTAATGTCAATGTATTGTGTGAAGGTGTTGAAACAGAAGAGCAGGCAATCATGCTACAATCTATTGGCTGTAAGATTGCGCAAGGATATCTTTTTGCAAAGCCGATGCCGCTACATACATTTGAAGAGAAATTTAATCTTTAGGTATTATTATGAGGTTTTAAGATGGATAGAAATTATCAGAGAGAATTAGATGCATTAATCAGTAAGCTGGAAATAAAAAAAATACGACCCAGCTTATATTTGCATAGCTGTTGTGCACCTTGCAGCAGTTATGTTCTTTTTTATTTGTCACAGTATTTTGAGATTACACTTTTTTATTATAACCCTAATATTATGCCAAAAGAAGAATATGAAAAACGTCTCACCGAGCAAGTTCGATTATTGGAAGAAGCCTATGGAATTGTTAAATTTGTGGAAGGTGAATATGACCAGGAGAGATTTCTGGAAATAGCAAAAGATCTTGCATCGGCGCCAGAGGGCGGGGTGCGCTGCCACAAATGTTACGAGTTGCGTCTGGGGGAAACAGCAAAGCGCGCGAAAGAGGGTGGATTTGATTATTTTGCATCAACACTTTCAATTAGTCCACATAAAAATGCAACAATATTAAATGAAATCGGTGACTATTATGGTCAAAAGTATGGAATTGCACATTTACCTTCAGATTTCAAGAAAAAGGAAGGGTATTTAAAATCAATTGCATTATCGAAGAAGTATAATCTGTATCGGCAGACATACTGTGGATGTCTTCTTAAGAGTCCTCTTTAGGCTCAGGAAAGATACGCTTCATGGCGCGATGATAGGTAGAATAATCTGTAAAGCCGCTTGCAAAGGCGGCTTTTGTGACGGGCATACCCTGTGCCATATATTCCTTTGCGAGAAGCAGACGTTTTTGTAGAATGTAATGGTGCAGGGTATAACCTGTTTCTTCTTTAAACTTGTGCATAAGATGATATTTGCTAAGAAAAAATTTCTCGGCAATATAATCAACAGTAAGTTCACAGCTGAGATTATCATTAATAAATTTTAAGACTCCTTCAATTCGTGCATCATACTTTAGAGTAATCGAATCTCTTCCATACTGCTTGCCAAGAAAAACTTGATTTATGTAAACCATAAATTCCAAAAATAATAATTTGCGCAAGAGAGTAATACCATAATAATTGTCACTTTCAGGCTTAAGTGCATTTTCCAGATTACAGATGGTATATCTGACACGTTCGATTAGTGTGGTATCTAAACGAATCAGATTGAAGCTTCTCTCAGAGGCTTTCTTGAAGCAGGCAGTAATATCCGTATCATCATGCATATTTGTTACGATATTATTAATGGGAATCATGTCATTATGCAGGTGGCTAACAGATTGCATATATGCTTCATCAATCCAAATAACGATGCGCTCATAATAGGTATTCGGATCAATAATTGGTTTATGTATAGCATGGTGATTAACAAGCAAAATATCCCAGGGTTTTAAATAGTAAGTCTTGCCCTCAATCAAGTAAGTGACATTTCCAGATAAAAATATGATGATTTTATTAAAATCATGGTAGTGATAGTCAAATTCACACCTTTTCTTATCCCGAATATGAAACAGTCTGAAGTTCTGATATAAATATCCTGATTTTTGCATAGGAGTCCCTCTAATATAGTAACTGTATTTATGTTGTATTATGTTGTATTTATGACTTTGTTATTAGATCATCATATAGCACAAAATGCAATAGTTCAAGCGAATATTGTTGAATTGATTGCAAATTGAAGAAAGTATGATAAGTCAAGAAGATTAGTAGACTTTTAGAAAGCGTAATGTTATCATTATCTACAGATTAATAAAATAAGGAAGGTACTTGTATGAAAAAAATGTTACGTTGTCTACTGATTTTAATAACCGCTGGAGCAATTTTGGGAGGCTGTGGAACCAAGGCGGGTGAGATGCCTGCGACAGCAGAAAATAGTGCTGTTCTTTATCAGGTATCTACATTAAATGCATTAATGCAAGGATATTATGATGGTGTAATTAGCATAGACGAGTTGCTAAAAGATGGAGATACAGGAATTGGTACTTTTGGCACTTTAGATGGAGAGATGATTGTTTTGGATGGTGTCGTATACCAGGCAAAGTCTGATGGCACGGTGGAGGTAGCGTCTGATAGCATGTCAACTCCATTTGCTTGTGTCGAATATTTCACAGAGGAGATTTCTTTACCTGATCTTGCAGGAATTTCAGATATACAGCAACTGAAGGATGTACTCATGACTACAATGGAAAAAGAAGTAGGAAATGATAACGTTTTTTATATGACAAAAATAAGTGGTGACTTTTCTATGATACATGTGAGGAGCGTACCGAAACAGGAGAAACCATACCGACCACTCAGCGAAATTGCAGAAGAACAGCAAGAGTATATCTATGAAGAACAGCCAGGAACATTGGTCGCTTTGTATTGCCCAGATTATGTTGAGGGGATAAATTTGCCGGGGTGGCATATTCATTTTATCTCAGAGGATAAAACAAAAGGGGGACATGTCTTAGACGTGGCATTAAAGTCTGGGAGTGGAGCCATGGATCTGATTACGGATTATCAGATGATATTACCAAATGATGAAGAATTTGCAGACCTGGAACTTGCTACAGATATGTCTAAAAAGACAAATGCGGTGGAAGGAAAGTAATTCCTATATTGAAAAGGCAGTGAGGTTATATTATACTAGTAAGGCACAAATATCTGTGGAAATGTGTTGCGAAGTTGCGCAACTGAGATAGGGGAAATGAAGGAATGAAGAAACTACTGGATTTATTATCAGAAGAACTGCAAACAGCTTTCGTAGAGGCAGGTTATAGTGAAAAGTATGGTAGAGTAACTATATCGAACAGACCTGACTTATGTGAGTTTCAATGTAATGGCGCAATGAGCGCAGGCAGAGAATATAAGAAGGCTCCAATCATGATTGCAAGTGATGTCGCAAATGCGTTGGCAGACAATTTGATCTTTGAAGAAGTGAGCGCAGTCAGTCCAGGATTTTTAAATTTGAAATTAGCAGAGAGTTATTTATCAGATTATTTACAAAGAATGCATACAGATGAAAAGTATGGATTAGCAATTACAGAAAATCCATTGACTATTATGGTCGATTATGGCGGACCAAATGTCGCAAAACCACTTCATGTTGGACATCTCCGTTCTGCAATTATTGGAGAAAGCATAAAGCGAATCGGTCATTTTATTGGACATCGAATGATAGGAGATATTCATCTTGGTGACTGGGGTTTGCAGATGGGATTGATCATTACTGAGTTAAAGGAGAGGCAACCAAATCTGCTTTATTTTGATGACAGTTATATGGGTGATTATCCAAAAGAAGCACCGTTTACGATTATGGAACTTGAGGAAATATATCCAACAGCAAGTGCAAGATCGAAGGAAGATGAAGCATATAAAGAAGAAGCAATGAAGGCCACTTTCTTGTTGCAGAGCGGTAACAGAGGATATATGGCTCTTTGGAATCATATTATGAAAGTATCAATAGAAGACCTTAAGAAGAACTATTCCAATCTGGCGGTTTCATTTGATTTATGGAAGGGTGAAGCAGATGTACAAAAATATATTCCAGATATGGTAAATGCACTGAAGAAAGATGGTTTCGCGTATGAAAGTGAAGGGGCGCTTGTAGTTGATGTGAAAGAGGAGAGCGATACAAAGGAAGTTCCTCCGTGCATGATATTAAAGTCTGATGGTGCATCTTTATATACGACTACAGACCTCGCAACGCTTGTGGAACGGAAGCAGGACATCAATCCAGATGCAATTATTTATGTTGTAGATAAACGTCAGGAAATGCATTTTGTGCAGGTATTTCGTTGTGCAAAAAAGGTAGGCATTATTGGAAAGGAAGTTAAACTGGATTTTATCGGATTTGGGACAATGAATGGCAGGGATGGTAAACCCTTTAAGACGCGCGAGGGCGGTGTCATGCGTTTAGAGAATCTGATTAAAGATATCAATGAAGAAATGTATAAAAAGATAACTGAGAATCATGAAGTAGAGGAGCAGGAAGCGAGAGAAACGGCAAAGATAGTCGCCTTGGCTGCTGTGAAATATGGAGATTTGTCGAATCAGGCAACAAAGGATTATATATTTGATATTGAAAAATTTACATCCTTCGAAGGAAATACAGGACCTTATGTACTATATACAATAGTTCGAATTAAATCTATCCTGTATAAATATATGGATAGGACAGCTGATGCAAGGACAGATATGGCAATTAGAAAGCCGTCAAGCAGTAGTGAGAAAACGCTTATGTTATCACTTGCACAATTTAGTGAAGTAATAGGAAATGCATTTGAGGAAATCGCACCACATAAGATATGTGCTTTTGTTTATGAATTAGCCAATGAATTTAATCGTTTTTATCATGAAACAAAGATATTGACAGAGGCAGATAAAGAGAAGCAGGAAGGCTGGATAGCATTAATTATGTTAACCAAGGATATCTTGGAAACATGTATTGATCTGCTGGGTTTTCAAGCGCCTGATAGGATGTAAATTATTTAACAAAAAATTGTGAGGCGCCCTTTTCACGTTTATGATGTTTATCACGTTTTGGGTATATAGATAGCGTGTGCCTTATATTCCAACAGAGACACGTTCTCACTCGGTTGTCGCTCATGGCGGTACATAAGGTCGTGACAGATAGGTCACTGCCACAACCTAAGTACCGATGGCGCCAAACGGTCTCTTTTTGGATTATAAAGCACACGCTATTGTGTAGTGATTGATGTGATAAACATTCTGGTTTTTGAGGGCGCCGATGCTATTTTTATGGTAAAACAAAACGTTTTTGTAGAAATTGTCAAAAAAATAGAAAAAAAAAGAGCTGTGCAACAGCTCTTTATGGAGATAACGAGACTCGAACTCGCGACCTATACGTTGCGAACGTATCGCTCTCCCAGCTGAGCTATATCCCCATAAAGACCATTTTAATACAAATTAAAGATAAGTCAAGAAAAACCCTGAATCGTTCAAGTCTGAACTTTTCAGGGTTTCCTATAGTAGCGAGAGGGGGATATATGACCAATCATGCAGAAGTAACGCTCATGCAAGATAAAGTATTTTGCAAAGAATGTGCCAGGGAGATTGCCACAGGAATAGGGATCTATTATGGAATAGCGATATCAGATACCGTAGCTCCAACAGCAGAAGCAACAACCGAAAACCACAATATGGACAGCGAGCAGTTTATTGAGTTTGTAGGAGCAGTTGCAAGACGAGACTGGATTGCAAACAAGATCATGTTGTCATCGGGGGTAGTCGCACAGGCAATTAAAGAATCTGGTTTTGGTCAGTCAGAGCTAGCACAGAGTGCCAATGCCCTATTTGGTATCAAGTTAAATGGCTGACCGGAAAGAGTTAGGTAAAAGTGGCAACAGAGCAGAAAGCAGATGGAACCTATTATAATGTAGATAGCACCTTGTGGAGAATGTACGAGACTTGGAAAGAAAGCATCATGGATCATAATATGTATATTGCCACCAGAAAGATTGGTAATCAGGCTGAACCTAACTGGAAGGCGGTTATAGGGGAAACGGATTATAAAAAGGTAGTACATGCCCTGCAGAGTGCAGCATACCATTATGCGACTTCACTTACCTATGAAGAATCACTTATTAGAGACTATATTCTTAAATACAATCTCACACGATTTGATATATTTGATGATGAAGTCTCGTTACATGCAGACACCGAAACATTGTTTCGAGTACAAGTGGGGGCATACCGACACAAGAGTAATGCAATGCTAAAGGTGGAGGAATTAAAGGCAGCCGGATTTGACACATTGATTGTACAACTATAAAGAAGAGCCACGGAGAAAATCCGAGGCTCTTTTAATTGTACATAATTATAGAAAGAAGAGTTTTTTGGATGGGGTAATTATGTATGACATAGAATGAGGAGTAATAATACAGATAATGTGCAAAATTGGAAATATAATTGTAAATAAATGTTGTTATATATACACTTTGCTGATATGGTATATTTATTGCAATACAAAACATATAGTTCAATTGTAGTTGTTAATATATTATTTGTTTGAAACTAATCAATTTAATTATAGAAACAAGAAAGGAATCGTATGCGAAACACTTTTAAAGAATATTTAGAACTATCGAATGATGAAAAAAAAACCTTGTGGAGTCGAGCAACTTTTGTTTTTGATACAAATATTTTACTTAATCTATATAGATATACAGCTGCCACAAGAAATGGATTGCTGGGTGCATTAACGCAATTGAGCGGAAGAATTTGGTTGCCTTTTAATACTGTTGAAGAATATTATAAAAATCGGTGCAAGGTTATAGTTGAAACTGAACATAAATACAAGGATGTAATTAGTAAATCTAATGTTTTCTATAATCACTGCAAAACATCTTTTCATCTCAATGATACTGATGATGATTTAAATAATCTAAAAGAGTTTTTAAATCATTGGATAGAAAGCGAGAGAGAAAAAAATCTAGAAGGAATTGCACTGTTTGATGATAAAATATTAAAAAAATTACTTATTCTTTTTGAAAATAGAGTTGGAGAAGCATTTTCGGAGGTTGAACTAGAACAGATTAAAGAAGATGGAAAAAAAAGATACATTAATCGTATACCCCCGGGATATGAAGATAAGAAAAAAGAAACTGAGATGTGTGATAATAATATGTATGGAGATTTAATTATTTGGAAGCAAATTATAAAATATGCTACTGAAAACTGTAAAGATATAATTTTTGTCACAGATGATAAAAAAAATGATTGGTGGAATATTATACATGAAGAGACTGTAGGCCCGCGATATGAACTGAAAAAAGAATTTTCAGATAATGTTGGTAAATCATTTTATATGTATAATATGAATGGGTTTTTAAATCAATATAAAGAAATTGAAGCAGGAAAAGTAATTAATGCAAAAATGATTGAAGAGATTAAACAGATTGACTATTTAAATAATAGAAAAATAAATCAAAAAAATCACGGTCGTATAATATATAAAAGAGAATACAAAGGAGACACCGATTATGATATATTGATAGAAAGAGAAAATCAAATTAACAATTTATTATTATTAAAACATAAATTTGAAATGTTAGAAATGGAAGAAGAAAAAGTTTTAAATGATGGAGTTTGTGATTCGGAACATATTGAAGAAATAAAAAGAGAAAAGAGATCTTTATTAAGAAATATTTATGAATTAGAGAACTACATTAATTGCGATTCTAGCATTTTGGATAACCAAGAAAAAATGAAATTAAATGATAGGTTAAGAGCAGAAATATTATTCGAGGAACGAAACAAGTTAAGTCATAATGAAGGACGTTTAGATAATTCTAGAAATCGGGAATGGTAAAATGTATAATGTAAAGCTTTTAAAAGTTCTATCTAATTAAAGGGCATAATGATTGTTTATTCATTATAAGAAATTGTGTTGCATAAGATAGAAAGTCATAGAAGTGTGTTGCATTTCGTGTTGCATTGTGTTGCATAACATGCCTTTTAAATGACAAAACAGACAGTAATAAGACAAAACAAAACCGCTCAACACTATGGCTCTGAGCGGTTTTGTGATGTTTCCTATGTTTTTGTAAGAGTAGCGAGAGGGGGATTTGAACCCTCGACACCACGGGTATGAACCGTGTGCTCTAGCCAACTGAGCTATCTCGCCATATTCAATTGTGCGGATAAAATGGGACCTATAGGGCTCGAACCTATGACCCTCTGCTTGTAAGGCAGATGCTCTCCCAGCTGAGCTAAGATCCCAGAAGACTGACGACTGCCTTGCTATTGTACTAAAAAATATATATCTTTGTCAAGTGCTTTTCATACAATTTTGTAAGAATGTTGCAACGATTTACTTACACCTCTGTAGGAAGATGAAGGGAAGTAATTTGCTATTGGAAAAAGTTGCAATATTTGATATAATGATGTTGTTGAAAAAATGGGGAAATGAATGGTTACAAGTAATTATTCATTAATGAAGTAAGGGAAAAGGGAAAAAGATGTTTGGGGAGATCAAAAAAGGAAGATTTAGAAAGAAACGACTGTGGATTGCTTTGGCAGTTGTAACAGTTGCGGGAAGTGTTTTGATTACACTTGGAATCATAACATATGAGAATTCTGTTTATCATATCGTGAGAGAGCAGTTAAAGATAGGAACAGAGCAGCTAGAGGAAAAAGAATTTCAGAAGGCAATCATGTCCTATGAGAAGGCTTTATCATATGATGCTGATAATACCAAAGCGATTGTCGGTATGTCGCAGGCATATCAGAGGCTTGCGGATACGGAAGCGGATACAGATTTTGAGATGGCGGTAGAAGATTATCAAAATGCAATTATATATAATGAAAATAATACAGGGGCTTATCGGGAATTATCTGAGATATACTTTAGTCAGGGTGAATATGAATTGGCATATAACACTCTGAAATTATTGAACCAAAGATATGAGAAAATGCTGACATCAGAATTTATCAAAGCCTCTCTCAGTATCTCTAAATATTGAAGTAAGTGGAGGAAATGATATGCGTGTCGGTACAGGATATGATGTACACAGATTGGTGGAAAACCGTGATCTAATTATGGGTGGTGTTAGAATTCCTTTTGAAAAAGGTTTACTTGGTCATTCGGATGCAGATGTGATTGTGCATGCCATAATGGATGCCTTGCTTGGTGCGGCAGCACTTGGAGATATCGGAAAGCATTTTCCAGATAGTGATATGCGATATAAGGGTATCTCCAGTATAGAATTGCTAAAGCAGGTGGGAGTGCTCTTGCACGAAAAGAATTATGATATTGAGAATATTGATGCCACGATTGTCGCGCAAGCACCGAAGATGAGACCATATATCGACGAAATGGTAATGAATATAGCAACAGCTTTATTTATTGATGTGACACAGATTAATATCAAAGCGACCACTGAAGAAGGATTAGGTTTTACAGGTAGCGGGGAAGGTATCGGTGCGCAGGCAATCTGTATGCTAACAACAAAATAAAATTGTGTTTGACAAATATATAATAATTGCATAGACTAGCAGTAAAGAGTTATACTTTATAGCAGTAATTACTAAAATGCAATGAACGGAAAGAGTAAATTCCAATATAATCAAACGATTAATAAGGACTTCGTCTCTTAATTGGGAGGGAGTTTTTTGCATCTTTGAGCATCTTTTTGGTGAGGAGGATTTGTATGAGCTATATAAAACATGTAAAAGATGAGATACGGGTCATTCGGGAACGTGATCCTGCGATTCATAATACAATGGAGGTCTTTCTTTATCCAAGCTTTAAGGTTATGATGAGCTATAGAAGGGCTCATAGACTATATAATAAAGGGCATTATTTCTGGGCCAGATTGATTTCACAGCGTGCTGCGAGAAAAACAGGAATTGAGATTCACCCTGGTGCCGAGATTGGTAAAGGTTTTTTTATTGATCATGGCAATGGAGTGATTATTGGAGAAACTACGATTATTGGAAATAATGTAACGCTATACCAAGGCGTAACACTGGGCGGGACTGGAAAAGAAACAGGAAAAAGGCATCCAACGATAGAAGATAATGTTATGATCAGTGCAGGCGCAAAGGTACTTGGTTCCTTTACGATTGGTGCAAATTCAAAGATAGGAGCAGGTTCAGTCGTATTAGAGGAAGTTCCACCAAATTCCACAGTAGTTGGAGTTCCCGGACGTGTTGTGAAACGTGAGAATATTTCACTTCCGCAGGAAGATATGAACCAGATTGATTTACCGGATCCGGTAAAAGAGGATATTTCAAACTTGCAGCAGGCTAATACAGCATTGACAAATCGCTTGATTGATTTGGAAAAGGCAATGAAACAGCTGGAGAAAGGATGTAAAGATAATGAAGCTATATAATACTTTAACAAAGAAAAAAGATGATTTTATCCCAAATGAAGAGGGGAAGGTCTCAATGTATACATGCGGACCTACAGTATATCATTTTGCACATATTGGAAATCTAAGGAGTTACCTGATGGAAGATGTGCTAGAAAAAACATTTTCTTATCTGGGTTATCATGTAAAACGTGTCATGAATATTACCGATGTAGGCCACTTAACAAGTGATGCTGATAGTGGTGAAGATAAGATGCTGAGTGGCGCAAGGCGTGAGCATAAAACAGTCATGGAAATTGCACAATTCTATACGGAGGCATTTTTTTCTGATTGTGCAAAATTAAATATTAAGAGACCAGAGATAGTAGAGCCCGCGACGAATTGTATTCAGGATTTTATAGATATGATTGAGAACCTGATCGAAAAAGGCTATGCGTACAGGGCAGGGGAAAATGTATATTTTGACACATCAAAACGATCAACCTATTATGTATTTGGAAATTATAGTGAAGAAGACTTACTTGTAGGTGTACGTGATGATGTAGAAGAGGATACGAACAAGAGGAATAGAAATGACTTTGTGTTATGGTTTACACAGTCCAAATTTGAAGACCAGGCACTGAAGTGGGATAGTCCATGGGGCGTAGGCTATCCAGGCTGGCATATAGAATGTTCTGCAATCAGCATGAAGCATCTCGGAGAATATATGGATATTCATTGTGGCGGAGTAGATAATATTTTTCCACATCATACAAATGAAGTTGCGCAGAGTGAAGCATATTTGGGGCACAAGTGGTGTAATTACTGGTTTCATGTACATCATCTAAATGATAAAACAGGGAAAATGAGTAAGTCTAAGGGGGAATTTCTAACAGTAGAGCTGCTGGAACAAAAAGGCTATGATCCATTGGCATATAGAATGTTTTGCTTACAATCACATTACCGTAAGCCCTTGGAGTTTTCATATGAAGGACTTGACAGTATTTCGGCTGTTTATAAAAAACTGCGTACAAAGATAAGCGCTCTTTCTACAGAGGGTACTATCAATGATGTTGTTTTCAATGACTATAGATCACATTTTGCTGAGGCAATAGGAAATGATTTAAATACGGCAATGGCTTTGACTGTTATATATGATGTATTAAAAGAAGATGTTAATGAGATAACGAAACGTGCATTGATAGAAGATTTTGATAAGGTCTTATCTTTAAATCTGACTGTGCCGTATTTGGCACAGGAAGCTGAAATGGATCTTGAGCTGGTGGCATATGTGGAGGGAAAAATCAAAGAACGTACTGAAGCAAAAAAAACGAAGGATTTTGCACAAGCAGACAGGATCCGGGAGGAACTACTTGAGAAGGGGATTGTGCTTGAGGATACACGCGAAGGGGTAAAGTGGAAACAGGTATAGTCTTAAGTAGTAAAGCAGAAGGTATGGAGGATAGATTGTGATGGAGCAGGAACAAATGCTGGACTATATAAAACAACAATTTGAGTTGAAAGAAGTGGAAGTGAATGGATATTCACCACTAACCCTTGCATATATTGGCGACAGCATATATGATTTGGTAATTAAAACTATCGTTGTGAGTAAAGCCAATTGTCCGGCAGGCAAGCTTCATAAACAAACGAGTGAACTGGTGAAAGCCGAAGCACAGGCAAATATGGCAAATTTATTACAAGAATATATGACGGAAGAAGAACAAACTATTTATAAACGTGGGCGTAATGCCAAATCTTATACCATGGCTAAGAATGCATCTGTAGCTGATTACCGGAAAGCAACCGGTCTAGAGGCAGTATTTGGTTTCTTATATTTGAAGAACAATATCGCGAGAATCGTTGATTTGGTAAAAATCGGATTACAATAGGCCTATATAAGGAGACTGAAAAATGGAAGAAAAAGCAGAATATGTAGTTGAGCGAATCGAGGGCGATTATGCTTTTTTGCGCAGGACAGATAAAGCAATAGACGACTTAAATCAGGTGGCCAGAGCATTGTTGCCTTTAGAAATATCTGAGGGAACACACTTAAATAAAGAGTGGTTTACTTATACAGTAATTTCATAAAATTCTGTAGAGAGAGGATAAGTAATGGAATACGAAGAATTTACGATAGAAGGGCGCAATGCAGTTATTGAAGCGTTTCGTGCAGGCAAGACAATTGACAGACTATATATTTTAGATGGGTGCCAGGATGGTCCAATTATGACAATTAAGCGGGAAGCCCAAAAGCAAAATGTGATGATTAAGTTTGTTGCGAAGGAGAGACTTGACCAAATGAGCGAGACAGGTCATCATCAAGGGGTAATCGCGCAGGCAGCAGCATATGAATATGCAGAGGTAGAAGATATATTAAAGAGAGCTACGGAAAAAGGGGAGGCTCCATTTATTATTTTATTGGATAATATTGAGGATCCCCATAATCTTGGTGCTATCATTAGAACTGCAAATCTGGCTGGCGCACATGGTATTATTATTCCTAAAAACAGAGCAGTTGGCTTAACAGCGGTTGTAGCAAGAACTTCGGCAGGTGCTCTTAATTATACGCCAGTTGCAAAAGTGACTAATCTGGTCAAAACAATGGAGGATTTAAAAAAGAAGGGATTATGGTTCGCCTGTGCGGATATGGGAGGAGAACTCATGTATAAAACAAATCTGACAGGACCGATTGGTCTGGTTATCGGTAATGAAGGATCGGGTGTTGGAAAGCTTATAAAAGAGAAATGCGATTATGTGGTATCAATTCCAATGAAAGGAGATATCGATTCCCTAAATGCTTCTGTAGCAGCTGGTGTGCTGGCTTATGAAATCGTACGTCAGAGAAGCATATAGTTTAGCTGGGTATTAAAAGTAGCCGGGCAGAAGATATGGAAGAATATGGATAAAAGGAAGGATTACTTACACGCATCTGATGAAGAGCTGATTTTGAGACTCCGTGAGGGAGAAGCTCCTATTACGGATTTTATCATGAACAAGTATAAAAATCTTGTACGGAGCAAAGCAAAATCTATGTTCATATTGGGAGCTGACAATGATGACTTAATACAAGAGGGCATGATTGGGCTTTTTAAGGCGATTCGTGATTATGACAATGGAAGAGATGCCAGTTTTTATACTTTTGCAGATCTATGCATTTCTAGACAAATATATAAAGCTGTGCAGGCAGCAGGTAGACAGAAGCATACGCCTCTGAATACATATATTTCTTTATATGGAAATAGGGCTGAAGACGATGAGGAGCCAGAGCTTATGGATGTTCTTATTGCATCAGTTGGCAAAAGTCCAGAAGAACTTTTTTTTGATAAAGAGAATGTAAATGTTTTAGAAGAGAAAATTGACCAGGCGTTAAGTTCTTTTGAAAAACAGGTTTTAGATCTCTATGTTACGGGTATGGGATATGTACAGATTGCCAAAGTGCTTGGGAAGGATGAAAAGGCTACTGATAATGCATTGCAGAGAATCAGGGGCAAAATCAAGAAGGTTATTTACGTCAGAAAGTAGTAGACATCTTTTTTTTAGTATGTTAAAATGACCTTCGGTGATATCACATCGCAGTATGCTGTTATAGCACAGTAGGTAGTGCGCCGCATTGGTAGTGCGGAGGTCTCCGGTTCGATTCCGGATAACAGCAGTCTTAAAAAGATGACTAATTAAAATAACTGCAGAGATTTATACAATAAGAATATCGTGTTAATAGCATGATGTTTTTTATGTCGAGGGAGTAGCCATTGTGAAAGCAATCCGTGTGTAGCGAAGATGAAAAGAAACGACATATCATTAACAAAACGGAGAACTATTACTGAAAGCGGGGCATTGAAAAATGAAGAATATAGTTGTAGTAAATGGGAGTCCACGCAAAAATGGTAATACAGAGATGCTGGTAAAT
>CAZAAC010000025.1:10041-38529 GCA_964483155.1 uncultured Lachnospiraceae bacterium | reverse complement strand
AATTCCCATTTTTTTCATTGTTACTGTCAAAAGATTAAATGTGCCACCATATACAGAGGAAGACATGATAACATGATCTCCCACTTCACAAATATTAAAAATCGCATAATAATTAGCCGCCTGACCCGAAGATGTCAACATAGCTGCAGCTCCACCCTCCAGATCACATATCTTCTGCGCCACAAAATCATTTGTTGGGTTTTGCAGTCTGCTATAAAAGTATCCAGACTCCTCCAAATCAAACATTTTTCCCATTTGCTCCGAAGAATCATATTTAAATGTTGTGCTCTGGTATATTGGGAGTACTCTTGGCTCCCCGTTTTTTGGTTGCCAACCAGACTGTACGCATTTTGTTTCTATTCTATATTGACTGTTCATGATCTACTCCCTAAATATTTTTTTTGTAATTGCTCCATCATGTTTATATAGATAGTCTTGCATGTTTTATTATCTTCTTTTTCAATTGTTGAAATACATGGGCTTAAATATGTTACATATATATTTCTGTAAATATCTTTTGCATCATCGCATTTATTGATTCTATTCACGATTGTTGGTGCAATGTCATAATACTGTTCGATTAATTCTTTTCCGCCAGCCTGCATGGCGAGATAATTATCTCTATAGTCACGTAGCATTTTCAATTCATAGCAATCATCTTCTTTACCAAGGCTCTCACATACTGCAGTTGTAATATAGCATAGCTTTGTTTTAAATCCACTCTTGATTTCATCAAAGGTGCCGCAGCCAATATGATATTTTGTAAATCTCTCATTCCATCTTTTCAAAATTGCATCAGACAATGGTACTGAGCTTGCACCTTTATAATACAAAATGCCAGGAAGAACGTATACTACCATAATTGTATTATTGTCAAGAAGGAACTGTTCCTTGGCTGATTTTTTCTGCAATGCGTCATATCTCTTTCCCGCTTCATCCACAAAAGCATCTGCAAGCTCTTGCACCAAGGCTTCTTTATCATCACTTTGTGAATAAAAATTTTCAATTCTCTTTAATACATCTTCATTCGCATTATATACTTCCATGAAAAAATCTTTATATGTATCACGTTTAAATTTAGGTAAACCGTTTTTAATATTGAATAAATAATTTGATAAATCCTGTTTTGTTTTTTCCATTAAAATGATTTCCTTTCTTATTCACTCCAATTATGATAGACATTTTGTACGTCATCATCCTCGTCAAGAAGATCTAATGTCTTTTGCAATAACTTAACTGCAGTTTCATCCACCAAATCTACCCAAGTCTGTGGTATCATTGTAACCTCTGCTGACATCATTGATATTCCAGCATCCTCCAGTGTCTGCCGTACAACACCAAATTCATCTGGCAACGTAATAATCTCGAAGCTGTCATCCTCTTCCACAAAATCTTCTGCGCCAGAATCCAGAGACAGCATCATAAGCTCATCAGAATCGCCTTCATACTCTTCCTTATCCACTATAATCTGCCCTTTTTTATCAAACATAAAAGAAACGCAACCCGGTGTTCCAATATTTCCGTTACCCTTTGTAAATGCACTTCTAATATTGGCCGCTGTTCTATTTTTATTATCGGTAATGGCATCTACGATAATGGCAATCCCGTTGGGTCCATACCCTTCATATGATACAAATTCATAATTTACGCTATTTGCATCTCCGGCCGCCTTTTTGATTCCTCTTTCTATTGTATCATTTGGCATATTGTTTACTTTGGCTTTTGTGATAATATCACGAAGCCTAGAATTATTATTAGGATCCGCTCCGCCTTCTTTTACCGCAACAGCAAGTTCTCTCCCAATTATAGTAAAAATCTTTCCTCGCGCAGAATCATTTTTCTCTTTTCTATGCTTAATATTTGCAAACTTTGAATGTCCAGACATATTATCAACCTCTCTATTTTCTACGTGCTATTGTAACATCATTTTTCTGACTCTTCAACCTCTTTCATCACTTCTGCATCATGCAACGTTTCATGGTCTATTTCAGATGCCTCTTTAGCATAATCAATTTTTGTAACTAAAACTTTTGCTATCATCTTATTCACTATTTCTTGAACCTCGAAATGATATCCACCGTAATCGGTTTCAAATTTGTCTCCTTCCTCAGGAATCTTTCCTAATCTCGATAGTAAAAATCCATTCAACGTATCACATTCTTCTTCATCAAATGCTATATGCAGTATTTCTTCAACTTCTTCGAGCGTTGTCATACCATTCATACTATATGTATTATCTTCGTTTTCCAAAATATGTTCTTCTTCTTCATCATATTCGTCCAAAATATTCCCAACAATTTCTTCCAGTATATCTTCCATCGCAATAAGTCCTGCTGTCTGACCATATTCATCCACTACTACGACCATATGTATTTTCTCAGATTGCATATTTCTGAATAAAATATCAATATTACGTGTTTCTGGTATGAATCTGGCCTCCATAATTAAATTACTTTGATTTTTCAACAGTTCAACCCGCTTGGATTCATCAGCATATTGTCTTAAAGCATCCTTCATATGTAAAATTCCGATAATATTATCAATATTTTCTTCATAAACTGGATACCGACTATTCTTTTCTTTCAAAATAATCTTCACAACATTTTCAAGTGTGTCATCACCATCAAGTGCAATAATATTTTTCCTGTGAATCATAACATCCTTTGCCTGTTTGTCTCCAAATTCAAATATATTCGTAATCATTTTGGCTTCGCTCTCTTGTAGTACACCTTGCTCGTGCCCTTCATTTACCATAGAAATGATTTCTGCTTCTGTCACGTCCTCAATGGATGTCTTCGAATTAATACCAAATAGGCGACCAATCAGATTTACTATTACTGTAATTGAATAAGTAATCGGTGTAAATAACAACAGCAACAAACTCACCAGAGATATCCATGTATATGCTGTTTTATTGCAATATTTTGCACCTATTCTCTTTGGTAACAGTTGTCCGAAAATTAAAAATGTAAGCGCCATTCCGATTACAGTTACAACAACATTATTGAACATATGCAAAAAGAACATGCCAATTAAAATTCCAGTTCCAATCGTCAATAATTGAATGACAATAATTAAAGAAGTGGGATTCTCTATCACCTTTAATATTTTTTTTGCCTTATTACTTCCTTCTTGCGACGATTTTTCAAGATTACTTTCATATAATTCCCTGATTGCCGCCTTGAAAGCATATAGTATTGCATTCATGATAAGTAATAGAACTAATACTATACCTCGCCAGTAGCTTGTGTCCTCCATAAAACTTTCCTCCTCTTATGCAAGAATATAAATATTTAATTATATATCCACATTCTGCATAAATAACTTTCCGTTTCTCGTATAGATACGTGGCACTCTTTTATTAATATCACATAAAAGTTCATAATTGAATCTTCCTGATAACTCACCTATTTCTTCGGCTGATATCGACACTGTTCCTGATGCACCAATCAGTATTACCTCATCTAGCTCCTTTGCCTCTGGGATGTCTGTTATATCTACCATAAACTGATCCATACATATGCGACCGACAATAGGTGCGTATTTTCCACGTATAATAATGTGCCCTTTATTAGAAAGCATCCTTGGATACCCATCTCCATAGCCAACTGGTATTGTCGCTATTCTTGTTCTCTTTTCCGCTGTATACGTTTCTCCGTAGCTTACACTGGTACCTTTTTCGATTTCTTTAATAAAAATAATGTGACTTTTTAATGAAAACGCAGGGTGTAGCTGTATAGCGTCTCTCCGCATTTCTTCTGATGGCCATAACCCATACATAGAGATACCCGCCCTGACCATATCCATTCCTGTCTCTGGCATTTCCATTATGGCAGCACTATTTGCACAGTGATGTATTGGTATTCTGTATCGAAGGCGTTGTTCCACACTATCTACAAACTCACTAAAAACCCTGAACTGCTTTCTAGCTGTTTCTTTATTCACACAATCTGCCTTCGCAAAGTGTGTAAAAATTCCTTCCACCACAATCATCGGAAGCTTACTGATGGCATTGATAATTTGTATCGAACTTTCATTTGGCAGAAATCCAATTCTTGACATACCTGTATCCACTTTAATATGAATAATCGCTTTTCTATTAATTTTTATTGCATAATCTGAAAGTAATTTAGCACTCTCATAATTAAATATTGTCACACGTATTTCATTTGAAATAATACTATTGTAAGCACTTTCAAATACATATCCTAGTATTAAAATATTTTTCCGAATATTATTTTCTCGCAATATTATTGCTTCCTCGACAGTAGCCACTGCATAACCAAAAATATAATCTTTCTCTTCAAACATCTTTGCTATGGGTAGTGCCCCATGACCATATCCATCTGCTTTAATGACAGCAAGCATCTTGGTATTACTATCTAAATTCTTATACATTGCATTCATATTATCAGATATTGCATCTAAGCTTACTGTTGCCCATACGCGTTCAAATCTATTCATTCTTTTCCCCTCTTTTACAATATAATGTAAGCATACTCTCTATTAAGCCATCCAATATATCTGTTGCCATCATTGCATGAATTCCACACTTTTTTGCCGCAACATCCCCAGCAGCACTGTGTAGATATACGCCAGTTATTGCCGCTTGGTAGGATGAAGTATTCTGTGCTTTTATTCCAGCTATGATACCAGCCAACACATCCCCAGCGCCAGCTGTTGCCATTCCTGCATTTCCCGCCATATTGACGCAATCAGGTTCTTCTTCAGCACTCACTATTGTTCTTGTATCTTTTAACACACAGGTAATATGATGATTCCATGCATAAGCATGTGCCGTCTCTATCATATTATCTTTTATAACGCTAATCTCTTCCCCTGTTAGTCTTGCCATTTCTCCAAGATGTGGCGTGATAATGGTATCGACCTGTCGCGAAGAATATTCGAGTTTTTCCTGCGCAATAATGTTTAATGCATCTGCATCTAAAATCATTGGACATGTACTTTCTTCTAAAACAAACTTCACAATACTAACCGCTTGTTCTGACATAGAAATACCAGGTCCCATCACTATAACGTCTGACCATTGCAGTGCCTTTTTTAATGCCAAAAAATCTATTTTGTCACTTGTATATGTTTCCAGCATTGCTTCTGGAAGCTGCCTTTGCATGATAATCCTGTTTGTTTCTTCTGTAAGCACTTTAACCATACCCGCACCACTTCTAAAAACAGCTTTGGCCGATAGCAGAGCGGCTCCACACATATTATTGCTACCTGCAATCACCAGCACCTTTCCATAATTTCCTTTATGAGAGTCTGGTTTTCTTAGCGGCAATTGTACATCGTATGCTTCAAGTGCAATTAAATCAGATGGCTTCTTATCTGCATTAGTGCTCTTAATTCCAATATTACCAACCAGAATTTTCCCTGCATACTCTGCTCCTGGGTATAATGTCGTGCCTCTTTTTCTATAGGCAAATGTTACCGTTATGTCTGCCTTAAATGCTATTCCCATCACTTTTCCGCTATCGGCGTTTATACCAGATGGAACATCAATTGCGACTTTTCTTCCTGACATACTATTTATTATTTTCACAGCATCATAATATTTCTCAGAAAGATCTCTATTGATTCCAATGCCAAATAAAGCATCAATAATAGTAGTGAAATCATCTGGTGGAATTTTATCATAAATGTGTATTCCATAGGCGGTTACTATATCCATCTGTATCTTTGTCGACGCTGTGCATCTGTTTCTGTCACCTATTAATACTACTGTAGGGGAAAAATCATTTTCAAATAAAATTCTGGCTAGTGCAAGTCCATCACCACCATTATTTCCGGTTCCACAGACAATTAAAGTTTTATTTACATCACATTGTTCCGACTGTAAATATTCCCATACAGCAATTGCTGCTTTTTCCATTAAAACAATAGAAGACACTCCAACGCCTTCTATCGTATTTTTCTCTAAATATTTCATTTCTTCACTTGATACAATATAATACATATTAAACTTTCTTTTCTTCGGCCTCTGCCTCTTTACAATTCTTTCTGTTTTCGTTTTCTTTACGAATAGCCTCTTCCTCTTCGCGCTTCTTTATCGGATTATAACGCATATCAAAAAGATTGATTACCTCAACTCCAAAAATGTCATGCATATAGGAATATAGGTCATAATTATTCTGTTCCTGTTCTTGTCTTCTAATGATATTCTTTTTTAGTTCTATGCGAATGTCCTTGATCCACTTTGCAATATTTTCTATACCCACTGTATTGTCTTGCAGTTTTGTATAACATACTTCCATTGTTCTTAACATTAATTCGCGATTGACTTCATCTATTTTCTTTGGAATTTCCAGCAACTCATCTTCATTCTTGCTCATCTTTTCATTCACTTCATTTATTAGTCTCTTATTATCATCCAACTTATGATCTGTTTTTTTATTTGTTTCTCCCTTTTCAATAATCTCCATAGAGCTCATTATTTCAGCCATAAGATTGGCTTTTATTTTTTTTAAATCCTTCTCTTCGTTTGTCAGTTTACCTTGTTTTTTTAGCAAATCATTCATTTGCTTCTCAAGCTGCTTGATTTCTTTCGTGGCACCTGCTTGCGTAAAAAGTTGATGCCATTTATTATCTAATGTCAATACAGGTATCTTCTTGTTTTTTAAAGCATCATTAAATTTTTCTGCTGAATATGACATAACATCACCTTCATTCTCTTATTTCAATAAATCTCTATTGGCCAGGTTGTAGGATAACCTCATTAAACTCTCTGACAGATGTACATTTTCCACGACAACATCCTGCGGTACATTTAGATCGATATGTGCAAAATTCCAAATTGCCCTGATTCCAAATATAACCAGTTTTTCTGCAACTTGGACCGCTTCTGCTTTCGGTATTGCTAAAATCGCAATATCAATATTATATTCTTTTACATATGTTTCTATCTGATGCATCGGCATAATAGAAATATTTCTAATCATTTTACCATGCAAATCCACATTTTTATCGAATATTCCTTTAATAATGAATCCACGTTTTTCAAAATTCACATAATTTGCAAGTGCCTGTCCCAAATTACCCGCACCCACTAATATAAGATTATGTTTTTGATTTAGGCCCAGAATCTTTCCGATTTCTTCATAAAGATATTTGACATTGTAGCCATATCCCTGCTGTCCAAATCCACCAAAATTGTTTAAATCCTGTCGAATCTGTGAAGCAGTGACTTTCATGCGTTCGCTCAATTCCCGTGAAGAAATTCGTTCCACACCTCTATCTTTAAGTTCACTTAAATATCTGAAATATCGTGGTAATCTGCTTATGACTGCATGTGAAATTTCTTTATCTTCCAAGATGGTATCCCCCTAATATATTCTTGTTCCATTATATATAAATGTTAAAAATATGTCAAATAAATGCGTCCTAGAACAAGGGCCATTTTCTATGCTCTATTTCTAGCATAAACCTAGAAATCATATTCTCTTTTTCAGTTTGTCTGATACTACTATATAGATATAATTTGCTCTTTGCGCGTGTAATACCGACATAGAACAGACGTCTTTCTTCTTCGATTTCAGATGGTAATTTTGCTTTTCTATAGGGAATATTCCCCTCATTAATATCAATAATAAAGACTGCTTCATATTCCAAGCCCTTTGCCCCATGTAATGTCGATAATGTAACACCTTCTTTACAATCATTCTTGTTAATTTTATTAGAAAAATCCTCAATATGCTGCATCCACTCTTCATATGTGTGAAATAATTTTGCATTTTGTTTTAATTGTTCTAACACAATTTGTAGTTGTTCGAGTGGCACGTTACAATCAGAAGCATATTGCGTTAAGTATCTCTCGTATCCAATACCTTTTGCGATATAGTGTAGTCCACTATATGGTTCCATTTTGTGTAGCATACTTATATCGTATTGCAGTTTTTTAATATTTTCTTCTGCATATGCTTTCCCCTCGCATTCTTTTATCAGTTCATTAAATGCAAATGTTGTATTTTTCATTATATTTCTACTGATATATCGAGTGGGTTTATTTATTATCTTTAATAATGTTTTTCTCTCCCTATCCCCACATGCCAATTTTATATATGCCATGATATCCTTTGCCACCATATGCTGGTAGATGTTTGAACTTCTATCTCGAATTTTGAAAGGTATTTGTCGTAGCAGCATTTGTTCTGCAAGCATACTGCCCACTACACTTGTTCTATATAAAATCGACATATCAGAAAAATCATATTTTTCCTTCAGACACATAATATTATTGTACACTTCATTTATCTCTTCTTGTGTATCTTCAAATGCCTTTACGATAACTTTTGAACCTTTTCCTCTGACAGATATTATATTTTTTTGAAATCTATTTTTATTATTTTTAATCAGCTTAGTGCCAATCATAACAATCTCATCTGTAGAACGATAATTTCTGTTTAATATTACGCGCTTACAAGAAGGAAACTCCTTTACATATTCATGCATTATTTCTGGCCTTGCACCGCGGAATCCATATATGGATTGATCATCATCTCCTACAATAAACAAATTATTAAGAGGCGCAGAAAGTAATTTGATGATTTCATATTGTAGATTATTTATATCTTGAAATTCATCAATCATGATATAGCGGTACTTACATCTCCACTCTTCTAAAATATCTGCCCTTGCAATAAGTAATTTGTAACAAATTAAAATCATGTCATCAAAATCAAGTTTATGATTAACATTACATTTTATTTCATAAGCACTGCGTACTCTTTCAAATAGTTCAGAATCGATATTCTCTTGTTGAAAGGAATTGTGATTCTTATTGATACATAAATTACTTTTATAGCATTCAATTCTTGAAAGAATATCCAGTATCCAGTCTGTCTCATATAATGTATCAATTTTTTGTTCTTCCATTATTTCTGTTAAGTATTTAAACTTTTCTTCATTACGCAATATATTTTTTGGATTGTATTGATAGGTGTGTTGTAAGATATGAAAATAGAAGGCATGAAAAGTTGCAAATGTAACGGGTGCTGATTGCTCTTCCATTGTTTTTTGAAATCTTGCTTTCATTTCAACTGCTGCTGCATTTGTAAATGTAATGACAAGAATTTGATCCGGCGGAATGCTCTGCTCTTTTATCAAATATCGAATTCGTTCTGTAATCACCGTCGTTTTGCCCGAACCAGGGCCCGCTAATACCATCATGGGCCCATTCACGTGTTTTATTGCTTCAAGCTGTATCTCATTTGCATTTATCAAATCCCTGCTCCTCCAGCTTTTGAATACCAATTTTTATTCTTCTGATTGACTCCTCTTTTCCCAATACCTCCATGATTTCAGTCGCGCCAGCAGGTGTCATCTGTTTGCCTGATACTGCTGTTCTGACAGGCCACATCACATATCCATTTTTACATTCATTCTTCTCGGCAAATTGTATCAATATTGTATATAAGGCATCATTACTGTAATCCTCCTGTGCTTCAAAAATGGGAAGCAGCTCTCGTAATACTTCAAGTGAAGATTCTTCATTCGTCTTCATTTTTTTATGCGTATACATTGTAATATCATAAGCAGGAAGTTCTTCAAAGAAATCAATATGTTCTTTGATATCTGTTAACATTTCAATTCTTGTCTTTACCATATTTGCTACTTTTATTAAGTCATAATTTTTCTGAATAACTTCTTTGATATACGGCATTGCTATCTTTAAAAACTCTTCCTGATCCATTACTTTAAAATATTCACCGTTAAGCCACTTTAATTTCGTATAATCAAACACTGCAGGTGACTTGCTCATATGCTTATAATCAAATTTTTTTATTAATTCCTGAAGGTTCATCATTTCCTGATTATCCTCTGGGCACCAACCCAGTAATGCGACAAAATTAACCACCGCTTCGCTTAAAAATCCTTGCTCGATTAAATCCTCATAGGAGGAATGTCCTGAACGTTTAGATAACTTTTTATGTGTTTCATCGGTAATCAAAGGACAATGTATATAAATTGGTATATTCCAGCCATATGACTCATATAAATGATTATAGCGAGGTGTCGAAGATAAGTATTCACAGCCTCTCACAACATGGGTGATTCCCATCAGATGGTCATCAATTACATTTGCAAAATTGTAGGTAGGGAATCCATCAGATTTAATTAAAATCATGTCGTATAATTCACTATTATCCACTGTAATATCACCATATATTTCATCATGAAAGGTAGTTGTCCCTTCCTGATTGTTATTCTGTCTGATTACGTAGGGTTTTCCAGCATCAAGATTGGCTTTCACTTCATCTGGCGACAGTTTAAGGCAATGCTTATCATATTCACTTACTTCCTTGCCATCAATAATCTGCGTCAAATCTGCAAGTCTCTCTTTGTCACAGAAGCAATAATAAGCTTCTCCCTTTTCAATCAGTTGCTTTGCATAATCCATATAGAGACCAATCGCTTGTCTCTCGCTCTGCACATATGGTCCTACTCCACCATCCTTATCAGGTCCTTCATCATGTACAAGACCTGTCTTATCAAGCGTTCTATATATAATATCAACTGCATTCTCAACAAGTCGCTCTTGATCTGTGTCCTCTATTCTCAAAATAAAGTCACCGTCTTCATGCTTCGCCACCAAATATGCATATAAAGCTGTTCTTAAATTTCCAACATGCATACGCCCTGTCGGGCTTGGCGCAAAACGTGTTCTGATTTTATTCATTATATTAAATCCTCCACTCATCCTCTAATAGACATCTATCAGGTATTGTACTCTTCGCATGCTTTTTAAATTCTAATACTTCTTTCGTTGCTTCAGGGATTGGAATGTTTGTTCCAGCACCTGCGACACAGCCGCCTGGACATGCCATTCCTTCAATCAAGCATCCATTCTTTCTGCCTGCCTTTGCAAGCATCAGCATTTTCTTACAGTCGGCCAACCCTTCTGCGTGTTCTATATTGACCGCAGTTCCTGGATAATATTCTTTAATACATTCTTCAATTGCCTCTGCAACACCACCTGCAATTCCATATCCTCTGCCTGCTCCTGTTGCATCCTCTATACTTTCTTGTCCGAGTTCTTCCTGTAACAATCCTTTTGCATCAAACATGCCCCATAATTCTTCAAAGGTAATTACAAAATCCACATCGGAGCGTACTGTTCTTCTCCCAGCCTCAAGTTTCTTTGCAGCACATGGACCAATAAATACGACATGTGCATTAGGGTGTTCTTTCTTTATCGCCCTTGCCGTTGCAACCATAGGTGTCAACTCACGTGAAATATTATCAATTGTCTCTGGAAATAGTTTCTTCGCCATCATTGCCCAAGAAGGACAGCATGATGTTAGTAAAAAGGGAAATTCTCCAGTTGAGACCTTTTCGACATAATGTCGCGCTTCTGCCATTGCTCCCGCATCAGCACCTATTGCCGTTTCATAAACATCTGCAAATCCCAGCTTAATTATTGCTGCCTTTATCATCTCAGGTGTAATATTTTTACCAAACTGTCCTACAAAGGCGGGTGCTATTTCCGCTATAATTTCTTTACCAGATTGCATGGCTCTTATTAACTGAAATATTTGAGATTTATCAGCAATTGCTCCAAAAGGACAACTTACCATACACATTCCACAAGCCACACATTTTTCGGAATTAATAGCTGCTCTCCCATATTTGTCACTTTCAATCGCATTAACACCACATGCTTCCACACAGGGACGCACCTTATGTGTGATGGCATCATAGGGACATGCTGCCTTACATTTACCACATTTCATACATTTATCCTGATCAATATTTGGTTTTCCGTCTTTAAAAAATACGGCATCCTTTGGACATACCTCTTTACACGGTCTCGCAATACATCCCATACAATTATTGCTGACCACATATTCATTAATGGGACACGCATTACATGCTGATGGGATTACTTGCATTAAAGGTGGCTCATAATACTTTTCTGCAATATTGCTTTCTTCCACGCCTTGTGACACATGAACCGGTTGATTTTCTGGTCGAAGGGACATACCCATCGCCAGTCTGCAATGTTCTCTTGTAACGGCTCTTTCTCGATATATATTTTCCCAAAACTCTGGTTCGTCTGCTTGTACAATTTTATAAGGCAATGCTTCAATATCATCTACAATATCAGTTGATGTATATGCCAAATTTGATATTTCTTGAAATATTCTTCTTCTATATTTTCGAACCTGTGTATCCAGCCCTCTCATATTATTCATACTTATTCTCCCGCCTAAACTAAAAATACTTATATTACATACTTCATGGTCAGAGTATAACATCTGACCATGAAGTATGTAATTATGATGTTAAACAAATATAACTCTTTCAACTATCCGTTCTTCGTTATTTCCATTCGTTCTTTTCGCACATTCACTCTCAAAATAATATCTTATGACATCTCTTCTTTTTACAATTCCGATAAAAACATCATCATCATCAATAACTGGCACAAAATTTTGATTAATTGCTACATGCATCAGATCATCAATCATAGCATTTGCCTTAACAGGCTTATTGTTATATTTACGATTTACCCTTGATACCTTCATATCACATAAGGCCTGCATATTTAAATTTGCCTCATCCCTTAAGGTCCACAAAAGATCTCCTTCGGAAATGGTTCCTTTGTATTCTCCTTTATGATTGATGATTGGTATTGCCGTATACGTACTTTTCTCTAAAATATCCAAAGCCTGTTGTAATGTGTCGTCGTTATAAACAAATTCCACCTCATTCTTTGGCGTTAAAAAGAATAATATATTCATAAATGCTATCTCCTCTAGCGTTCATCTCCCATAAAAAACAGCGCAATCGTACCTGGCCCAGAATGAGCACCTATAGTTGGACACACATAATTTATTATTAAAGTTTCTATCCCTTCAAATCTTTTTTTAACTTCTGCAGACAAGTATTCTGCATCTTCTAAGGAATCGCCATGACTAATAAAAATTGCATCGTTATTATTTCTATAACTTCCAACTTTTTTTTCCATGTAATCAACCATGCAATTAAGTGATTTTTTTCTTCCTCTTACCTTGTCAAGCGGCATTAAATGGCCTTCATCGTCCACATGTAAAATCGGCTTGATATTCACCATCGTTCCAATAATTGCAGCAGCTTTACTTACACGCCCCCCTCTATGTAAATGAAACAAGTCGTCTACTGTAAACATATGAACTAAATTCAGCTTATGCTCTTCTAGCCATGCAACAATTTCTTCTAAAGATTTACCTTCTTTTTTCAACTGTACGGCCTTATGAACCAAAAGCCCTTCCCCTAAAGAAGCACACAAGGAATCTACCACAATAATTTTGATATCATCTCTCTCTTCCATCAATTCTTCTGCTGCTATTCTCAGACTATTATAGCTTCCGCTAAGACCTGATGAAAAAGCAATCTGCAGTATTTCATTAGAATCTTTCAGGTATTCTAAATAAGCCATTCTTGCTTCATCAGGATTAATCTGAGAAGTTGTAGGCATCATGCCTGACCTCATTTTATTATAAAATACAGGTTCTGGAAGATCATGTCCTCTTTTATAGACTTCCTCATCAAACATATAGGATAGACTTATAACACCCAAATCGTTCTCTATAATATAACTTTCTGGTAGGTCTGCCGTATTACAAATACTGATTTTAAAATCGCTCATATTATTATGTCTCCCAATTTTTATTTTTTACAGCGCCAAACTCTTGCAGACGCACCTACTTGATAATTATATTACCACCTTATATTATATAATTCAAATAAATTTTCTATGAATCCTATGTATCGTTACATGATTATCCTAACTATTTTGTCGTACTGCCAAAGCCACCATTTCTCACATCACAAGTATCATCATCAATCGTAATTCCATATTCCACAAAAATACCTTGCATAAATCCTGTTCCTGCATCGATTTCAATTGACTTACCCTCATTGGAATCATTTGTTACTTTAGAAAAAATGTGACCTTCATTATCTGAATAGAAATAATCACTGTCAATAATTCCCACAGTATTATTCAGCTGTAAACGGTATTTAAAACCAAGTCCACTTCGCGGATAGCATTTAAGAACCCAGTTCTCTTCCATCTCAACTCGGATTCCTGTTGGTATTTTTATTGTCTCTCCTGGCTTAAGTGAAAAGGATAAGGGACTATAGAAATCATATCCTGCAGATCCACTTGTGGCACGACAGGGTAACATGATAAGATCATAAATTTGCACGACCTCCTCATTTGAAATTGCACCAAAGCTATCCTTCCAGTCATATTCAAATTGCTCAAAACTCACTTTATGAAATTTCGCTATTCTTTGCATTATAAATACTCCTTATGTGCTATATACTTTAATTATAATAATCTGGACAATGTAACACTGGTATCGCTTGATTTTCCTGTTTTAATGATGCCTGTACATCAATTACTCTTTGATTCTTACTTCCTTTCCACAACAATCGCACATCTCTCTCTTCCGTATGAAACTCACCATCCACCAAAACATCAATATACTGCATCATGTTGTAGTGCATAATAGACTCCCATGAATCGCCCGTATATAGCCAGATTGTCTTATTGGGAAATCGCTCACGAATTTCACTCATTAACTCGCGAACATCAAGTCTATTAGCTGAATGCAGTGGATCCCCTCCGCTAAAAGTAATCCCCGCTATATAATCTTTAGATAATTCTTCAAATAATTCTTTCTTGATAGTTTCATCAAACTCTAAACCACCTGACGGATCCCAAGTCATCGGATTATGACAATCTTTGCAACAGTGAGAGCATCCCGCCAGCCAAATCACAACACGCAATCCGTCTCCGTTTAGCATATCATCCTTTGTTATGTTATGATACCTCATTATTACATGCTCTTCCTTTCTGCAATCTCTGCCATTTTTGCTTCATTCAGTCTTGTATCACCATGCACTCTCGAGTAAGATAAGTAACCATTCATTCTATCAATTTTGGTTAAATTCTTGCTGCCACACTTTGGGCATACATCCATCTCTAGTTCCTGATGTCCACAGTCATCGCAATATGCCAATGACATATTAACACCTTCGTAAAAACCCATATCCATTGCACGGTGTATCAATGTTTTTATTGCTTCAATATTATAATCAATCGGATATTTTACATACTGAATCTTTCCACCGTTAGATAACTCCCAAAAGCGAAGTTCTAAATCCTGCTTCTGAATAGGTGTAATTTCTTCAGATACATGGCAATGAAAACTATTACTCACATATTCATGGTCAGATACATTTTCAATAATACCATATTTCTTTCTAAACTGTTGTACTTGTAAGCCACACAGATTCTCCGCTGGTGTAGCATATATCGCATATAAATTGCCATCTGCTTCCCTGAAATCGTTAATCTTTTTGTTAATATAGTCTAATACCTCTAATGCAAATTCTCCATCCTCAACTAATGACTTTCCATTATATAACTGCTGTAGCTCATTAAATGCTGTAATGCCAAATGAAGCCGTTGCGGCTTTGAGAAGTGGTTTGATTTTATCTGTCAGATTCAGATGCCCTCCGTAAAAACCGCCTTCACAATAAGCAAGTGGATTTGTAGATGCTCTTAATTCTCCCAGATATGCATATGTTCTAATATGAAGATGGCGAATCAATTCTAAATAATAGTCAAGCACTTCATAAAAATCTTTACTCTCCTGTCTTGCCTTAGCAAGTATCATTGGCAGGTGCAATGATACAGCACCTATATTAAATCTTCCTACAAAGACTGGCATATCCTTTTCGTCTGCTGGATGCATGCCACCTCGCTCATACCATGGTGATAAAAATGCACGGCAACCCATGGGCGAGATAATTCTCCCATACTGTTTATACATGCTGGCTATATAGCCTCTTCCTGTAAGACTAAGCCAGTCTGGATACATCGTTTTACTTGAGCAAAGAACGCCCGCTTCAAATACATCTTCGAGTTCTTTTCCGGGTCCATGCAAATTTTCATCATAAAGAAACACAATTTTAGGAAAAAGAACGGGTTTCTTACATTCTTTTTTACCTTGTCCTCTTCTTCTGACATTAAGCATCGCAATAGATGCCAGTTTTGCAAACCTTCCAGTTCCGGTTCCAGTTGTCACAGTAATGAAAGGATAATCTCCTCTACTAGAGGCAACCGTATTAAACTTATATTCCCAGCCCTGGTAGCCCTGTTCAAATTCTTTGGTAACATCGGCAAAGGCTTCTGCCTCTGCAGTCTCCTGGTCTATACCTAGTCTGATGTATTTATCAATATATTTTTTATAAGATTTTTCTGCATAGGGCTCTAAAATCAGATCTGCACTTGGCACAGTGAAGCCACCGTATTGCTGACTTGCCGCAGATAAAACAATATCTCCTATAACATCAAATGCCACATCCAGCGTTTTGGGCTCATTATACCACAAATTTCCCATTTCAAAACCATTAGATAATACTTCCTTAACGTCAAAAAGGCAACAATTCATCGTATCACGTCTCGCAGACATATCATGAACATAAATGTAACCGTCGCGACATGCCTGAATTTCATCTGTTGTCATAAAAAATTTTTGATACAGTTCCTTGTTTAGCTGATTAAATATCAAACTTCTTTTTGTAGAGACAAGTGCAGAGTCTGTATTAGAATTTTCTTTATCACCAATGTACATGATAGACTGGCTTTTTTTATATACATCATCAAGCATTCTTACAAAATCTTGCTTGTAGTTTCTGTAGTCACGATAACTTTTAGCCACAATCGGTTTTATTTCTTCTAAAGCACTCTCAACAATATTATGCATAACTGGAATTGGTATTTCATCTTTTCCCAGATCATTTACTCTTTTTACAACACTCTCGCATATAAATTCCTTTTCTTCCTCCGTAAAATTAGTTAAGGCTCTATATGCAGATTTTCCAACTGCATCGACTACTTTTTGAACGTTAAAATCCTCTCTTGTTCCATCTTTTTTAATCATTTTGACAGGTCTTTCAACTTTAAATCTCTTTGCATAATCAATGCTTGTTTTCTCTGTCAAATCACCTTTGCTATCCATGCATTCTCCCCCTCCTGACTATATTTTGTGTTTCGGGCTGATGCCGAAACAACATCTTGTATATCTCTTAAAATATATCAATTTGAAACTTTTTTGTCAACCTCAAAAGTATACAAAATCATTGATAAAAATTTACAATTACAACAATCTGCTTATAATTCCTTTTCAAAGTAAGGATAATCTAATAACTCTATCTATTTATAATATCATATTCTATCTCTTATATGATATAATTATTATAAATCCATTATTATATTTTTAGAAAGGATTCTTCATATTATGATGCCTGGTGTTTATTTAGCAAGAAAAAAAAATGGTACTCTATATTACCGGTCGTCCATTACGTACAAGAATAAACATATCAGTCTCGGAAGCTATAAAACAGAGACTGCCGCAAATCATGCATATAAAGATGCGCTCTCTCTATTAGAGAGTTCTATAAAGCTCACTGACTCTTTTCATCATATGACACTATCTTTTGAAAAGATTGTTGTACTAATAAATTTTAGAGATAATAATGTATATATTCGTAATCCAATCTATTTACAAAAGCGATATTTCGAATATTATCTTACAAAATCAATTATTTATAAGTTTGATATTGATGATCTATTCTATTATTCTGAGCATAAGATATCTATGCGTAATGGCCATCTTTTTGTGGCAGATTATGGTATGCAAGTCAATCTTGCTAATAGATATGGTATTCGAAATCATGCTGTAAGAGATCGTGATTACAGATTTATAAATGGTGATTCATTTGACTATCGTTATGAAAATATTGATATCATCAACCGCTATAACGGTGTACTACGTATCATAAAAAATAATCATATCTTATATAAATCTTATATTCATATTAAGGGTAATTATATTATTGGATATTATGAGACTGAAACTGAAGCTGCTATTGCATATAATAAAGCTGCTGATTTTTTATCGCATACCACCTGTTCCAGAAGTTATACTCAAAACTACATTGATCATGTGGCTCCTTCTGTTTATGCTGATATCTATACTTTAATACAGCTTCCTGCAAAATTGCTTCAACTAGGACAGAAATAAACTATATGTAATATTAAAATACACCTCAAATCTCAGACAGAATCTGATTCTTGAAGTGTATTTTTTGTACAATATTTTTAATATAGTTTTCTTGCTGCTCCAATGAAATCAAATTGCTATCAAACAAAACTTGTTATAAAAAGAATACGTGATTTCCATGTTGAAACAAAAATTCAAGCCTGCCCCATTTCATATTATCTCCTGCTTTAAAGTATAAAGCACCCTTAGAAATATCTTCTCCCGCTAACGCTCGATTAACTGCAGCCATTGTGTCGATTGTAATCTGGGCATTATTGTAACTGCCATTTTTAGTTGGTGCAAATTGCGTTTTGCCTCCATTATCCTGAAATATCACATCGACGATAGAATTTGGAAATCGTTCGGATCTTACTCTGTTTAATACCACATTTGCAATTAGAAGCTTTCCTTCTGCATCTTGATTGCCAGCTTCAGCCTGGACAATTCTGCATAAAGCTTCATACTCTTCAATTGGTAAAATTGGTTGTATTATTTCTGTTTCTGTTTCTATTTCTGTTTCTGTAAGCTTTTCTCCTATCTCAATCGTACTTATCTCAGCACTACTGCCAGATACTGTTGTATCGTTTGTTTTCATAATACTGCCACCAGATACTATTTGTGTGCTATCTTCTGACATAAACACCCTGCTTAATCGCGCTTCTGTCGTTCTCTCTATCATATTTGTTCCGAAATTACTGAATAGCATTATATAAAAAGTTATCACTACTGCTATTAAAATACCACAATAAATGTAAGTGGCTTTAGAAATCATTTTCATATACTATACTCCTTTTCTAATCATACAACCATAGGTAGTATACCATAGATTAACAAAATAATTACAAAAATATTGCAATCCGTAATATTTCTGTAATTATTGCCACTTTGCAAACTGCTTTCCTTATTTTTTTGTATTTTTTGCACTACAAATACTTAAAATTAAATAAACAAACACCGCTTTCTATGTTAATATTCACATGCTATTTCTCTTCATAATTCACAAAACTCAAATTCAAATCCACATCACCTGCTATGCCATCAATGACTCCTACCTTTGAATATTGCCACAGGGTAAACATATATGGATAGTTCGGTCGCTCACTTTCCTGCGCTAACCATATGTCATAAGAAGATAATTTACTTAAATCCAATCTTTCTATTAAATAATCTTTTTCTGCATAAATCATTGGATGATAACCATAGGCTTTAACAGTCTCGCAAAATTCTTTTGCATATTGTGTCACTTCCGTAGTCGTCAATGTATCCGTCCTTGCTACATCATTCTCTATCTTTTCCATATCACATACTACTGGATATGTAATCTTATATTTTGAAATTGCTGCAACAACAAAGTTAGCTTCTTCTACTGCTTCTGTCATAGAAATTGCCTGCGAAAAGAAATACACACCTACTTTAATATCATTACTAATCGCGCCTTCTATATTTTTAACAAAGTTTTCATCAAGAATCATCTGTCCTGTGCCATATCCTCTGACACCAACACGAATCATAGCAAATTGAACACCCTCCGCTTTAACCTTTTTCCAGTCAATTTCACCAGAATACTTTGATACATCCACACCAAAAAAAGATAACAGCTTATTGTCTTCATAATACTTTAGCATTTCATCCTCTCGTATTAAATTTGATTCAAAATCATATGCATTCTGCATTAATCTTTCATCAATCTCAATTTCTTCCTCAAAAGTAGCGGGTTTATCTGCAATATCATCTGGTGCCTCATTTTTTTGTGGCGCCTCAGGTGCACTTACGCTCTCTCGTTCTGTTAATTCATCTGTCTCTTTCTTTACCTCTTCTTCTATTTTATCCCCACTCAAATCACCATACATATCCCAAAAATCCAAATCATCTGAAGTTAAATCAGATTCTCCATATATTAACTCTTCATCAGAAACTGTTTCCTGCGCTTGTATTACAGATTTATCATCTTTCTCTTTTGGATGCATATTATTATAAAGTGCCAGCAAAAATATCAGCATTACAAAAGATGCTGCTGCTACACATAATCTGACCATTTTTTTGTATGAACTGTCATCATCCTGATTACTATCATTTATACTCAATTCTTAAATCCTCCACTATCATAATAGTACACTTTAAATATCTAAAATAATATGATATTATAAAAATTAAATATGAAAGGAATTATTATGAAAAAAAAATTATTACTGCTACCAATTTGCATATTGCTTCTGTCCTTCATTAGTGGCTGCTCTTCTTCTGAAACTTCTACCCCTATCAGTAAGACCTCTTTTTTGTTTGATACCGTCGTGACTATAACCGTATATGATAAAGAAGACGCCAAACTGCTTGATCATTGTTTTCAAATATGTGAAGAATATGAAAATCTCTTGAGCCGGACTATATCTGGAAGTGATATAGATAAGCTAAATCATGCAGACGGTAAAACAGTCTCTCTATCTGCTGATACTGTTTCCCTGATTAAGGACGCAGTCCTTTATCATCAGCTTTCCAATGGATCCTTTGATATCACAATTGGTACAATTAGTACTTTATGGGATTTCACAGGTGCTTCTCCAGTTCCTGTTCCTCCTGCTATTATTAGTGAAAAATTAGAGCATGTTAATTCTTCTAAAATACATATCAATAATTTATCTGTCACTCTTGAAGATCCCGAAACAGCCATAGATCTTGGTGGAATTGCAAAAGGTTACATAGCTGACCGTCTTAAAGAATACCTGTCCAAAAATGGTGTGGAACATGCACTCATTGATCTCGGCGGCAATATCCTTACCATTGGTGAAAAACCTAACGGTACTCCCTACCAAATTGGAATCAAGAAACCCTTTGATGAAAATGGAGGTGTAATAACCACTGTTGCTATAGAAAATCAATCCGTTGTTACTTCCGGCATTTATGAACGCTATTTTGAATACAACGAAAAACTATATCATCATATTATTTCACCTTTGACAGGCTATCCAGTTCGTAATAATCTACTCAGTGTCACTATCATCTCCGATTGTTCGAAGGATGGTGATGCCCTGAGCACTTCCTGCATGGTTCTTGGTCTGGAAGAAGGAATGTCCTTAATCGAAAGCATTCCTGACATAGAAGCAATATTTATTACTGACGATTATAAACTACATTATTCTACCGGTCTTAAAGATAAGACGGGCCTCTAACAATTATTTTTTTAGGACATTTTTTTGCGCATTCTCCACAATTTGTACAAAGATCAGGATCTATATGTGCCAAATAATTTGTTATTGTAATAGCATTTGCTTCACATGCTTTTACGCAAATTCCACATGCAATACATCCAACTTTACATGCTTTCATCGTAACTGGACCCTTATCTTCAGAATTACACTTCACATAATAAGCCGTCTTGTATGGAATTAATGCAATCAAATGTTTAGGGCACTCATCAATACACTTGCCACAGGCTTTACACTTTTCATAATCAATTACTGCAATTCCGTCTAATATTGAAATCGCATCAAATGGACATACTTTAACACAGGAACCGTAGCCCACGCAGCCATAATTACATGCCTTAGAACCTCCATTCGGCACATAGGACAACATTTTACAATCTTCTATACCTGTATAATTATAGTCGCTTACAGTTCTCTCGCATGTGCCGTCACATTTTACAAATGCCACTTTTTTAACACTATCTCCGACACTTTCTCCCATAACCTTTCCCACTTTTTTGGCAACTTCATTACCGCCAACTGGGCAACCATTTAAAGGTGCTTTTCCTGTTACGATTGCTGCCGCTAGACTCGCACATCCTGCGTATCCACATCCTCCACAATTTATACCGGGCAATACAGATAATATCTCGTCTTCTCGCGGGTCGGTATCTACCCTAAAGTGATTACCCGCAATGCCGAGAAAAATTCCAATAAATAAGCCAACACCGCCGATACATAAAACTGATATCATAATTGCAGTAATATTCATAATTCTATCCTCCTGATTACATTAAGCCCGAAAAACCAAAAAAAGCAATCGCCATTAGCCCAGCTGTAACTAAAACAATTGGCATACCTTTAAATGGTTTGGGAATATCATTATATTCTAATCTTTCTCTAATACCTGCCATAATAACAATAGAAATCAGAAAGCCTACTGCTGTTGCTAAACCATTAATAACTCCTGTAAGAATATCATATGATTTCTGAACATTTGTCAATGCAACACCAAGTACAGCACAATTTGTTGTAATCAATGGTAAATATACACCAAGTGCCTGATATAATCCTTTCACGGCTTTTTTTAGAAACATCTCAACAAATTGTACCAATGCTGCAATGACAAGAATAAAAACAATTGTCTGCAGATAAGCGATATCAAGAGGCACTAAAATTAATTGATACACCGCTCCTGTCACTGCTGAAGCCAATGTAATAACAAATACGACTGCTCCTCCCATTCCTGCAGCAGTATTTACTTTCTTAGACACTCCTAAAAAGGGACAGATGCCAAGAAACTGACTCAAAACAACATTATTGACAAATGCACTTCCAATTGCAATTAGTAACAATTCTTTCATAATTAAACCAATCCTCTCTTACTTGCCTTGTTATCTTTTGCTTTCTTAATTCTTCCCTCAACTGCTTTTCCCTCACATGAAATACTAGGACATGAGATACACGATGAATCACACTGAACAATTAGACCATCCGCTCTCTTCTTATTCATTTTTATCTTATTCTGTAAAGCTGTTAAACCCGCAAGTACAAAAAAAGCACCTGGTGCCAAAATAAATATTGTAATAGGCTCATAGGAATTAGGCATTAACTGGTGTGAGAATATCATTCCCGTTCCAATCAGCTCTCTAAAAGCCCCTATTATTGTCAATCCTATTGTAAAACCGATACCCATTCCTATCCCATCAAATATTGATAAAATAACACTATTCTTAGATGCAAATGCCTCTGCTCTGCCAAGAATAATACAGTTTACAACAATTAATGGAATATAAATTCCCAGTGCATTATATAAAGATGGCAGGAATCCTTCCAGTAATAGCTCCATGACGGTAACAAAAGATGCAATAACCACAATGAACGCTGGTATTCTAACTTTATCTGGTATGATATTTCGTAGCATTGAAATCAGCATATTTGATAAAATTAAAACAGCTGTTGTAGTAAGTCCCATTCCCAGACCATTTATTGCAGAAGTCGTAACAGCTAGTGTGGGACACATACCAAGCATCAATACAAAGGTTGGGTTTTCCTTAAAGATTCCTCCCCATAACCGTTCCACAATCTTATTCATTCTGCCCACCCCCATCTACTGATATTTGTGTAGCATATGCAATTCCAGCATTTACACCATTTACTACGGCATTTGTCGTAATAGTAGCTCCGCTTATGGCATCTATCTCATAATCTGCTGCTACTTCGTTTTTAACATAGGCAAATTTTGCAACGTTTTTATTTGTAAACTGGCTCATAAACTCATTCTCTGCTGCTTTCATACCTAGCCCAGCAGTTTCATTTATAGACAATATCTCAATACCATTTAATAGCCCCTCATTGGTAATACCAAGTGATAGAACGATATCTCCACCATACCCTTCTTTTGTTGTAACTGTCATAACATGTCCTAATATTTTTCCTGACTCATCTTTTGCCGCTAACACCTCATCTATTACCTGTTCTGTATAACCATTTGCATTTAAAATATCATTTGACAACCCAAGATTAATTTCTGCATCTTCTGTAAATGAAGAAGCATCGGGAAACACCTTCGAATATGCACTCGCCTTTTCGTTGCTTTTTTGAATCGCAATCGGTTCTTTTGTAACATCATAAACCAAGCCCAGCATTAATCCCGAAATAATAGTAATAATAGTCAAAATCATTGTGTTTTTAATAATTGATTTCATATATGCTCCCCCCCTTTCCCAAAGCATTGGGGAATTGTGATTTTCTCAATTAGGGGAACAAGTAAGTTTGAAAAAACTATCGCATAGGAAACGCCCTCTGCAGAAGCACCATATACTCTGAAAAGTCCTGTCAAAATACCTAACAAAATACCATACACTATCTTGCCAGCTCTTGTAATTGGTGAAGTGGTATAATCCGTTGCCATAAAAAAAGCTCCTAGCATCAATCCACCGCCAGCTAACTGTGTCGTAATATAGTTCATATCCCAGCCCCTACCGCCAAATAACCCAATAAAGACAATAAATGTGGCAATATAAGTACCAGGAATCTTCAAATCAATAATACCTACTAGCAAAAGTAAAATTGCTCCGGCTACTATGGCAATGACCGATGTTTCTCCGATTGTACCTGGTATTCTTCCAATAATCATATCAAAGGTACTTACTGCATTTCCCGCTTTATATTCAGCAAGCGGTGTTGCCGTAGACACGCCGTCATATATAAAATCTGTCATCTTGGCTGTAAAAGAAATCATTAAAAAACATCTAGCACCAAGCGCTGGATTCATAAAGTTCTGACCTAATCCGCCAAACAACATTTTGACTACCAGGATCGCAAATATACCACCTATCAACGGAATCCACCACGGTACTGAGGGTGGCAAATTTAGAGCCAGTAATAATCCCGTTACGGCAGCACTGAAATCTCCTATTGTAGTCTGTTTTTTCATTAACTTTGTATAGATAAATTCTGTTAATACACATGTTGTGATACAGATTACTATAATCAAAGCGGCATCCATTCCAAAATTATAGATGCCAAAAGCCGTCGCTGGTAATAAGGCAACAATCACTACAAACATAATTGCACTTGTTGTCAATTTACTTCTTATGTGCGGCGAAGATGATACATTCATCATGTCATTCATATTATTCAAAGTCTACACCTCCAAAATGTATATTACTTACTTCTTTCTGCCAATATCATTCTTCTCATGGACTTAATACTCTGTGTTAAATGGCGTTTCGCTGGACACACATAGCTGCAACACCCACATTCGCAACATTCCATACCATTATACTTCATGAACTTCTCTTTATCATAATTCTGTGCAAAATCCGCCAGTCTCGTCGGGATTACCCTGCCAGGACAGATTTCAACACATAGTCCACAATTGATACACTGTTTTGGTTGCGATATTTTCACATCATCCTCTAGTAAACATAAGAGGGCTGATGATACTTTTGTCGCAGGAACATTAAGATCAAATATCCCAAATCCCATCATAGGACCACCAGAGATTATTTTTTCTGGTTTTCTGATAAACCCACCAGCTTCATCAATCAGTTCACTATAGCTGGTCCCTGTTCTAACCATGAAGTTCTGTGGATTTTTGATTGCATCACCTGTTACAGTGACAATTCGATTAATAAGAGGCTGTCCATTAATTACAGCATTATATATTGCAACAATTGTATCCACATTATTAACAATACACCCTACATCTGCAGGCAGCATAGAGGAATTCAGGGCTCTTCTCGTCGTTGCAAAAATTAATTGTCTTTCAGCGCCTTGTGGATACTTGGTCTTAACAACTTTTACGCTAATTCTAGCTTCATCGAGCGTCAAATCCTTCAATTTTCTAATACAATCCGGTTTATTATCTTCTATTGCCAAAATACCTTTTGCATGCGGAAAAAGACATAATATGATTTTCAGTCCCGCTACCAGCTTCTCAGGCTCTTCTATCATTCTTCTGTAATCAGATGTCAGATATGGCTCGCATTCTGCGCAATTTGCTATTACATGATAAATCTTATCTGGCTCTTTAGGAGACATTTTAACATGTGTTGGGAATCCAGCGCCCCCCATACCTATAATACCAGCTTCTTTAATTACCTCAACCACTTCTTCTCTTGTCATATCCGCCAATTCTTTGTTTTGAAAGCGTGGTTTTTCCTCATAAAGATGATCATTTTCAATCACAATAGACATCACATTGTCACCTGTAACTACACGCCTTGGCTCAATTGCCTTTACCGTACCTGATACTGAGGCATGTATGGGAACAGAGACAAATCCACCTGATTCAGCAATTTTTTGACCTACTAGTACGCGCTCTCCTTTTTCTACAATGGCTATAGCAGGTGCACCAATATGTTGTGACAGAGGATACACCAAGTCTCCTTTAGGGAGTACTTGGCGTATTGGCTTATCTTTTGACATATTTTTGCCATCATGCGGATGAATTCCGCCTCGAAATGTTAATGCTACCATGTTTTTATTCCTCTCTATCTTTATTATCGTAATCTTTATTATCTTTATTTTTATTATCGCATTTTTTTTCCACATTAATAATTTTATTGGTCTCTGAATGAACAACATTTTTATTGATTTTAAGTTTTATATTGGGATATGCATTCATAATACGGTTTTGTCGGAATTTATACCTATCTACAATACCATTCAATCGATTCATGAAACCAAATAATCCATCTTTGATATCATCTCTAAGTCCTGTAAGCCCAAGTTCTGCAAGCTGTTCACTAAATACAGCTTGTCTGATTTCTCTTCTCTTTGAAAACTTAGAAATATAATTTGAACCGCGATATCTTTTGCCAAACTTCTCGATTTTAATTCTCAATTCTTCAGTACTTGTATAAAGCCTGGTCTCTTTCAGATATTCGGAGACCTCCTCTAACAAAGCATCCATTTTTTGTAACTTTGATGATAAATCAAATGCTGCGACTGTTGCAAATGTAAAATCAACAAAATATAGTATGATACCTATGCTAATGCCTATGATACCTGCTTTAACAGAGTATAAGGATACTATTTTTTCAACAAGTGGTTGCAATAAGGTAAATAATATAACCGAACCTGCACCCCATGCAATAGTACTGCTCAAGCAGATACGCCCCTTATAATTAAATTTCTGTTCCGTATAATCCCACCAACTTGTATGAAAAATGTATTCCATAAGAACTGCTGTTATATATTCTATCACAGTCGCTATAATCGCGCCGCCAAAGAATAAAACAAAATAATCAGATGAGATTGGACGAAAAAGCAGATAAAGTGAAACAGCACCTACCCCATATATTGTACAAACAGGTCCTACTACATATCCTCTGTTAACAAGTCTTTTTTCTTTAATCGACATATAACAAGTTTCCCAAATCCAGCCTAATATACTATAAATTATAAACCAATTAATAATATAGTAAAGTTCTATGCCTGCTATTCTATATTCCCACATATTATCATCCTTTTCATAATTCATATATAAATAAAATCTATATAAAAATAATCTTAGACATACTATACTAAATTTTTATTCAAAATACTACCTAATTTCTCAATTTTATGTTACATTTTAAACAGACTAATATAACCAGCTTTAGAAAAAAGCATTTCAAGGAAGGTGGTTTTATGCATATTCAAAGAAATAAACTAAAACCTTTATCCATTTCATATCCACTTGAAGCCATTGCTCCTCTTGAGGATCTTCTTTTCTTTGACATTGAAACAACTGGATTCTCCGCTAATTCTACAAACTTATTCCTAATTGGATGTGCCTATTATGAAAATAACAGTTTTCATACGATACAATGGTTTGCGGACAACTATTCTGAAGAAAAAGCATTGCTTCATTATTTCTTTGATTTTGCAAAAAAATATACCTTTATTTTTCATTATAACGGACTGCATTTCGATATTCCCTATCTTATGAATAAAGTAAAAAAATATAACCTAGAATATTCGTTTGATCATTTTGATACAATTGATATTTATAAAAAAATAGCTCCCTATAAACAATTTCTTACTCTTGCAAATTTGAAACTGAAATCAATAGAATACTTTTTATCTCTTCATCGCACTGATACACTTAATGGTGGGCAGTTGATTGCCGTCTATCATGAATATGTAAAGAACCCCTCGGACTTTAACCGTGAATTATTACTATTACATAATTTTGATGATTTACAGGGTATGCTACAAATTACACCTATTTTATCTTACTATGACTTATTCCATTCAGAAATCAAGGTTCTTGAAGCATCTGCTAACGACTATATCGATATAGAAAATCATGAAAAGCGCGAGTTGCTTATTTATTGTCAGATTGATACTGCCCTTCCAAAACCCGTAAAATACAGCAATTATGATTGTTATATATCCTGCAATCAGACTTCTGTAAAAATCAGAGTTCCATTATACTACAGAAGTTTAAAATTCTTTTATCCAAATTACAAAGACTACTACTATCTCCCTGCAGAAGATATGGCAATTCATAAGAGTGTTGCTGCTTATGTGGATATGGCACATCGCGTAAAAGCAACTACCACCAATTGTTATACAAAAAAAACAAATTGGTTTTTACCGCAATGGGAAGCTTTATTTTCGCCCGTATTTAAGGATGCACTTCATGATAAAATCTCTTATTTTACTTATGAAGAAACGCTTTTACAAAATAATGAGCA
>CAZAAC010000025.1:0-10031 GCA_964483155.1 uncultured Lachnospiraceae bacterium | reverse complement strand
AAAGAAAAAAAATGAAAGCATATATTTTATACACGCTTTCATCTTTATCACTACATTTTTATCTTTCTTACGGTTTTTCATAAAAGAACGAATTTTTTCTTGCATATCCAAAGTCTTTATGATTCATGATTTGTTCAGTGCTTCCAATAAACAATATTCCACCCTTTACTAATGAATCATAGAACTTTTTAAATATATCATCCTTTGCTTCTTCTGTAAAATAAATCAATACATTTCTGCAAACAATCATATTACATCTGTCTGGATATCTGTCCTTTAATAAATTGTGTTCATGAAATTCAACTCTTGCCTTTATTTCCTCGGAAATCTGATAAGAAGCACCTACCTTTGTGAAATATTTTGCTTTCAAATCACTCGGTACATTTGCAATGCTTTTTTCGGTGTATAATCCCATCTTTGCAGCGGCGAGCACTTGTTTATCAAGATCTGTCGCATATATTTTAATCTGCGATAATGGAAGGTGTCTTGACAAAGTCATTACAAGCGAATATGGCTCATCCCCTGTTGAACAGGCAGCACTCCATATTTTTAAACTGTTTCCAAATCCTTTAATCATCTCTGGAATATATTGTTGATTCATCAGATTCCATTGATCCGTATTTCTGAAAAACTCTGAAACATTAATTGTCAAATAAGTTACAAACTCTTCAAATAATTTTTTGTCCGTTTTTAATGCATTGAGAAATTCCTCATACCCACTCATCTTATACTTATTGATAAGCGTATCAATTCGCCTACGCATTTGCTTCTCTTTATAGGCATTTAAATCTATTTTAGTCAATTCATAAACAATTCTCTTAAAAGATTCATAATCATAACTCATATTTATATCACCTGTGATAATCAATCTTCTATATTAGGCACTACAATTTCTTCTTCTGTTTCTTTTGCTTTTTTATTTACTTTGGCTTTCTGCTTTTCCTCAACCGGTTCCTCCGCTGCTATAGCGGCATCAATATCAACAGACACAAACTCTTCCTCAGAAGCAGTCTGCGCATCATCTTCTTGAACAGGTTCTTCTGGCATTAATAAAGCCTTGATACTCAAACTAATTTTCTTATCTGTAGGATTAAAGTCAACAACTTTTGCTGTCACCTCTTCTCCAACTTTTAATACATCAGAAGGCTTATCGATATGCTCTTTAGAAATTTGAGACACATGCAATAATGCATCTACCCCTGGTTCCAATTCAATAAATGCTCCAAAATCAGTCATACGTGCAACCTTACCTGTTACTTCACTGCCAACAGCATACTTGTTTTCAGCAGCCAGCCATGGATTGGCACTATCAAACTTCAGACTAAGTGCAATCTTAGTCCCTGTGATTTCTTTAATTAATACTTTGATCTTTTCACCAGCTTTGAATACTTTTTTAGGATTTTCAACACGTCCCCAAGACATCTCAGAAATATGAAGCAATCCATCTGCGCCACCAAGATCAATAAACACACCAAAGTCTGTAACATTCTTTACGATACCTTCAACCATATCTCCAATAGCTAAATTTGCAAATAGTTCTTTCTGCATTTCTGCTCTTTTTGCCATGAGTAGTTGTCTGCGATCGCCAATGACTCTTCTTCTCTTTGGATTAAACTCACTAATTACAAATTCAATTTCTTGGCCTGCATACTTATTCAAATCTTTCTCATAACTATCTGAAACTAAGCTTGCCGGAATAAAAACCCTTGCCTCTTCTACAATAACACTTAAGCCACCGTCTAGTACCTGTGCCACGGTTGCCCTTAATACTTCCTTATTTTCATAAGCTTCTTCAATTTTTTTGTTTCCTTTATCTGCAGCAAGACGCTTGTATGTTAACAACACTTGCCCTTCTCCATCGTTCACCTTGAGTACTTTTGTATCCATGGTATCCCCGACTTTTACACACGTTGTCAGGTCTAAATTTGGAGTATTAGAATACTCATTCTTAGATACAATACCATCTGATTTATATCCAATGTTAAGTATAATTTCATCTGGCTTTACATCAATGACCGTACCTTCAACTACCTCTCCCGTGTGTATTGTTTTTAATGATGATTCCAGCATCTGTTCAAAAGTCAATTCTGACATATTTTTGAACCTCCTCAATAATATTATTTGGCGTTGACGCCCCTGCGGTAATACCTACACAACGAATGGATTTAGTAGTCTCTGTCTCTAAATACAAGTCCTCTAGTGTCTGTATATAATGAGTATTTGCACATTCCGCCTTACAAATCTCATATAATTTTTGTGTATTGGAACTATGTGTCCCTCCAATCACAATCATCATGTCTACTTTTCTTGCAATCTCCGCAGCTTCTTTTTGTCGTTCTTCCGTTGCATTGCAAATTGTATTCACAACATTTATATCATAACCTTTTTTTAAAAAAATTTCAACTAATTCTTGAAATTTGTTATAGTTGAATGTAGTTTGGGATACAATACAAACCATTTGATTATGAGGCATTTCATAATTTCTAGCTTCTTCCGCGGATTCAATTACAACAGTTGGTGTTTTTGACCATCCTTTTATTCCCTCTACTTCGGGATGATTTGCATTTCCAATAATTACAATATGTGCTCCTTTTTCGCTTTCATCTTCCACAATTTTATGTATCTTACGTACAAATGGACATGTAGCATCTACACAAGTGAGTCCTTTTTCTTCAATCATTTTGTAGATATCTTTTGACACCCCATGCGAGCGAATCACTACCGCTCCTTCATGTAGTAACAATAATTCTTCTGGAGATTGCAATACCTTAACGCCCCGTTTCTCCAAATCCTTAACCACTTCTTCATTATGAATAATAGAACCAAGCATATAGATTTGTTCCCCTGTTCCAACGCGTTCATACACCTTGTCCATTGCTCGCCGTACGCCAAAGCAAAAGCCTGCACTTTTCGCAAGTATCACTTCCATAAATTTACTTCTCCTTATCAAATCAATATTTTACTATTTGATACTATTTCCCGCGAGATATCCTGTGGACCATGCAATCTGAAGATTAAAACCGCCTGTAAGTGCATCTACATCAAGTACTTCACCTACAAAATAGAGTCCCTTCACGATTTTTGATTCCATCGTACTTGGATTAATTTCTTTAAGTGTAATACCACCTTGCGTGATGACTGCTTCGGTAAACCCTCTGTCACCTAAAACTGTCATTTCGAAATTTTTCAGTAATGCAATTAATTTCAATCTTTCTTCCTTATTGATTTCATTTACTTTCTTATCTTCATGAATGCCCGAAAGTTGAATGATAATTGGTATTAATTTAACAGGTAATAACTTACCAAGTGCATTTTTAAATTGCCTATTCTGATTCTCTGCAAAATCTCGAAGCACCCTTTCATTTAGCTGCTGCATCGAAAGTGCTGGCTTTAAATCCAATATGAGCTTCATCTTTCTATCATACATTTCTCTTTTCAGAAAACTACTTGCTGTCAAAACGAGTGGTCCACTAACACCAAAATGCGTAAATAGCATTTCGCCAAATCCTTCATATATATTCTTATCATCCACACGTATCATTGCCTTAACATTCTTTAATGAAAGGCCTTGCAGTTCTTTAACAAAAGCTTCTTCTGTCTCTAAAGGGACCAATGCTGGCCGCTGTTCACTGACCGTATGACCACATTCTAATGCAAATCGATAACCATCCCCCGTTGAACCGCAAGCAGGATAGGAACGCCCTCCTGTAGCAACGATTACACTATCTGCTTTTACTTTGCTTCCATCCTTTAATACAACCCCAAAAACAGTGCCGTTATTTTGCTCTATCTTAACAATCTCTTTATGCAAATATATGTGAATATTGTATCGTCTATTTTTTAATTCATTTTCCAAAGCTCTAATTACATCCGAAGAATGGTCACTTACAGGAAAGACACGTTCTCCGCGCTCGATTTTTGTCTTTAAACCAAGTTCCTCAAAATAATGAATTGTCTGTTGATTCGACATCTCATAGAATGCACTATACATAAACTTTTTGCCAGTCATTATATTTTGAAAGAAAGTCACATCCTCGCATGCGTTTGTCAGATTGCATCTTCCTTTTCCGGTAATATAAAGTTTCTTCCCTAATTTATCATTTTTTTCATACAGGGATACCCTGTTTCCATTTCTTCCTGCCTCAATTGCGGCAAGCATTCCAGCAGCTCCGCCACCAATAATGATTACATCTTTGCTCATTATCCCTCCTTTGAATCATTTGTAAAAGCAAGATAAGCATCTCGAATCATTTTTACCACTTCATCCTGCTCTAAATCAAATTCTCCACTGACTGCCATACAAGCCATGCCATGAATAAACGTAAATATTTTCATAAAAATACTGCCTGCATAATCTGGATTCAGATTTTTGATTCTTCTAATCTCGCGAATCACATATCCTTGATGATTACTACCATTAATTAAATCATACATGGTTTGATCTTCTCCATGTTTTGTTAAAAAAAGTAATTTAAATAGGTTTATTTCTTTTTGTGCAAATTTAATATAAGAAAGCCCAAGTTCGACAAAGGGTGTAGCATCTGTATAGGTATTCATTTCATAAAAATCTTCATAAAAAATTCTTGCTTCATGATACAGTTCTTTATATAATTCATCCATATTCTTATAAACACGGAAAATGGGTTGCGTTGAACAGCCAATCTCTTGTGCAAGTTTTCTGGCAGTCACTGCTTCAAGTCCACTTTTTCTGACCATTGAAAAAGCGCCCTCTAATATCATTTTTTTTGTAATTACTTCTTTTCTCGCCATAGCAAGTAACTCCTTTCATTTTCAAAAAGCACAATAAAATGGCAGGTGAATAATACTGTTCACCCGCCATTATAACACATGTTATTTTAAATTTCCATATATATTTTGTTTATACAGAATACTTATACAGGATAAACACCATTTTCAGTATCTGCTTTGGTCATATCGACTTTTTCCTGTTGTGCTTGACGATACTTGAAAAAATCAATTGCAACCTGAGGGAACAATGCATAGGACAATACGTCTTCATCCTGCTGCTTCCATTCTTTCATCTCTGACTCTAAAGTTTCAAGCTCCTTAGGAATCAAATCTGCTGGACGGCATGTAATTCTTTCCTCGCCCGGAATAACCTTGTCAATTACATCCTGGTTCATAGGCTTTACAGTCTGACCATATTCACCCTTCAATATTGCCTTTGTTTCCTTCGTTGCCATTTTATATCTCTCGCCCATCAGCACATTAAATACTGCCTGTGTACCAACGATTTGAGAAGATGGGGTAACAAGAGGTGGTTCTCCCAAGTCTTTACGCACTCTAGGGATTTCCTGCAGTACTTCATAATACTTATCTTCTGCATTCTGTTCCTTCAATTGTGATACCATATTTGATAACATTCCGCCTGGAACCTGATATAATAGTGTTTTAATGTCAACACCCATAATCTTCGGATTCAAGAGACCGTTATCAAGGCACTCATCTCTAAAAGGTCTAAAATAATCTGCGATTTCAGCAAGTAATATCTGATCATAACCAGTATCATATGGTGTTCCCTTAAATGTCTCAACCAAAACTTCTGTTGCCGGCTGAGAAGTCCCCATAGCTAGTGGAGAAATAGCACAGTCAATCACATCCACTCCCGCTTCTACTGCTTTCATATAAGTCATTCCTGCTACACCTGATGTATAATGTGAATGCAATTGAATCGGAAGCTTTGAAGCGCTCTTCATAGCCTCAATTAATTCAGAAGCCTTATATGGCAAAAGCAATCCAGCCATATCTTTAATGCATATAGAATCTGCACCCATCTCTTCGATTCTTTTAGCCATATCCATCCAATATTCCATTGTATAAGAATCACCAAGGGTATAAGAAAGTGCTATTTGTGCATGTCCTTTTCCAGAGCTTATCTTTTCTTTATTTGTTGCATCAACAGCAGCCTGCAGATTTCTCAAATCATTAAAGCAATCAAAGATACGAATAATATCAATCCCGTTTGCAATCGACTTCTGCACAAAATATTCTACCACATCATCTCCATATGGACGATATCCAAGAATATTCTGTCCTCTAAAAAGCATCTGCAGTTTCGTATTTTTCACACCTGCTCTGATTTTCCTAAGTCTGTCCCAAGGATCTTCTTTTAAGAAACGAAGTGATGCATCAAAAGTAGCGCCTCCCCAGCATTCCAATGAATGATAACCAACTCTATCCAGTTTATCAAGAATCGGTAACATTCTATCTGTAGGCATTCTCGTTGCAATCAGCGATTGATGCGCATCACGCAATACTGTCTCAGTAATTTTAATCGGTTTTTTAACTGTTTCTGACATTTGTTTTCCTCCTATTTATTTAAGATAAAATCATATACTGCTATTACTTATTTAACTCCGAAAATAGCCATAAACGTTCCGGCAGCTACTGCTGTTCCGATAACACCTGCCACATTCGGTCCCATTGCATGCATTAATAAGAAATTAGTAGGGTCAGCTTCAGCTCCGACTTTCTGCGAAACTCTGGCTGCCATCGGCACAGCTGAAACACCTGCCGAGCCAATAAGTGGATTGACCTTTCCTTTTGTAAAGAAACACATCAATTTTCCAAACATAACACCACCAAATGTACCAAATGCAAATGCTATTAAGCCTAATACTACAATCTTAATCGTATCCCACTTTAAAAATGCTTCTGCACTTGTTGTTGCCCCAACAGATGTCCCCAGTAATATTACAACAATATACATTAATGCATTTGAAGCCGTATCCGTAAGCTGTCTTACAACACCGGATTCCCTAAATAAATTACCAAGCATTAGCATACCTATCAATGGTGCTGTTGTTGGAAGAATCATACAAACAACGATGGTAACGATAATTGGGAACAGAATTCTTTCCAGCTTTGATACTGGACGCAATTGATCCATTTTAATCAATCTTTCCTTTTTGGTTGTAAATAGTTTCATGATTGGCGGCTGTATAATTGGCACGAGTGACATATATGAATATGCTGCCACTGCAATCGGTCCCAGCAATGCAGTCTGTCCTAATTTTCCTGCGAGGAATATAGATGTAGGACCATCTGCTCCTCCAATAATAGATATTGCTGCTGCTGCTTTATCATTAAACCCTAATGCAATTGCTCCAAAATATGCTACAAATATACCTAGCTGTGCTGCTGCTCCTAATAAAAAGCTTTTGGGATTTGCAATCAACGGACCAAAATCAGTCATTGCCCCTACTCCCATAAAAATGAGTGATGGAAGAATTGCCCATTCATCCAATAAATAGAAGTAATGGAGCAGTCCACCTGTTCCACTGGCAGAATCCTCTATCGTCATCATGATATCTGGATAAATATTTACCAACAGCATACCAAAAGCAATAGGAAGCAACAGAAGCGGTTCGTATTCTTTTCTTATGGCTAAATATAGAAAGAGACAGGCTACGGCAATCATAACATAATTTCCCCAGGCTAAACCCAAGAACGCCGTTTGTCCCACTAGATTTTCCAATGTACTAACTACATATGACATTTTGTGACCTCCATATTATTCTTAATTAAGATACAACACTAATTAAGTGTTGCCAATAATACACCTGCTTCAACAGCATCTCCTACCGCACAATCAATGCTGGCAACAGTTCCTGCACTAGGTGCCACTACTGGGATTTCCATTTTCATTGCTTCTAACACGACAATGGTATCTCCAGAATTCACTGCCTGGCCAACCTTTGCTTCTACCTTAAATATTTTACCTGCTGCGCCTGCTTCAATCTTCACCGAACCTGCTCCAGCACTTGCCGCTGGTGCTGCTGCTTTTGCTGCAACTGGTGTTGCAACTGGTGCTGCTACTGGTGCTACTCTTGGTGCTGCTACTGGTGTCACTGCATTTCCTGTTCCTTCTTCTACTGTTACATCATATACATTTCCGTTGACGGTAATGGTATAGTTTTTCATTTTACTTTCCTCCTATAATTAGGCTCTTTGCCATTTATTCTTTCTTCTTTTAATACTTCTTACTACAAATTTGTCATTTGAACCAGTAGTTGTTCCAGCGGCAGCAATTGCTGCTGTGATTACTGCTACCAACTCTAAGTCTCCAGATAATTCTTCTTTTTGAATAATCTGTGCAATTGTATTATTTACAGCTGATGATGCTGTCGAAATTTCTTTCTTATCACTCTTTGCAAATGCTTTTTGAATTTTGGGAATATAAGAAAAGCAACTAATAATAAAAGATATTAATATCAGTATCGTAAAAACTGTACCCATACCCAAAATTGTATTGAGTACTGCCTTATTCATTTTCTCACCAAGCGTATAATCTACATTTGTTGCTGCTGATTCCAATGTGAGATACATATCATCTGCAAAAATAAACTCAACAACCGCTGTTTTTTTACTTCCCGTTATAGAAGCATCCACAATTATTTTATCTCCATCGTAATTTGACGTATAGCCATCAATACTTACGAATGTTCCCATATCCTTCTGTGCCGCAACCCATGAATCAAAAGCCCCTATCATACCGTTTCCATCAACCTTCATAGATAAAACGCTTTCAAATACATATGCTACATACTCGTCGCCTGATTCCTTCATTTGTGCTGCAGTCGCTTGGTCCATCGAAAGAAATGCACCCTGTATCACTTGTTCTGCTCTAGATTGCGCTGCTTCACTTTGTTCGACGCTCAATGTATCCTTCGCTTTACTACCACATGCCGTGACACTGAGAATACAGGTAATTAAACATAATACTAATTTAAACTTTTTCATATTAAGTATCACCTTTCTTAAACTGTTCCGTGTTTTTTACCCGGACGGTCTTCTCTCTTTGTGAATAACATTTCAAAAGCGCCAATTACATATTTTCTTGTATCAGATGCTTCAATAATTTGATCCACATAACCTCTCTTTGCTGCAGCAATAGCGCTTGACTGCAGATCAGCGTACTCTTTTGCTTTTTGGCCTATCACATCAGCGCCTTGACCTGCATACATGATTTTTGCTGCAAGTTCTGCATCCATCATGCCGATAGAAGCAGTTGACCATGCAAATGTCATATCTGCACCAATTGCTTTAGAATTCATTGCAATATATGCACTACCAAAAGCCTGTCCTATAATAACGTTGACCTTAGGAACTGTTGCATTTGCAAATGCATAAGTTAGTTTTGCAACAGCCTTTGCAATCGTCTTTTCAGAATCCATTGTTGCAACATATCCTTTTACATTTGTTAATGATAATACCGGAATATCAAATGCATCACAAAATCCAATAAAATCAGCAGCTTTGTAACAGCCTTCTGTTGAAAGTTCAAGAGCATTATTTGCAATTGCCCCCACTGTCATGCCGTTAAGCTTTATAAAGCCAACTACCATATCCTTTGCATACCCAGATTTGATCTCAAAGAACATCTGATTGTCTGCAATTCTTGATACAGCAACAGTTGTGTCACTTACACAATTAACCAAATCATCACTTGCCCTGTTTAAATCATCTAAACAATCTTCGTAAGCACCAGTTTCTTCATTATTGCTTGGCAACATAGTAATCAACTGTCTGATCTGACTCAATATGGAAGCTTCATCCCCTACCATGTCTGCCGTTCCACATTCTTCGCTCTGGAATTTAGCAGATGCGCTGTCACATTTACTCACTTCATTTCCTGCAATTGCATTAGGCGTATTTACAAATAATTTAGCACGAGTTTCTTCCATAAATGTAAAATCTGTAAGTGTTGGAATAACAGCTAATCCTCCACCGCAATTTCCAAAAATGGCCGTAATCTGTGGAATCACGCCTGAAGCAAGAACTTGTCTTTTGTAAATCTTGCCGAAAGCATTCAATGCATCTGTTGCTTCCTGTAATCTTAATCCCGCTGAATCTAACAGCCCGATAACCGGTGCTCCTGTCTTCAATGCAAGGTTGTAAAGATTTACAATTTTATTTGCATGCATTTCGCCCACCGAACCGTTCATGACAGAAGCATCCTGGCTGTATACATATACCAGATTGCCGTCAATCAATCCATAACCGGTGAT
>CAZAAC010000024.1:12441-40187 GCA_964483155.1 uncultured Lachnospiraceae bacterium | reverse complement strand
GGAGTCCTTTTGAATTTTCAGGGTTGGTTTATACTGTTTAGTTATCAAGGTGCATCATCTATCTACCTGTAATCATGCGAATAAACTAACGGAGAAGGAGGGATTTGAACCCTCGCGCCGCTATTAACGACCTACTCCCTTTCCAGGGGAGCCCCTTCAGCCGCTTGGGTACTTCTCCAAGTACTTGATACCAGCTGATTACATAGCGTATTTAATTATATTACTGAGCGGAGAGGGTGGGATTCGAACCCACGTGCCCTTGCGGACAAACGGTTTTCAAGACCGCCTCGTTATGACCACTTCGATACCTCTCCAAGTATCGCCGCAATCGTTGCGGTCAGTGATAAAAATATGGCTTCTTCGTAGACTTTTTGATAAATGTGATACACATTTACTTCTCGAATCGGCGCAAACATTATTGTAACAAAAACCTTAAATTGTGTCAATCATTTTTATTTCTTTTTTTAATCTTTTTTTTAATCTTTTTTTTATAATTGATAATTCCTATATAAATCAACCGTTTTATTACTTTATGGTAGGAAGGCGTTGGCAATTTTCAGATCCTCTGGGGTCGTTATTTTTATATTTTCATAGGAACCCTCGACCAACTTGATACGATGTTTTCCAAACATTTCCAACACCATGGCATCATCCGTAATTGAAATGTGATCCGCAATCACTTTTTTCTCAGCAGCAATCAGTTCGAAATAGGCATCCCTTATGATCTTATACTCAAATACTTGCGGTGTCTGGATTAACCATACTGTTTTTCTATCTGGTGTCTCCACAGCAAAGTCATCATGATCAGCAATCTTGATGGTATCCTTCACCGGCATTGCTACTACGGCAGCACCAAATATCCTTGCCTCATCATAAGCTCTTTTCAAGATATCTTGTGTTAAAAAAGGGCGTGCACCATCATGTATAAAAAGTATGGAACATTCGCATGCTGAAGCCGCCTCTATTCCTTTCATTACGGAATGATATCTCTCTTTTCCACCCTCTACAATATGTGTTATCTTACTGAATTCATATTTATTCACTATTTCCGTTTGGCAATAATCAATCTCGCCCTTACCGACCACGAGAATTATTTCATCAACAAAACTCTCTTCAAATATCCTTAGGGAATAATATAAGACAGGCTTATCTCTTAAAAGAAGATATTGTTTTTGAATATTGCTATTCATCCTCTTTCCTTGCCCTGCTGCCAAAACAATTGCCACACTTTTATCTTTGATTTTACTCATATTAAGCACCCTGCTATCGCTCTCCCAGTTTCAAATTCGGCACAGCATTCAAATCAAGTCCGCTCCGAATTCCTTTTTTGTATTCATAATAAGCAGCTGTACCAATCATCGCTGCATTATCGGTACATAGAATCGGTGACGGATAGTATAATGTAATACCAGCATTATTACAAGCTGTCTCCATTGCCCTGCGAAGAGCCGAGTTAGATGCAACGCCACCAGCCATTGCAAGTTTTTTAATCTCTTGTTCTTTCACCGCTGCTATTGCATGTTCCACCAGTACATCTGTAGTTGCTTTTTGAAAAGAAGCCGCCACATCAGCTTGTATATAGCTTTCTCCGCGCATTTCACAGCTATTCAGATAGTTCAGTACCGCCGATTTTACACCGCTAAAACTAAAATCAAATGGTGAGCCCTCTACCTTTGCCCTCGGAAACATAATCGCCTCTTCATTTCCCTGCTTCGCAATCTGATCAATCTTTGGCCCGCCTGGATAACCAAGCCCTATAGCTCTGGCCACCTTGTCAAATGCCTCACCTGCGGCATCATCACGCGTTCTTCCAAGAATTTGATAGCTTCCATAATCCTGCACCTTGACGAGATGTGTATGTCCACCAGATACTACCAACGAAATAAATGGTGGCTCTAGTTCTTTATGTTCTATATAATTAGCTGAAATATGTCCTTCGATATGATGCACCCCCACAAGTGGGATACCAGATGCAAAGCTGATTGCCTTTGCCTCTGAAACACCTATAAGAAGTGCTCCGACTAATCCAGGACCATAGGTAACGCCAATGGCATCTATATCCTGCAGAGTTACTCCACCCGCTACTAGTGCCTCCTCGATAACCTGATTCATCTTTTCAATATGCTTTCTTGATGCAATCTCCGGCACTACTCCGCCAAATAATTTATGTAGTTCAATTTGTGATGAAATAACATTTGAGAGCACCTCACGTCCGTTTTTTACAACAGCTGCCGCTGTCTCGTCGCAGGAACTCTCAATCGCTAAAATCAAAACATCCTTGTCCTTTTTTACTGTATGAATGCTCATCTATCTTTCCTCTATCAACGCTTCTTGTTACTCAAGATTTGTATTTTCTTCCGGGCTCAAAATCCAACCATATATCTTCCAATGTTGATTTTTGTCTTTTCGTAGTAAAAAATCCTCTTTTATACTTGCAAGCTCCATTTCCTTACGCAAAGTATATACACAATGTATCTTAGCCCATTCATAATTGTCCCGTGTATAATATTCCACATCGGTGCTATTGGCCACAGAGTAACTTGATATGGTCATCTTCTCTTTTATATATTCGTCTATGTCACCAGCCAGCATACGTTGATATTGTTCTTCTGTTTGATTTTCTAACAGTTCATCATCATACAATTCTCTTGCTTTATTTGCCAGTGCTTCCAATTCTTCCTCTGTATGCTCCTCATTATAGAAACACATTGTCATATCACTATAATACTTCATGACTTCTTTGGGCGATGGGGGATAACTCTTCTTCAAATCCCGCAACAATACTTCTTGCGTCATTGTAAGAGACACCACTTCTTCCTTCTCGTTTATATTGCGATTAGATAAATATGCATAGTAGCCAATTATAAGCAATATCATACATGCTATTATAACTAGACCTTTTGTCCCTTTACCCATGGCTTTTCCTGCCTTTCTAATCTTCATCAAAATCTAACTCGACCGACTTTGCATCCTTTCCAGCATGCGCATTCGAAAATATCTCCCATACTTTTGGCATAAATTCGTTTGGGTTTACGAGTGAAGGACTATAATGTGTCAGCCACAATTCTCCTACGCTTGCCTCTTTTGCCATTCTGGCGGCTTCAAAAAATGTCATATGCTTATGCTCAATTGCCTTCTGCTCTTTATCCGGATCTCCATACATGCCCTCGCATATAAATAAATCTGCTTTCTGCGCACTTTTAACAATCAAATTTGTCGGTCTGGAATCAGTACAATAAGTCACTTTTATACCTTTCCTCTGTGCTCCCAGCACCATATCTGGTGTGTAAACTACTTCAGGCGTCTCAATCACTTCACCTTTCTGTAGTCTATTCCAATACTTCATAGGTATGCACTTTGCATTCGCATTTTCTACGCTAAATTTACCCGCACGGTCAATCACCATATTGTAACCATAACATATAATATTGTGATTAACTCGGAAAGCTTCTATTCTAAATTCTCCAAAGTCTATTACCTGCTCAGCTTCAGTCAGTTCAATATATTTAACTTCAAACGGTAGCTCAGGAGCAATCATACGTAATGCCGAAACTACACGCTCCAGCCCCTTCGGACCAATCATAGTAATTGGTTCTGTCCTCTCGGCATTTCCCATAGTAAGCAAAAGTCCTGGCAACCCACTAATATGATCTGCATGGTAATGCGTAAAACAAAGGACATCAATAGGTTTGGCACTCCAGCCTTTTTCCCGCATTGCTATTTGTGTTCCCTCGCCACAATCTATTAATATACTGCCTCCGTTAAATCGCATCATTAATGACGTAAGCCATCTATAGGGAAGTGGCATCATCCCTCCCGTTCCCAGTAAACAAACATCTAACATTGAATTACTCCATTTCCTGCTGTCTTCTCCACATGATTACTGCATCCTCACATGGTTTTTCATAAAAATCCTTACGCACACCTTCTGCATTAAATCCTAATTTTTCATATACATGGATAGCAGAAAAATTGCTACAGCGAACTTCCAGTGTAAATGCTGCAACTCCCATCTCACTACCTTTATTAATCAATTCTTTTAGAAGAAGGCTCCCATATCCTCTGTTTCTATAATCCTGCTGAATCGCGACATTTGTAATCTCACCTTCACCGACTATCATACGCAAGCCACAGCCCCCTATAATCATATTATCAAATTCTGCCACAAGATACAATAGACTATCACGTTCTATCATATCTAAAAAATCCTGCCGTTGCCATGGCATAGAAAAAGTATCCTGTTCGATTTGACATACACTATCTACATCTGTCTCTGTCATCTCTCTTATTTGTAATGTCATTCCCTCTCCTTGAATTGTTACCTGGCATTTTTCTCTGCAAGTTCTCTTTCTGCCTGTGATTCTCTCAGATAGTTTGGCTTATGTTCTGCTGCTGTCTGTATCTTACCCGCCTTATAATATTCATACGCAAGTACGCCCAATGCTCCCGCACGTTGCCTACTCATATGTGCTGGCGCGAATGAATATGGTACCTTAATCAGCTCACTCATTTTCTCCGCAAACACAGGAACACCATCACCTAAAAATATAACCTCTTTGCCCAGCTGGTTGATTTTTACAGCAATCTCATCTATCATAACAACACATTGTTCTGTTACCACAATCATATTCTGTTTTTCAAATGTGTATAATCCCGTATACACCTGATTCCGTCTCGCATCCATAATGGGGCAGACCAATTTATTTGTTTCGCACAAATTGTATGCCAGTGCATCCACCGTTGGAACAGAAATAATTGGCTTATCCAAAACAAAACCTAATCCCTTTGCCGTTGCTGAACCTATGCGAAGTCCTGTAAAAGAACCTGGACCTGCTGCTACGGCAATTGCATCCACTTCTTTCAAATCAAAATCTAACATTCTCTTTACCTCATCCAGCATTGGAACCAAAGTTTGAGAATGCGTCTTTTTATAATTGATTGTATATTCGGCAAGCATCTCACTTTTATCTGCAAAGCGCAATATCGCTACAGATGCTACAAGACCCGAACTGTCAATAGCCATAATTATCATCTATTATCACTCACTTATCACTATTTTTCGATAATCAAATCCCTTGTTTATGTCTTTTGATATTACGATTCTTTTCGTATACGATGGCATCAGTTCTTTTATCAGATCCGCCCACTCGACAATACAAATCCCATTGCCATAAAAGCAGTCTTCATAGCCGATTTCATCCATCTCCTCCACATCGCCAATACGATATACGTCAAAATGATAAAATGGAATCCTTCCATCCTCATATACTTGTAAAATCGTAAATGTCGGGCTACTAATGGTCTCTTCAATCCCCAAACCCTTTGCAACACCTTGTGTAAATACTGTTTTCCCAACACCCAAATCTCCAATAAGAGAAATGATTTCTCCAGCTTTAGCTTCCTTGCCTATTACTTCACCAAGGGCAAAAGTAGCCTTAGCACTGTATGTTTCTACTATCATAACTCTTATCCCCTGATATTTACCTTTTTTGGTTCCATATGTGTTGATATCATCTCTACCATAGCCAGTCGTTGATCAGCCAATTCTGCACTTGAAAAAATAACAGTCTCACCTGTATCTGCGTATATAATGATACTTTTTCCAGTCGATACAGCTTTGCTCATTTGCTCCCACGCACGAAGTTTGATTTCTTCACCTGTTTTGATTGTAATTCCTTTATCGCCTAATGTATAGTGAACACTTTCCATAAAAAGAGGATTTAGTAACACTAATTTCCTCGCTTTTATATAAAGTGCAATCGGCAAAGAAAAAATCACTATGATTCCGATAAAAAAATATAGTCCGTGTCCTGTGGCTACAAATGCGGCAACCAGCAATACGCCGATTGCTTCTATCAATATACCTTGAAAGCGTGTAAACATGTGATATAGCATGTAATCATACATCTTACTGATTGTCATAGTCACATCCAATTCTATTTGCATCCTATCCTCCTACTATTTTACACAATAACACCTTATCGTTTTTTGTCTATCTTCTTTGCATATTCATACAAAAAGCACCCAGAGTCCATCACAGGTGCTTTTGTCTGTCTTTTTTTATTATACTGATAATTCATACGAAGTGCAAGACTTATCCATCCATGCAATTTTATAGCGATTTTATAAGATACCCTTCACTACGAGTACAAAGAAAATGCATGTAGCAAGTAAAACAATTCCTATCAGCATTATACCAATCGTTTGATTCTTCTCTATCTTTTTATTTGAAACCTCAACGAGTCCAGCTTTGCGAAGCGCTGTTACAATCGGTTTATAAATCAAAATAGTGACCGCCATGTTAATTCCACTCTTTAAAAGGTTAAATGGCAAGAAAATGGGTATCAGCATCTCTGCAACTGCTTCTCTTGGATATCCCATATAAATTGGTGTGATTAGATAGTTCCATATCAACATAATTATCGTCATTGATGCACACCCAGCAACCAAGCCAATAACAGCGCCTAAAAGAGTGTGATTTTTTTTGTAAATATACGCAGCAACACATGCAAAAGCACAGCTAGACAATATATTCATGATACAACCGACGATTCCCGTATCACTGATTGTAAACATTTCCACGAATGATACAATAACAGATACAATGAAAGACGTCAGTGGCCCAAACAAAAATCCACCAATTGTGATAATCACATCCTTTGGCTCATAACTGAGAAACATAAAAATTGGTACTCTGCAGACCACCACTACCACATAGGCGATTGCACATAACATTGCTACCATAGTAATTTTTTTCGTTCGTGTATTCATAAAAAGCCTCCTTAAAATGAAAATAACACCTGAAAACTAATTGTCTTTCAGGTGTTAGAATCACATTAATTGCTTACTATTATATGCTTAACACATCTTCTTTCATCCAGACTATACTGTTGGTTTTGGAATTTCACCAAATCCTGCGCAAAAACGCTCGCGGACTTTACCGCCAATCGGGAATCACACCCTGCCCTGAAGACTTTTGTATTCGGTTTATTTTTTTACTACTTAACATGTTTATGATTAACATATTTAAGCGCATAATTATATTATCTCGATTTCTCTGTTTTGTCAATTTATTTCTGACCATAAATCTACTTCTATCTGCCTGTATATCAACTTTTATCTACTTTATATCCACCATTACCTTATACATCGCTACAGTCTCATCGTTAATGATATTCTCTTTTTAGAGACATCAACACTAATGACTTTTACTTCCACAATATCTCCAACAGAGACCGCTTCTAGCGGATGTTTGATAAATTTATCGGTAATCTGTGATATATGTACTAGTCCGTCCTGATGTACCCCTATGTCAACAAATGCCCCAAAATCGATTACATTTCGCACGGTGCCTTTCAAAACCATGCCCGGTGTTAAATCCTTCATGTCTAATACATCTGAACGCAAAATAGGTCTTGGCATATCATCACGTGGATCACGCGCGGGTTTTTCCAATTCTTTTAGGATATCTGATAACGTAATCTCTCCAATCCCTAATTCTTCAGCTAGCTTCTTCTTATCCTTTACCTTTTTCTCAAAACTGCTAAGGCTTTCCATCGCATTCCCAGCACTTACCGTTTCCGTTATACTATTGTTATTGCCTTTTACATCATCCATTGCCGCTGCAAGTGCCTGTGCCATCATTGTATTTTGATTTGGATTATTTTGTACTCTATAGGCTGGCCGTTTCTGCTTTTCAGTTTCCCCCGACACTTTATCCATAGCCTTTGCCTGTCCTGCTTTTGTCTGGGTTGCGTTTGTCTGAGCAGCTTTTGTCTGGGCTACTTTTACATCTTCCATTGTAAGTCCGAGTCTGTCCATGAGTTTTAATGCCGCTTCATAAGACTCCGGATGTACGCTTGTCGCATCAAGTGGATTATCTCCATTTATGATTCTCATAAATCCTGCACACTGCTCATATGCCTTCGGTCCCATCTTTGCCACCTTTAAAAGCTGTTTACGATTTACAAATCTTCCATTTTTCTCTCTATAATCAACAATATTTTTTGCAAGAACCTTTGATATTCCAGAAATGTATTCCATCAAAGATGCAGAAGCAGTATTTAAATCAACTCCTACTTTATTTACACTATCCTCTACGACAAAGGAGAGGGCTTCGCTCAATTTCTTCTGATTCATATCATGCTGATATTGACCCACGCCTATGGATTTTGGATCTATCTTTACAAGCTCTGCAAGCGGATCCTGAATTCGTCTTGCAATCGAAGCCGCACTACGCTGCCCTACATCAAGGTTCGGAAACTCTACTGTGGCGAGCTTACTTGCAGAATACACAGAAGCACCTGCTTCATTTACAATAACATACTGCACTGGCGTATCTAATTCCTTTAAAAGTTCTACTATAATTGTTTCTGATTCTCTGGACGCAGTTCCATTCCCTACTGATATTAATGTTACTCCATATTTTTTAATCATTTTTTTCAATTCCACTTTTGCCTCATCCACTTTAAACTGTGGTGCTGTCGGATAAATCACCTTCGTGTCAAGAACCTTTCCTGTCGTGTCCACAACAGCCAGTTTACAGCCAGTACGAAACGCAGGGTCCCACCCGAGAACAACCTGCCCCGCAATTGGCGGCTGTAATAATAGCTGCTCTAGATTTTTGCCAAAGACATTGATAGCGCCATCTTCTGCTTTCTCTGTTAACTCATTTCTTATCTCTCTTTCAATAGCGGGAGCAATCAGTCTTTTATAACTATCCTCGAGAGCCGCCTTCAAAATAGACATGGTATATGGATTTTCTTTTGTGACTACTTTCTTATTTAAATACATCAATATCTGCTCTTCCGGAGCAGAAAGCTTAACCACAAGCATTTTCTCGGCTTCACCACGATTAATGGCAAGAACTCTGTGACCAGCTATTTTATTCACTGCTTCTTCAAAATTGTAATACATTTCATATACTGATTCCTGCTTTTCATTCTTAGCAGTTGTAATAATTTTCCCTGTATCAAATGTTGCCTTTCTGATATAAATTCTATAATCGGCTTCATCTGATATTGTTTCTGCTATAATATCTCTTGCACCTTCAATTGCTTCCTCTACTGTATTAACACCTTTCTCTTCATTAAGAAAAGCCTGCGCCTCCTGTTCAATTGACTGATCAGTTTCTTGAAGCATAATTATTTCAGCAAGAGCATCCAGTCCTTTTTCCTTTGCTATCGTTGCTTTCGTTCTTCTCTTAGGTCTATATGGGCGATATAAATCATCCACCACCATTAACGTCTCTGCCGCCAGAATCTGTGCCTTTAATTCCTCTGTCAGCTTACCTTGTTCCTCTATGCTTGAGAGCACCTGCGATTTCTTATCTTCTAAATTACGCAGATACATAAGTCTTTCATGAAGATTACGTAAAATCTCATCATTCAGCGAACCTGTCACTTCTTTACGGTAACGTGAAATAAAAGGAATCGTATTTCCTTCATCAATCAGTTTGATGGTTTCCACCACTTGCCATTTTTCAATTTTCAGCTCTTCTTTCAATTTCAAAGCAATATCCATCTTAATACCTCATTTATCTATTTTTTTATAGTATACATGGATGACCGTATAAATTCAATGCTTGAAATCTTTGTATGAGATCTTTGTAGCGCCTCTATTATTGTACTTTCTGTAAAAATGTGCTACACTATTTATAGTAAAAGCTTCAAATTTTATGAAATGAAATGCCTTACTACATAGGTATGATTGAAAGCGAGAAAATTTATGGATAACCAATCTACAAATAATGACGAGATGAAAAAAAATAAAGCGGCATCAAACTTTGCTCTTGCCTCTATGATTTTTGGTCTTATCTCTATTTTTTCAATATTTTGTTGTCTGCCCTTTGTTTTTAGTGGTCTTGGTATTGTATTTGCTTTACTATCAAAGAGATCTGACTTGGAAATGCTGAAGCCCGCCAAAACCGGAATAATTACTTCCATAATTGGCGTTATTTCATCACTAGTTGTTAGTATTGGAATTATTTTAATTTCATTAAGCACCTTAGCTTCAGAAAACTTGACTGAGGATGAATGGAACAAGTATTACGAAAACTACGAGGCCCAATATGGTATGGAAGTACCTGAAGATTCCTATGAAATATATCAGGATATTATGAAATACTTTAATGCTCCATCTGAACTGTAGTAATAAAAAAATCAATATAACTTATTTTATATCGAAAAAGGAGGGCTTTTATGATTTCTGCTATTGGCTATCCTAATAATACCAGTTACGATTATGAACGACAGACTTCTGCTATTAAAAATCCGAGTGAGTCTATACAGACTCAGCCCGGCAGAAAGTCTTCGCCAGCTGAGTGTGAGACATGTGCTAATCGAAAGTACAAGGATGGTTCTGATGAGATGGTCTCTTTTAAATCGGCTACGCATATATCTCCGGAGGCATCTGCTGGTAAAGTTATGGCACATGAGCAAGAGCATGTTGCCAATGCCTATTCCAAAGCTTCTCAAAATAATGGGAAAGTGATTTCTGCCAGTGTTTCTTTGCAGACTGCAGTTTGTCCTGAATGCGGTCGTTCCTATATATCTGGTGGAACCACAAGAACACAGCTTCAATATACAAATGAAGACAATTTATATCAAAAAAACAAGAAAGAATTGGATCGTATAGAGCTTCGTGGCATGAATATTGACCTCGCTTGCTAATGATATGCCCAATTGGAGTTAACGACATGAATCAAAAAAAATCATCAGCTGCATTAAAAAGTCTTGCAAAAGAACAATTGCTTGGAAACTACAGTACCCTTTCGAGTGGATTACTCATTATTCTTTCTATTTTTTTTGTTCTATTTATGATTACATTCAGCATTATGGGCACTACTTTGACGACAGCAACACTGCTATCGTCTGGCGGCATGTCAGCCCCCTTTACTTTTACGATGATCGTATACTTTTTAATACTATTTATTATTACCATTCTATTTTATACTATGGAAGTAGGATTGCTGGTTATGGCACTAAAGCTATCGCGTGGTGAAAAAACAGACTTTAAGGATATCTTCTTCTGTTTTAAGAATCATCCTGATAAAGTAATTATAATTTATCTTATTACTTTTTTTGTAAGCTTTTTAGCATCTGCCCCAGCCTTTATTGTGGATCTTATTTATGTATCAAAATTGGGGACTACCTACTATACCTCTCCTTATTTTTTACTTTATTGTGTTCTATATATCTTTTCACAGGTCGTTACTGTAATGTTCGGTTTAACATATGGACTCAGTTACTTTTATTATGCCGATGACCCATTATTATCCTCTATCGAATGTATGCGCTTAAGCCGCATCTCTATGAGGGGGCATAAAGGTCGATTATTCTATATTGCACTTAGCTTTATTGGCTGGTATTTACTTATTTTCTTAACTTGCGGTATTGCTTCTTTTTGGATTATACCATATGCCCTGACTGTTATTGCAAATTTTTATCGTGATATCCGTAACGAGTTTGATGCTTCTTCCATTATTGATATAAAATTGTGATTTGTATAAAATAATTTGAGCCTTAGCAATTTTGCTAAGGCTCATTTTTTCACTTCTATTTTTCTAATACATTTTTCTTAATTAATCTTCCAGTTCAAATGCATCATGGATAGCATTGACTGCTCGATCCACTTCACTTTCATCAATTAGTACCGTAACCCTTATTTCTGAAGTTGATATCATGCTGATATTAATATTAGCATTGAAAAGACATTCAAACATCTTTGCTGCTACACCCGGGTTGCTCATCATACCCGCACCTACAATAGATACTTTTGCTACCTGTTTTTTACATTTAATCTCCTGTGCAGTCAATCTTTCTTTATTTTCTTCAAGTACTGCCACTGCCTCTTCTGTTGCATCCCCAGGAATCGTAAAAGTGATATCCTTAGAATTGTCACGTCCTATTGATTGCAGTATCATATCTACATTAATATTTGCCTTTGCCAGAGCATCAAACATTTTAAATGCCACTCCCGGTTTATCACTAAGTCCAATTACCGAAATTCTTGTTACATTATTATCAGCCGCCACGCCGCTCACTAACATTCTCTCCACTTTCACTACCTCCTTAACAACTGTTCCTTCTGCTTCTGATAAACTTGAACGTACTACTAACTGAACACCATACTTCTTTGCCATTTCTACTGAACGATTATGAAGAACGCCTGCACCAAGGGTAGCTAGATCAAGCATTTCATCATATGAAATTTCTTTTAATTTTTTTGCTTTTTTTACAATACGTGGATCTGCAGTATATACCCCATCGACATCTGTGAAAATCTCGCAGGAATCTGCATGTAACGCAGCCGCAAGAGCTACCGCTGTGGTATCAGAACCGCCTCTTCCAAGTGTTGTGTAATCATCATACTTATTGACTCCCTGAAAACCCGTTACGATGACAATTTTTCTCTGATCAAGTTCATGTCGGATTCTTTCTGTGTCAATCCTCTTTAATCTTGCATTGCTGTAGGTGGATGTTGTGTGCATCACTACTTGATATGCATTAAGCGAAACTGCTGGAACACCTAGTGCATTAATTGCCATTGCCATTAGTGCTACTGACGTCTGTTCACCTGTGGTCAACAGCATATCCATCTCTCTCTTTGAGGGATTGGGATTGATGTCCTTTGCCATACTTATCAATACATCTGTTTGTTTCCCCATTGCAGAAAGAACAACCACTACATCTTTTCCCTCCTGAAAATCTCTGATGCAGCGATTAGCCACATTGTAGATTCTCTCTTTGTAAGCAACAGAAGTGCCACCAAATTTCTTTACAACTAACATAATATCCTCCCATCTATTTCTGTATTTCTTTCAAAAATACTTGCATCAGTTTGTGTCCGGCGTCAATGTAATGACCGGAACATTTAGCCTCTTTCTCGTTATAATGCCAAGTCTTATTCTGCTCCTTTGTACTATCATATAACAGATATGGTACAGGATCGCTCGCATGTGTCCTGATACAAATCGGTGTCGGATGATCTGGCAATATTAACATACGATAGTCCTGCCCAGAAGCATCCATAGCTTCCTTTATCGGTTTTATGATTCGTGTATCAAGATATTCTATTGCTTGTATCTTCCTCTCCTTACTACCTTGGTGACCCATCTCATCAGGTGCCTCGATATGCACATAGACAAAATCATAGCCATCTTCCAGTACTGCTTTCACGGCAGCTTTTGCCTTTCCTTCATAGTTGGTATGAAGTCCGCCATTGGCACCCTCCACATTTATCACACCCATCTGCGCTCCAATTGCAATTCCTTTCAACAAATCAACTGCTGAGATAATTGCCCCTCTTTTGTGATATTTGTCGCTAAATGGTGAAAGCATCGGTTTTGTACCTGCACCCCAAAACCAGCAGCAATTTGCCGGATGCAGACCCTGTTTTTTACGTTCATTGTTAATTGGGTGATTTACAAGCACTTCGTAACTCTTCTTCATCATCTCCGTAAAATCCTGCTTGGCTGGTAAATATTCGCCAATAACCCTCCCAAGAATATCATGAGGTTGCGCTAAATCTACTATTATATTAGGCACTACATATTTTTCGTTCTGGTATACCGACGCCCCTCTCCATATAAGACAATGACGGTAACTTGTACCTACATAAAACTGATACATCTCATTCTCTAAGGCATCACGTACTGCATGAAGCAAAATAGCACAGTCTTCTGTACTAATTTCACTGGCACTATGATCTATCATTGTTTTTTGCTCAAAAACATCTTCTGCCTCAGACAATGTTACAATATTACAGCGAATTGCTATATCATTTTCTTCCATAGGTACACCGATACTAAGTGCTTCTAGTGGTGAACGCCCCGAATAATACTCTTGTGGATCGTATCCGAGTACAGATAGGTTTGCTGTATCCGAACCGGGTTTCATTCCATCCGGTATGGTATGTACAAGTCCGATTTCTGACTTTTTAGCTACGTTATCCATTGCGGGTGTATCAGCATACTCGAGCGGCGTCTTGTTTCCCAGACTATCGATTGGCTCATCAGCCATACCATCTCCCAGTATAACTATATATTTCATATCTACTACTCCTTAATTTGATTTCTTCACATGCAGATTGTTATTACACGATTCGTATCATTCCAATCATATTATCGAGCTTTTCTGCCGCTATCTTATACGCCTTCTCAGACATAACTCCTGTCACAAAAGCAAACTCCTCCTGATTATCCTCTAGTGTAATTACATCTAGCGGGCCAAATGTCTCTTCGCATTTTTTCAAACACTCCTCTTTTGTTCCTTTTACACGAACAAAAAATCTGCGTTCTGCATGTTCTATGCTTGTAAGCTCTAGTTTTTTACTACTCCAGAAAGACATTACATTTCTGTGCAAATGTCTTGTTGCATCCACAACATCTGCCATGACTGCGCTAGCGGTCGGGAGCTTTCCTGCACCACTACCATAAAACATTGTATCCCCTATCACATTACCATTCACGAAAATGCCATTAAAAACATTATTAACACTAAAAAGTGGATGTGACCTGCTAATCATAAATGGGGCCACAAGAGCATAAAAATTATCTCCTTCACGTTTACTAGAAGCAAGCAATTTAATAGCGAATCCCAATTTATTCGCATATACAATATCTCGTGCAGTTATTTTTGCAATTCCCTCTGTATAAATATCTTCAAAGTCAACATGATTTCCAAATGCCAGTGAAGAAAGTATTGCAATCTTTCTGCTGGAATCATATCCATTTATGTCTGCATCAGGATTACGTTCCGCATATCCAAGCTCCTGCGCTTTCTTGAGAGCTTCGCCAAATTCCCATCCTTCATCTGCCATTTTACTTAAAATGTAATTTGTCGTACCATTTAAGATACCCGTAATCTCATGAATCTCATCTGCTGTCATAGAAGAATTTAATGAGCGTATGATGGGTATTCCCCCACCTACACTTGCCTCAAATAAAAAGTTGATATTCTTTTCTCTTGCAAGCGCTAACAACTCAGGGCCATGTTTTGCCACAAGCTCTTTGTTAGAAGTGCAGACACTTTTACCTGCTTCAAGAGATTTTTTTACAAATGTATATGCTGGTTCAACGCCGCCCATTACCTCAACAACAATTCTTACTTCCTCATCATTTAAAATAATATTAAAATCATGTACTAATTTTTCCTGTACCGGGTCCCCTGGAAAATCGCGTAAATCAAGCACATATTTTACCTGAATCTCTTCTCCTGCCTTTTTATTAATACTATCCGCATTTGTATTTAAGACCTCTACGACTCCAGAACCGATTGTACCATACCCTAAAACTGCTATACTAACCATTTTAAATTCCCCTTTTCTATATCCTTTTCTATATCTTATTATATAACTTACTCTTTTGCTAAAATCTTTACATAATGAACACCGTTTTGCTTTTCTATCAATGCAATCATTTTTGAGATGTCTCCTGTTGTTGGTAGCACCTGCACACTTAAGCTGAGAGAGGCAACTGCATTAATCGGAATGCTCTGATGTATTGTCAGGATATTAGCCCCATAAGAAGATACTATCTTTAGTACATCTGCCAGTAGTCCAGGCTTATCATCCATCTGAAAAGTAAATGTAATTGTTTTGCCCTGTGTATTATCATGAAATTGAAAAACATCATCTCTATACTTATAAAAAGAGCTTCTACTAATGCCAATCTGATCTGTAGCTTCCTGTACTGTTAAGACTTTTTCTGTATCAAGAAGATGCTTTGCTTCAACCACTTTTAGTAATACTTCTGGCAAAGCCTTTTGCTTTACTATATAATAACCGTTTTCGTCTGTCATAGTATTACCTCCCATGTCTTTGTATCAAGAACATCTGCATTTATGTGTCTTTGCTTTGCGAACACATGTCTTTCACCGATGGATATGAGTTTAACATATGCAAATTGAAAATGCAAGCCTTAGCTTGCATTTTTTAATATACATTCTTTTTATGATTTGTTTTCAGTATTAATCCACCTCAAATACGCATTGATAAATGGGTCAATATTACCGTTTAGGACACTATCCGCCTGCCCTACTTCTGCGTCTGTTCTGTGGTCCTTTACAAGTGTATATGGCTGCAATACGTAGGATCGTATTTGATTTCCCCAGCCAATTTCCTTCACGTCACCTCGAATATCAGACAATTTTTCTGCATTTAAATCTTTTTTAATCAGAAATAGCTTTGCCTTAAGCATCTGCATTGCCTTATTCTTATTCATATGCTGTGAGCGCTCATTCTGACATTGCACCACAACACCCGTAGGAATATGTGTGATACGTATCGCGGAAGATGTCTTGTTAATATGCTGTCCACCTGCACCGCTACTTCGATAAGTATCAATACGCAAATCGCTCTCGTCAATATCAATATCCACATCCTCTTCTATTTCCGGCATAACATCCAATGAAACAAATGATGTCTGCCTTTTCCCCTGTGCATTAAAAGGAGAAATGCGGACAAGTCTATGGACACCTTTCTCTGATTTTAAATATCCGTAAGCATTCTCTCCATTTACCTGAAAAGTAACTGATTTAATCCCTGTCTCGTCTCCATCCAAATAATCCAGTACCTCTACAGAATACTCTTTTGCTTCTGCCCAACGTGTATACATACGATATAACATATTTGCCCAGTCGCAGCTCTCCGTTCCGCCTGCTCCAGCGTTTAATTTTAGAATTGCATTATTTCTATCATATTCACCTGACAACAATGTGCCAATTCGCATTGCCTCAAATTCTGTGATAAATTCACGAAACTCATTTTGTATCTCTGGAATAAGGGACGCATCGTTTTCCTCGTAACCCATTTCAAGCAAGGTCTTTATATCGTCGTATTTTGCTTCCAGTTCCGAAAAAACTTCAATACTGTTTTTCAGTTGTTTTAATTCCTTCATATATCCCTGAGAACGCTCGGCATCATCCCAAAACCCTGAGGCTTCCATCTCCCTCTCAAGTTCCTCGATGCGCTTTGCCTTGTCTTCTAGCGAAAGCGATAACTTCATTTCTGCCAAAGGCCCTTTATACGTGACCATCTCAGTTTTTATTATATCTAATTCTACCATATCATCTTCCTTACTTAAAAACGTTCCCTACTATTTCCTGCCACAACATTGCTTGTATTTTTTCCCACTTCCGCATGGACAGGGGGCATTTGGATATATTTTCTCAGCATCGCGTTTCTGTGGTGCTTTGGTCACAGAATCATCTTTATTCGTTCCGGTTACCTTTGCAACCTGCTCACGCTCTACCTTCTGCTCTACTTTAATATGTGCTAACGCCCCTATAGTGGCTTCTTGAATGCTTGCCGTCATGGCATCGAACATATCATAACCCATCATTTTATATTCCACAAGCGGATCTCTCTGTGCATATGCTTGTAAGCCAATACCCTGCCGTAACTGATCCATATCATCAATATGATCCATCCATTTGTTATCAACAACTTTTAGCAGAACCACACGTTCAAATTCACGCAACTTCTCAGGCTCTGGGAACTCAGCCTCTTTATTCTCGTATAACTTCACTGCTTCTTCTTTCAACTTGTGTTTTAATTCATTTTTCTTAAGTCCTCTAATATCTGGCGTAACGACCCGGTCTATCGGCAACACCGGAAGTAATACACTGTTAAGCTCCTGTAAATCCCAGTCTTCTTGCAATGCATCATCGCTGATACACATATCAACCGTATTTTCCACAAAATCAGTAATCATCTTATAAATGGAATCTCGCATACTTTCGCCGTCAAGCACATGACGTCGTTCAGCATAGATAATTTCCCTCTGTTCATTCATGACCTGATCATATTCCAGAAGATTCTTTCTGATACCGTAGTTATTATTCTCAATTTTTTTCTGTGCCTTCTCAATTGCATTTGAAAGCATTTTATGCTCAATTTGCTCGTTTTCTGGCACACCAAGCGTATTAAATATAGACATTAAACGATCTGAACCAAATAATCTCATCAAATCATCTTCCAGCGAGATAAAAAATCTGGAAATACCCGGATCTCCCTGACGTCCAGAACGACCACGTAGCTGATTGTCAATACGTCTGGATTCATGACGTTCCGTACCAATAATCTTAAGTCCACCTGCAGCTCTCGCCTCTTCATCCAGTTTGATATCCGTACCACGCCCTGCCATATTAGTTGCTATCGTTACTGCACCATGTACACCTGCATCTGCAACAATCTCCGCTTCCATTTCATGAAATTTTGCATTTAGAACCTTATGCTGAACACCTCTTCTACGAAGCATTGTGCTTAATTCTTCAGATGCCTCAATCGTAATCGTACCTACCAGAATAGGCTGTCCAGTTGCATGCGTATGCTCGATTTCATTGCAGATCGCAAACAGCTTTTCTTTTTTTGTCTTATATACTGCATCTAGCATATCAATTCTGGCTACAGGAACATTGGTTGGTATCTCAATAACATCCATACCATATATATCACGAAATTCCTTTTCCTCTGTGAGTGCCGTACCAGTCATTCCTGCCTTTTTCTCGAATTTATTAAAGAAATTCTGGAAAGTAATCGTAGCAAGGGTCTTGCTCTCTCTCTTAACTTTTACATGCTCTTTCGCTTCAATTGCCTGATGTAGCCCATCAGAATAGCGACGTCCTGGCATAATTCGACCTGTAAATTCGTCTACAATTAATACCTGATCATCCTTAACCACATAATCCTGATCGCGGAACATCAGGTTATGTGCCCGTAGTGCCAGGATAATATTATGTTGCACCTCAAGATTTTCAGCATCCGCCAAATTTTCAATCTGGAAGAACTGTTCTACCCTATGTACACCCTCTGCTGTCAGGTTCACGATTTTATCCTTTTCATTTACGACAAAATCTCCCGACTCCTCCTGCTCGATTCCCATAATGGCATCCATTTTGGACAAGTCCTGCACATCTGCACCACGCTTTAGTGTTCTTACAAACATATCACACAATTCATACAGTTTTGTCGATTTACTACCTTGCCCAGATATGATAAGAGGGGTTCTTGCTTCGTCAATCAATACAGAGTCAACTTCATCGATAATTGCATAATGAAGCTCACGAAGTACCAGTTGCTCTTTATAAATAACCATATTATCACGCAGATAATCAAACCCAATTTCATTATTCGTTACATAAGTAATGTCACAATTGTACGCTTCTCTACGCTCTTCCGGTGTCATGCTATTTAATACAACTCCTACGGTTAATCCAAGGAATTCATGTACCTGTCCCATCCACTCAGCATCACGTTTCGCTAAATAGTCATTGACTGTTACAATATGTACCCCTTTTCCCTCTATTGCATTTAAATATGCTGGCAAAGTTGACACCAGCGTTTTTCCTTCACCCGTTCTCATCTCGGCGATACGGCCTTGGTGCAATATAATTCCACCGATAAGCTGTACACGGTAATGCTCCATGTTTAATGCTCTCCTACCGCCTTCTCTTACCGTTGCATATGCCTCTGGCAAAAGATCGTCCAGGGATTCCCCTTCTTCAAAACGTTTTCTATACTCTTTTGTCTTATCTCTCAATTGTGCATCAGACAATTCCATCATTGCAGGTCGAAGCGACTCTATTTTATCCACAATTGGTACTATTAGTTTTATCTCTCTCTCGCTATGTGTTCCAAATACTTTCTCCACTAAATTCATCTTTATGCTCCTATCATATTCCAGAAATTATTTATAATAACATGTTATTGTCTTCTCTTCATTACCATGTGTACTTCCGATGCAAAATCATTCTTATCAAAAATATATTGTATCTCATCAAGCAATGGTAAAAATTTTTCTCCAAGATACTCTTTAAATGCAGCATTTCCATTCTGTTCCAAAGACACACATAAAAATCGATATAAGTCCATAACATCAGAGCCAAATCTCCACTGGTATGCCACATCAAAATTCATCATATCTGCCATATACTCCAATGATTTCAGCGAAAACAAGTGTGTGTGTGTTCCACCCGTATGCCTATTATAGCAAGCCTGATGAGATGCCTCAAGCACACAACTAAAAGAAAACATAGGTACAGACAAATAGACATAATTGATATTTTGATTATCGCTGATTGCCTGCAATGTATCTTCTAACTCTATAATATGTTCAAAAACACCAATTGCTGATAGCACATTGGCATCTGTATTTCTAATATATTCACTAATACAGTCACTGTTTACGACTTTAAGATTCTCTTGTCCTGCCATAGCATTTGCAAACCGCACCTGTGCCTCTGATATCTCTATCCCTTCTGCTTCCATATTAAGTTTTTTCGCTGCCTGAACAAAATAGCCGCTACCTGCTCCAATATCCAGTACTTTTATGTTTTTAGCCTCTTCTGTCTGCATACATTCAAGTAAGTACTGCGCTTTTGGAATATATATTGTTTCTAACCGTTTCTTATATGCTTCTATATCATCTTCACTGTAATTTTTTAGATAATTATCCTCAATATATACTTTATTTGCAAATTCATTCGTATCTTCATACTCTGAACTGACATGCCCACAGTTTGAACAAAGAATATAACCAATGTCATGACTCGTAAATAATGGCTCACCGAGTTTGTTTTTACAAATCTTACATGTTTCACGCTTTGGCTGCCTGCGAAGAATATCTCCCATATCATCTGCCATTTTCAACATAGCACCGTTTTGCTCAAAAAAATTACTTTTAAATTGAATCAAATTGCCGATTGGCTTTCCAAATTGATTGACTGCTTCCATTTCTTTCTCTCCTTGAAGGACATATTCGCCCACTGTTAAACAGTATACTCTAAATATCTGTTTTTCTCAACTAAAAAAAGTATAGAAACACTGTTTCTACACTTTCTTAATTTTTATTTAACAATTACGATACCTAATACTTCATAACTTCCTCTTCACCCTTTATAACACGAAGTGCACCTTGTGCAAGTGCAAGAAGCTCATCCTCACCTGGGTATATTGTGATTGGGGCAATCCAACCTACATGCTTTTGGATGTCATCAGTTACGGTTACATTATATGCAATACCACCCGTTATTATAATTTGATCTACTTTACCGCAAAGCACCGTTGCCATAGATCCAATATCTTTACTCAGCTGCAATATAAATGCATCTCTAACTTCTTTTGCTTTTGGATCTTCTTCTGCTTTTTTCTCAACACTTCTCATATCATTCGTACCAAGATAAGCAGTGAAGCCACCACCACCAACTAATTTTCTATAAACTTCTTTTTCTGTATACTTTCCACTGAAACACATACTAACCAATTCACCTACTGGAACTGCTCCTGCTCTCTCAGGTGAAAAAGCACCATCACCATCCAGTGCATTAAACACGTCTACAACTTTACCCCCAATATGAGCACCTACTGAAACACCGCCGCCCAAATGTACTACAATTAAATTAAGTGATTTATAAGATTTACCAACCTCCTTGGCATATCTCTTGGCCACTGCCTTTTGATTCAGTGCATGAAATACACTTATCCTTGGCAATTCAGGAACACCCGAATATCTTGCTATAGGCATTAACTCATCAACGACAACTGGATCTACAATATAAGCAGGGACTCCTATGGAAATTGCAATATCTCTAGCAATTATTCCACCCAGATTTGATGCATGCTGTCCCTGTCTCCCAATTAAAAGATCCTGCAACAAGTCGTCCGTTACCTCATATGTTCCACCCTGTATTGGTTTCAACATACCACCTCGACCAACCACAACATCTAGCGATTTCATATCAAAATTCTTTTCTTCAAATAATCTTAATATAATTTCTTTGCGGAAATTCTTTTGATCCACAATCAAGTCATATTGTGCAATTTCTTCAGCCGCATGACGCAAAGTTTCTTCAAACAGCAGTTTCTCATCTTCATATACACCGATCTTTGTTGAAGTGGAACCCGGATTAATAATTAAACTTTTAATAGCCATTTTAAGTCCTTACCTCCTTTATTGTTTCATAGACTCTGCAACAACAGAAGCCAGAGCAATAGAATTTAACTTTACTTCAAAATTATCAGAACGTGAGGTTAAAATAACAGGTGCTTTTGTTCCAATCAATAAGTTTCCATTTTTTGCATTTGTCGTATGAATCAATGTCTTATAAGTAATATTTCCAGAGTCAATATCCGGAAAGAGAATAATATCAGCATTTCCCACAATTGGATTAGAAATTCCTTTATGCTTTCCTGACTCTTTGTCAATTGCAAGATCCATCGACAATGGCCCAAATACAACACAATCTACAATTTCACCATTTTCATTCATTTTGGTCAATGCATCAGCATCTACTGTTGGAGGCATTTTAGGATTTACCACTTCAACTGCACAAACAGGTACTACCTTTGGATTCTCAACACCACATGCCTTTGTTATCTCGACTGTGTTTCTAATAATATTAGCCTTCTCTTCCAACGTTGGATAGGTATTAAAAGCTACATCTGTCAAAAACAACAAGTGGTCAATTCCCTCGATTTCAAACACACATACATGTGACATCATTTTTCCTGTTCTAAGTCCTACTTCTTTATCCAATACACTACGAAGAAACGTCTTTGTATCTACAAGTCCCTTTAATAAGATATCCGCCTTTTTAGTACTAACAAGCTCTACTGCTTTCAATGCAGCAGTTGCCGTATCCGGTTCATCAATTATTTCATATAAAGTTAAATCCATATTTAATTTCTTGGCAATTTTTTCAATTTTCTTCTTGTCACCCACCAATATGGAATTAGCAATGTTTCTTTCTTTTGCTGCTTTTACTGCTTCAAGCACGGCATCGTCCTGTGCATTGGAGACAGCCACCGTCTTCATCGTGCATTCCGAAACCTTCGATAATAAATCCTGAAAGTTCTTGCTCATTTCTTTTACACCTCTTCACTATTTTATCTGTTACCCTTTTATATTGTTAAATAAATAACAATGTTATAAACAGTCAAAAGCACCGTGGGGTTTTCCACAGTGCTTATGTCTTACTCAACTCGAAACATATTATGAATTTGCCGCTTTTTTTGCAGCATTCTCAGCTTTTATTTTCTCCGTCAATGCTGGAAGAATTTTATTCAAATCTCCTACAATACCATAATCAGCTACATCAAAAATAGGTGCTGATCCATCTTTATTGATTGCAATAATGATATCCGACTCTTCCATTCCTGCCAAATGCTGAATTGCGCCAGATACACCAATTGCAAAATATACATTCGGGCGAACGGTTTTTCCCGTCTGACCAACCTGCAAATCTTTTGGCTTCCAGCCTGCATCTACTACTGCACGTGAACAACTTACAGTCCCACCAATTGCTTCTGCAAAATCTGCAAGTAACTGGAAGTTCTCCGTACAGCCAACACCACGACCGCCTGATACTAATATCTTAGCTTCCATAATATCTACTGTATTTGTCACTGTTTTAATGACATCCAATATCTCAACATAATTATTATTCGGTGTAAATCCTGGATTAAACTCTTCAATAACAGCCTTTGCATCTTCAATCTTCGGTGCTTTCTGCATAACACCAGGACGAACAGTAGCCATCTGTGGACGGAAATTCGGACATGCTATGGTAGCAATCGTATTTCCACCAAATGCTGGACGTGTCATAAGTAACTGGTTGTGTAACTGCTCTTTTCCAGGAATTGCTACTAACGGAAAATCTCCGATATCAAGTTGCGTACAGTCTGCTGTTAAACCCGTATGAATTCTTGCACAAACGCGTGGGCCCAAATCTCTGCCTATTGCGGTAGCACCAACAAGAAAAATTTCTGGTTTATACTTTTCAATCACAGATGAGATAGCATGTGTATATGGCTCTGTTCTATATTCTTTCAATTCAGGATCGTCTACTAGAATTACCTTATCTGCACCACAACGTGCCAATCTGTCTGCCAGACCCTTCACTTCATAACCAACCAAAACTGCTGTCACTTCTGTTCCTAAATCTTTTGCAAGTTCTTTCCCCTTGCCTATAAGTTCTAAAGCGATTCCACTCAGCTCATTATCTACTTGCTGTGCAAAGACAAATACTCCTTTATATTCTTCTATATTCATTTTTTTCACCACACTCTCCATTATTTTATATAATATGTCTTACTTTCAATTTGTCTACAATATATTCAACTGCTTCAGTTGGTTCAAGAACAACCTTCTCTCCTACACCTTTTCTTACCTTATCAGAAGCCTTTGCTATCTGTGTTGGAGAACCTTTTAAACCAAGATCTGAATCATCTATATCTATAAGATTTGCTCTGCTAAATACAGTGATCTCTGCTTTATATGCATCAAATATTCCACCTGGTGTCATATAACGCGGTGCATTTAATTCTGCAAGAGCTGTGATAAGACATGGCATCTTTGCCTTTATTACATGATATCTGTCATCATACTGACGCTCAACAATAACACTGTCACCTTCTATTCTCATGCTTTGTGCATAAGAAATAACAGGAATATTAAGATGTTCTGATATCTGTGGTCCTACCTGTGCGGTATCGCCATCAATAGCCTGGCGGCCTGTAATAATAAGATCATATTCAAAATTGCGAATTGCTCCGGTAAGCGTCTTTGATGTTGCCCATGTGTCAGCGCCTCCCAATACTCTATCTGTTACAAGAACTCCTTTATCCGCACCCATAGCCATAGCCTCGCGTAAAACTTCTTCCGCTTTCGGTAGACCCATTGTAACTACAGTAACTTCTGCGCCGTATTGATCCTTTAATCTAAGTGCAGCTTCCAAACCCGCTTTATCATCTGGATTCATGATTGTAAGCATGGCACCTCTGTCAAGTGTTCCATCGGGATTAAACTTAACGCCACCTTTTGTATCAGGTACCTGCTTAATACAAACAACGATTTTCATTGTATTTTCACTCCTTATTCTTATTCTATATTTCAAAACCTATGTTCATGCTTAATTAACTTCCTATTATTTAATAACACTTGCTGCAATTACCATTCTCTGTACTTCACTCGTTCCTTCATAGATCTCAGTAATCTTAGCATCACGCATCATACGTTCTACTTCATATTCTCTTGTGTAGCCGTAGCCGCCGTGTAACTGTACTGCCTTCGTTGTTACTTCCATTGCAACTTCTGATGCATATAATTTTGCCATTGCTGCTTCTTCAGAATATACTTTTTGTGTCGCTTTTGCCATAGCAGCTCTATACACGAGCAGCTGTGCTGCTTTTACCTTCGTTGCCATGTCAGCGATTTGAAACTGTGTATTTTGAAAAGAACCAATTGTCTTACCAAACTGTTTTCTTTCGTTAACATAATTGATTGTAGACTCCAATGCTCCTTCTGCAAGTCCAAGTGCCTGCGCAGCAATACCGATGCGTCCTCCGTCAAGTGTATGCATTGCTATACCAAAGCCTTTGCCTTCCTTGCCTAACAGGTTTTCCTTCGGAATTCTACATTCCGTGAAAATTAATTCATATGTTGAAGAACCACGAATACCCATTTTCTTTTCTTTTGTACCAAATGTGAATCCTGGTGTACCTTTTTCTACAATAAATGCCGAAATAATTTTTTTCTTTCTTCCCTTTGCATCTACCTGTACGTCGGTAATCGCAAAAATAACATATACATCTGCTTCTTTACCGTTTGTGATGAAAATCTTTGAACCATTGAGAATATATTCGTCTCCATCAAGTACAGCTTTTGTCTGTTGTCCCTGTGCATCTGTACCAGCACCTGGCTCTGTCAGTCCAAATGCACCTAGTTTTTCACCTTTTGCAAGTGGTACTAGATATTTCTGTTTTTGTTCCTCTGTACCATAGGTCATAATAGGATCAACACAAAGTGATGTATGCGCTGATACGATAACCCCTGTTGTGCCACAAACCTTTGAGAGCTCTTCTACACACATAGCATATGCTAATGTATCACAGCCCTGACCACCATATTCCTTTGGAACAGGAATACCCAAAAATCCGAGTTTTGCCATCTTATTAGTCGTTTCTCTCGGAAATACCTCTGTCTCGTCAACTTCTTGCGCTAACGGCTTTACTTCATTTTGTGCAAAATCTCTAAAAAGAGTTCTCGCCATTTCATGTTCTTTACTTAATGCAAAATCCATGTCTTTACTCCTCCATAAATAATATTTTATATGTTATCCAGCGTAATCAAATATACCTTTACCAGTCTTCTTTCCAAGCTTACCTGCTGCAACAAGTTCTTTCAGCAGCGGTTGTGGTGCATATTTATCATCGCTGGTTTCTGTATACAGTACTTCCATGATAGCAAGTACAATATCAAGTCCTATTAAATCACCTAAATGAAGAGGTCCCATTGGATGAGATGCCCCAAGTTGCATTGCAACATCAATATCATCTGCACTTGCCGTTCCTGCTGCCAAAACACCGATTGCTTCGTTAATCATCGGAATTAAGATTCTATTTACAACAAATCCAGGAGCTTCGTTTACTTCTACTGGTGTTTTACCAATTTCTATTGCAATACTTTTAATTTTTTGTACGAGATCTGCAGGTGTATTTTTACCAGCAATTACTTCTACTAATTTCATTCTATCTGCCGGATTAAAGAAATGCATTCCTACCATCGGTCTATCAAGTCCCTCGCCTATGCCTGTGATAGAAAGTGATGATGTATTAGATGCAAAAATACAGTCTTTTTTACAGATTCCCATTAATTCTTTAAAAATTGATTGTTTGATTTCCATTTTTTCAAGTGCTACTTCCACTATTAAATCACAATCAACACAAATGTTGTTAAGACCTGTCGTAATCTTTGCCATAATACCATCGGCTTTTTCCTTTGTAATCTTTTCTTTACTTACAAGAAAATCCATGTTTTTCTGAATTTTAGCTTTTCCACCTTCTGCGTATTCTGTCTTAATGTCACAAAGAAATACTTCATAGCCTTCTGTCATTACAAACGCCTGTGCAATACCTGCACCCATCGTACCTGCTCCAATAATTCCTACTTTCATATTTTATCCTCCTATACTGTATCAATCATTTATTTGTTCAAAAAAGCTTCTACTTTACGTTTTTCTAAAAATGCTGTCATTCCTTCTTTTTGGTCATATGACTCAAAGCAATCACCAAATAGTTTTTCTTCTATTTCAATGGCTGCATCCATATCAACATCTAACCCCTTATCAATTGCCTTCTTGCAATTGCGAACAGCAATTGGTGCATTCTTAGCAATTCCCGCTGCCATTTTTTCTGCCGCAGGCATTAATTCTTCAAATGAATATACCGCATTTACAAGACCAATTCTATATGCTTCATCCGCTTTTATGTTACGTGCTCCATAAATCATCTGTTTTGCCATACCTACGCCTACAATTCTCGCGAGTCTCTGCGTACCACCAAATCCAGGCGTAATACCAAGTCCAACCTCTGGCTGTCCAAAGATAGCATTCTCAGAGCAGATTCGAATATCACAGCTCATGGAAAGTTCGCATCCACCACCAAGAGCAAATCCATTAACTGCAGCAATTGTAGGAATTGGAAATACTTCTAATTTACGAAATACATCATTTCCTTTTTTCCCAAAAGCTTCACCTTCTGTTTTTGTTAACGTACTCATCTCACCAATATCTGCTCCAGCAACAAATGATTTCTCACCTGCTCCTGTTAGGATTAAGCATCTAACTTCATCAAGATTCACTTCATCCATTGTTTTGCTTAGCTCATCAAGTACTTGTGAATTTAAAGCATTTAATGCTTTTTCACGGCTAATGGTAATGACTCCTACTGCACCTTTTTGTTCAAATAGC
>CAZAAC010000024.1:0-12431 GCA_964483155.1 uncultured Lachnospiraceae bacterium | reverse complement strand
CCATGACGCGATAAGCGTTTTCAAATAGCACATATTCCATATTAGTTCTCCTTCTACATGAAAACGCTTATCGCGTCATGGTTTACATAATGATACACCTCAATTCTGAAGAGGTCCTATATCTACTTAAGATATATCATTCCTCTTCAAAATTTTGGTGTAATTTTTCTTAATCTTCTCTCTTTACAATAGTTGCACAGCCCATACCACCGCCAATACAAAGAGTTGCAAGACCGGTTTTAGCATTTTTCTGCTCCATTGCATGTAAAAGTGTTACGAGAATACGGCAACCAGATGCTCCTACAGGATGGCCAAGAGCAATTGCCCCTCCATTTACATTTAGCTTAGATAAATCGATTCCCAAATCTTTTCCTACAGCAACCGACTGCGCTGCAAATGCTTCGTTCGCTTCTATTAAATCAAAATCCTCAATCTTCATTCCTGCTTTTTTCATAACTTTTTTAGTCGCTGCAACAGGTCCAATACCCATGATAGATGGGTCCACACCTGCTAGTGCACCTGCTACAAAAGTAGCCATTGGTTTAATACCTAGTTCTTTAGCCTTTTCCTCACTCATAACAACAATTGCTGCTGCACCATCATTAATTCCTGATGCATTTCCTGCTGTTACATATCCGTTTGGATTTATTGCACGAAGTTTTGCAAGGCCTTCTATTGTAGAACCTGCGCGAGGTCCTTCATCTTTATTAACAATCATCGTCTCTTTTCTCTTTTTAACTTCAACAGGAACAATTTCTTTATCAAATCTGCCTGCTTTGCTAGCCGCTTCCGTCTTTAACTGTGACTGCAAGGCAAACTCATCTAGTTCCTCACGTGTCAGTTTCCACTGTTCTGCAATATTGTCAGCTGTTTTAATCATATGATAATCATTAAAAGCATCCCATAACGCATCATTTACCATAGTATCCACCATCGTTGCATTACCCATTCTGTATCCATAACGTCCTTGTGGAATTGCATAAGGTGCCAGAGACATATTCTCCATACCACCTGCTACTACAATATCAGCATCTCCTGCCATAATCATTTGTGCTGCTTGGTTCACGCAGTTTAGACCTGACCCACATACAACATTCATGGTTACCGCTGGTACTTCGATAGGAAGGCCCGCTTTCATAGAAGCCTGGCGTGCTACATTCTGCCCTAATCCTGCCTGAATAACGCAACCCATATATACCTGATCGACTGCTTCTGGCGCTACACCAGCTCTGTTTAAAGCCTCCTTGATTACAATTGCACCAAGTTCTGCTGCCGGTACTGTGGATAATTCCCCACCCATTGTTCCGATTGCAGTCCTACATGCACCTGCTAAAACTACTTTTCTTGACATACAAATTCCTCCATTTTATTAATTTCTCGATTTATGATAAAATCGACTTCATATAGATTGTTATTTTTTTGTCATATAGCATCTAGGGCTATTCTATCATAGCAAATATGAATTTGCAACAAAAAACAAAGGCTATTTTTCTCCTCGTGCTTTTTTTTCAAAAACCTCTTTAAGTGATTCTGTATAGGGCGCTCTTGCTATTCCGTATTCGGTAATTATTCCCGCAATTAAATCATTGTCTGTAATATCAAATGCAGGATTAAACACTTTTATTCCAATCGGCGCCATTCTCTCCTTATACCACATCTCGGTCACTTCTTCCGCTGGACGCTCTTCAATATGAATATCCATTCCCGTAGGGGTACTCATATCAATAGTCGATGTTGGTGCACAGATATACACTGGAATATGGTACCGCTTTGCCACAGTTGCCACAACAGAAGTACCTATCTTATTTGCTGTATCTCCATTTGCTGCCACTCGGTCACATCCAACAAACACTGCATTGATCCAGCCATTCCGCATTACAGTTGCAGACATATTGTCACAAATCAAAGTGACATCTAAACCAGACTCTTGCAATTCATATGCTGTCAACCTTGCCCCTTGCAATAACGGCCTTGTCTCATCTGCAAATATTTTAAATTGATAACCACGTTCATGACCTAAATACATAGGTGCTGTCGCTGTTCCATACTTTGATGTTGCCAGTTGACCAGCATTGCAATGTGTCAGCAAGCCATCTCCTGGCTTTAGAAGCGTAAGTCCATATTCTCCAATTGTTTTACATACCCAGATGTCTTCTTCCTTAATGGCTACTGCTTCATCGTGAAGATTTTGTAAAATCTGCGATATTGGTTCTTCTGTATTTTGAAAGCAACGTAATGTCATGCGATTCAATGCCCACGACAAATTTACAGCTGTTGGGCGTGCCGAATCAAGATAATCCTTTGCCTTTAGAAATGCATTATGGAACTCCTCATATGTATGAATGGATTTGTTTTTTGATATCTCCTTTGCTGCCAGATAAATACCAAATGCAGCAGTCACACCGATTGCAGGTGCCCCTCTGACTTGAAGCTGATAAATTGCATTCCATATCTCTTCTTGTGTCTTTAAACTGATTACCTGCGTCTTACCAGGCAACTTGGTCTGGTCAATAATCTTTATTGCATCATTATCCTCATCAAGTGCTACTGTTTCAATATTCATAATGGATTTGTTTTGTTTCATAATTTATAGTTCCTTTTCAACTTTTTTGTTATTAGGCAAAATAAAACTCCTTAATACTAAGTTGCACTAAGGAGTTTTATATGAAGTTTATACTTCCGGTTCTAACAAGCCATACGTATTTCCTTTTCTCTTATATACAACATTAACCTTATCCGTTTCTGCATTACAAAATACATAAAAACCATGTCCCAAAAGTTCCATCTGCACACATGCATCCTCTGGATACATCGGCTTGATATCAAATTTTTTAGTTCGAATAATTTTTACTTCTTCTTCATCAACCAATTCCTTATCAATAAACTCCTGTTTGAAATTAGAATTACCATGCTTGCTGTCAATTAGCTTATTCTTATATTTTTTTAACTGTCGCTCAATAATCTCTTCTACCAAATCAATAGATACATACATATCATTGCTGACCTGTTCAGAACGAATTATACTTCCTTTAACAGGAATAGTCACTTCTATTTTCTGTCTGTCCTTCTCAACACTCATAGTTACATGAACTTCAGTATCAGGAGTAAAGTATCTTTCAAGCTTTCCTATCTTATCTTCTATTGTAGTTTTAAGCCCTTCTGTCACTTCAATGTTTTTTCCGCTTATAATAAACTTCATATCTACCACTCCTTTAAATGTCCGTAACAAATACGGATTATTTTTATGACACAATTATACCACACTTATATTCAGCTTCGCAACCATACAAAAGGGCCAAGATTTGTCAATACTTTTTTCATACTTTTTTAATAATTTGTTCGATTTATTATAAACCAACAAAACATTTGTTCAAAATATCATGGAATTATTTTCTCTCTTTTTGTGGATAATGTGTATAATCTGGTGTATAAGTCGTTTTGGCTCATATTTTCATTAAAACCAGTGTGTATAACCACTTCAAATACTTACATTATTTTCTTCTTTTTTCTCGAGAATTTTACTTGCTTTGTGCATATTGCTATTTTTGTAAAAGATTGATACTAATCTTATCATTAAAATGGGTCTGCCCTTTTGGACAGACCCACTATTAAAACTTATTTAGAATATTCTACGTACCGATAACGGCGTTCTGTAAGATGCATTAGAAACCTTAATACCAGTAGCTGCAGTACTTGCATGGACAATCTGTCCGTTACCTATATAAATCGCAACATGGCCTGAATAACATACGAGATCTCCTGGCTGTGCATTGGCGAGTCCGCCAACATCATATCCTACGCCTCTCTGTGAACCTGATGTACGAGGTAATGATATACCAAAGTTTCTATATACACCCATCGTAAACCCTGAACAATCAGTTCCGTTTGTTAAGCTGGTTCCACCATATACATAGGAGTTACCTACAAACTGTAAAGCATAATTTGCAACTGCTGAACCCGTTCCACTACCTGTTGCAACGATTGCCGTTCCAGCTTGCGAAGAGGCTACTGCCGTATTACTCTTCTGTGCCTTACGTGCTGCTTCCTGTGCGCTCTGACGATCTTCTTCTTCTTTTTTAAGTCTAGCTTCTTCTTCTTCTTTTGATTCTGCCTGTACAAACTCTGTCATTAATTCCACAAATTCCTTGGATACCCATCCATCACCTTCTTCGATGGAAACCTTTACCCAATTTTCTGTTTCTTCAAGAACTGACAGTTCATCTTCGCCTGGAACCAATCCTAATACTGTCGCTTCTGTACTTGGATCTTGTCTTACCTTTAACGTTGTTGTTGTAACAAGAGCCATTCTATGTCCAACCTGCTTTGCAAGTTCTATAGCCGCCTGTCCCGTTACGACATATTCTGCCTTTACATAACCTTCTACGTTTCCAGACTTAATTCTATACCAATCGCCTTCAGCGCCAAGCCACTCCCCAGCTGAATTATTATATAATTTACCAACCACTTCACCTTCTTCGCTTGCCGTATTTCTAATATTAACATAGTTAGAAACCTGTGCAATCATAAGCCCTGAAAGGTCTTCCTGTTCTTGTTGCTCTGTACCATTTGTAACTTCTATCGTTGGTGCTGCCAGATTAGAATCTGATACTGATTCACTTTCCTTCTCGTTGTCCGATACACTTGCGTTTTCGGAAACGGTCTCAGCCTTTTCGCTCTCATTCGCACTTACTGACGGTTCTTCTGTAAGATCAGAACTATCACTTTCCGTTCTCTTTTCAACTTCAGCAATTGAATATCCTACCAAAGAAGCACCACCTGCAGATAGTAATGAAAATGAATCATAAGTCGAATTCTGCTGATCAGCAGTTGCTGCTGGTACACTTGATTCACTAATTGTCTTAACATTATTATATGCTTTTGTAATAATCTGATCTCTTTTTTCTTTTTCAATCTGTTTGACTGAAATACCATCGCCTACTACTAGCGCTCCCCCAGCTGCCGGTAGAATAGAAGAAAGTAACGATGCCTCTGCTGTATATGAAAAATTCGTAATACATATAGCACTGGCTAAGCATAATGTCGCGACCTTCAAAGTCCCCTTCTTCATATAACCCTCCAAATTTCACATTTATTTCGTGTCTATTTATTACGAAATTGTTACATCTGTAAGAAATATATCATGTTCTGTAATAATTGTCAATCAAAAGTAACTGTTTTCTTATACGATTTCTTATCTAAATCACATTTTATTGTGACAACAAATATGCCTGTACACTTGTAATTGCATTTGCCCCATCCGCAACTGCAGTAACAATTTGTCTTAAGGCTTTTGTCCTCACATCGCCCGCCGCATAAACGCCAGAAATGCTTGTCGCACAATCTTCTCCAGCCACTATATAACCCGATTTATCCCTATCCACTCCATCAACAAAAGCTGTTCTTGGCGTATTCCCAACGGCAATAAATATTCCCTCAACTGCAAGACTTTCATCCTGACTGGTTTTTACATTTTTGATCTCGATTTTTTCTACTTGCTCTGTGCCTCCGATTGCCGTCACAACACTATCCCATACTACTTCAATATTCTTCGTGTTCAAAACTGCATCCTGTAATATCTTTACCGCCCTAAAAGCATCGCGCCTGTGTATTAAATAGACTTTCTTACATTCTCGTGCGAGAAAAATTGCATCCTCTAGGGCCACATCGCCACCACCTACGACAGCTACGGTCTTCCCCCTGAAAAATGCACCGTCACAGGTTGCGCAATAAGATACACCCATTCCAAATAAATCCTCTTCCCCTGGCACTTTCAATTTTCTATATGTAGCACCGCTTGCGATAATAATGGTTTTAGAGTTGACCGTATCTTTATCTGTTACGATTCTCTTTACTTTTCCCTCTGTTACAATATTACTTACAGTTGCTTCCAAAATTTCAGTATCCCATTTGGAAACATGATCGATAAATTTCATGCCTAAGTCAAACCCGTTTATACCTGGTAGTCCCGGATAATTATCCACTTCATATGTCAATAGAACTTGACCGCCGCCCGCCGCTGCCTTCTCTATCATAATTGTACTTAATCCTGCCCTTTTTGCATAAATCGCTGCTGCTGCACCCGCTGGGCCAAATCCAATAATTGCTACATCATATATCTCTTGCATTTTAGTTCGTCTCCTTTATAAAAATAATTCTTACTGGTTATTTTATCATAATTTTATGGCTTTTGCACGAAAAGATTATTTATTATAGAAGTCTTTGTGATATACTTTACTTAGGTTTTATTGAAAGGAGATATAAATTATGGAAAAAAAGACAGCAATTATAACAGGCGCTTCTGGTGGAATCGGACAGGTAATCGCCAGAACCTTTGCAGAAAATGGATATCATTTGATCATTGCAGGACATACAGCCATCGATAAGCTTGCGCAGTTGAAATTTGATTTGGAAAGTACTTATAAAATTTCTTGCAGAACTTTTATTGGAGATTTGGGAAATGAAGAAAGTGTATATGAACTTTATAGTAATATAGAAGAAATAGATGTGTTGATCAACAATGCAGGCATTTCCTATGTCGGATTATTGTCAACCATGACTCTGGAAGATTGGAATCATATTATAAATACAAATTTGACTTCTGCTTTTTTATGTTCAAAACATGCTATCCCTCTCATGTTGAAAAAGCATGTTGGAAAAATAATCAATATCTCTTCTGTATGGGGTTACACGGGAGCCTCTATGGAAGTGGCATACTCTGCAAGCAAGGGTGGCATGAATGCATTTACAAGAGCTTTGGCCAAGGAACTGGCTCCAAGCAATATTCAGGTGAATGCAATTGCCTGCGGATTAATCGATACTGTCATGAATAAGAATCTATCCGCAGAAGAACTTATAGAAATAATTAAAGAAATCCCGGCAAATCGAATCGGATTTCCGAAAGATATTGCCGAGATAGTTTTTGATTTATGTAATGGAAAATCCTATATTACTGGTCAGGTCATATCAGTAGATGGCGGATGGCTATAATTATCTGTTCAAAATAGTAAGCGTTCCGCTTTCTATTTTTGTATTGACACGATATTCAGGATTTGCTCCTATTATCGCTTTTTGTTTGCCATTCCCTACTTCTTTGACATCAAAAGAAGTATCCACATGGCCAGATGACACATGTGCTTCAAATTCAAATGCAGCATCTTCTGGCAATTCAATATCAGTACTTCCGCTTACTACCTCAATATCCAAATCACCTGCCAATTTCTCTATTTCCACATCCATATTACCTGAGCTTGTCGAAAAATTACCGCTTCCCTCTTTTATGGTAAGTTCCATCTTGCCACTTGACAGTTCAGCCTCCACGACTCCGAATTCATTGGTAGCTGTAAAAGAACCAGATGAGCAATGATATACGGCATCTCCGCTACCACCATCAATCTTAACCTCTCCGCTCTGGATCGCGATATTTTGTTTACCAACAAGTGCCTCAAAATCAGCTTTCCCGCTACTACAATCTATATCTATCGACGCTGCGGTTATCTGTGACGTCGTAACTTTTCCACTCTTAAGTTCTAAATAGAAATCTGAAAATTTCTTATCCATCGTAATATCTAGAGAACCACTGCCCAATGAAAAGGCAAATGACTCTTCATAGTCTTCCGGAACATAAACTTCAATCTTTCTTTCGGTATTCCATGAAAAAATTGCATGTCTGCTTTCTCCCTGCTTGATTTCTACCGTATCTCCCTTTGCGTTAATCACAGACAACTCTAACTCACTCGGTTCGTAATTCATATATTCTTTTATTTCTATTTCTGAGGATGTAGAAGGATAAAGAATGACTTCCTCCGACTCAAAATCCATAACCAGATTTTCAATGCCCGACATATCAAATGACTCTTCCTGAACCAAGTGCATACTCTCCACATCATGAAACCACGATGTATTTTCTCTTTGCGGTAGTCTTTTTCCTAAAATTGCTATCGTAAATGCCGCTAAAATACAAAGCCCTATCACAACAAATCTTCCAAATAATTTCATATTGTTGCCCCCTATTATAATCATTCTAGTCTTTATTATATACATTACTTAGAATGATGTTAAGGCACACATGTCAACAAATTTATTGACAAATGTCACTCCTCTTTTTTATGTCGCTTTTCTCTAGCAAAACGTTTCTGCTCCTATTTTGGGTTCCGTAAGCGTTTTTGACAGCAAAAGTCTTTCATTAATAAAATCCTTAAAGACCTCTGTCATGACTTTCTGTCCTTCTGAGTTTGGGTGTGTCCCGTCTTCGCAAATCAGATTTTCAATGTTACCGTGCTTTAAAAAAGCTGAGCGAATATCGACTAACAGCACATTTTCTTTTTTTGCTATTTCTTCCACACAGCAGGAATATGCCGCCTGATGTTTATAGATTTTTCCAATTGAGCCAAGCCATTTTAATATATTATCTTTATTTAAATCGCGACACCACCAGTCAAAAAATCTTTGAGGCTCTAGAGGCGGCAGTGTTGTCAGTATCGGCATAATTCCTCTATCTTTAAGGGTTCTGATAATACTCGTATATTCTGTAATAAAAGTGTCAAGTGGTGTATTTGGTTCAAATTCACCCTCTGGATTTGCCGCAATCTCATCCCACTTATAATCACAGTCATTTCCACCAAAATCCATAACAACTGCATCACATTCCATCCCTTTTTCAAGCATTTTTTTAATAATCTGGTATCCCTTTGTAACGGTACATCCAAACCGTGAATCATTTGTAATTTTTAATGCATGCATACTACTTAGCATATTTACATCAATATCATTTTTTGTATAATATCTTTTGTTGATTGGATTTACTTGTATCCCCTTTAATATAGAATCTCCCAACACTTCGATTTTTTTTAAATGTCTCATGAATAACAACCCTCTCTTCATTTTCTAATACATACAATAATGAAACACATGTCACATAGTAACTATAACTACATTGTATGGCATACGAATCTATTAGTCAACGAATTTTTTATCTGTCCTCATGCAATCTGCCGATAAGCGTTTCTCTAGATTTCTTAAGATTATGGGAAAAGCATTGACAATCAAAGGATGCAAATGCTAAAGTACTATAAGAATTACAAATTTAGAATAGAACTGTTTCTTATAATTCTATTTTTAGGAGGTCAAAATGGATACCGTAGCACAGTGGTTTGCTGAACATCTTGGAAGTTTTATCTCACCTGAGATTGTTGTTCTTATCGTTTCAATGCTACCTCTTATAGAATTGCGTGGAGGTATTTTAGTGGCAGCTGTTCTTGAAATTCCAACGTGGAGAGCTGTTATTTTTTGTGTGATTGGAAACATAATTCCAATTCCATTTATTTTATTGTTCATTAAGAAGATTTTTGCTTGGTTAAGACCCACAAAACTATTCGGGCCTATTGTACGCAAATTAGAGCTCAGAGCCATGAATAAAAGTGATAGTATTAAAAAAATGGAATTCATAGGATTAATGCTATTTGTTGGTATTCCTTTGCCTGGAACAGGCGCATGGACAGGTGCTCTGATTGCTGCTTTATTGGAAATTGATTTAAAAAAAGCATCCTTCGCAATTTTTATGGGAATTTTAATAGCTGCTACTATTATGACACTTCTTTCTTATGGAGTTTTAGCCAATATCATTGGGTAAGGTTTCCTGTGCTTTTTAAAAAACGAATTACAAAATGCCTTTCTGTATTATTAGCAGAGAGGTTTTTTTTTACAAGATTTTATCGTATTACACTATGCCGTAGTTTCCATGTTTGAAATATTAGGTTGACAATGCTTAGTTCGCAACTTGACATTTCCATAGCAATAGAGTATTATCGGGAGATAAAATTTTTGCAAAAAAACATACAAGGTTGGAGGAGTTATTATGAAAAGGAAGAAGATCGAGGAATTCGAACAACTAGAACGTGTGCAAATTAATGAAGCCATTCATAATATGTCAGCAGGAAATTTAGATATCTTTCTTTCTGAAGTGGAAACAGAAGAATTAAAAGCAACTGCAAAAGATATCAACAATATTTCCATTACTCTTAATAATTATATTTCGGAAATTTCTAAAGTCCTATCTCATCTTTCTGTTGGAGACTTAACCATTTCCGTTTCAAAAGATGTCAAATTTAAGGGGAATTTTAATACTATTAAAACAGCTCTCAAAAAAATGACAATATCTCTAAATACTGTTTTTGATCGATTAGATATCATTATTAATAAAATTGAATCTGCATTTGGAGAGTGCACGGAACAAACACATGCAGTCTCAGAAAATGCTTCCATACAAGCGCAGGAAATTCAAGAAATCAATCAATTAATCAATGAAATTAATCGTATCGTAGATGATAATATTCTGACAGTTACATCCTTTTCTACATCAATTGAGCATGTAAAAGCCGAAAGTGTGCGTGGTCGTGAAAAAATGAATGCATTTGATGATTCTATGTCTGAAATGGAGGATTCGGCAAATGCAATTCAGGAAATCATAATTTTAATTAGTAATATTTCGAATAAAACAAAATTATTAGCATTAAATGCGTCTATTGAAGCAGCGCGTGCTGGTGAAAGCGGGAGGGGGTTTGCAGTTGTTGCATCAGAAATAGGTGTGCTTGCAAGTCAGACATCAAGTGCTGTTTCAAAAACTACCGAATTAGTAGAACAAACATTACACAGCGTGAACCATAGTAATATATTAGCGAAGGAAACGACCCAAATGTTTCAAAATATTTACGAGGCAATCGATACGGTTTCTCACAAAAGTGTTCAGATTTCGTCTTCCGCAAATAAGCAAGCAGAATCCATAAAAAATATGTTTCAAATAATTGATCACCTATCAGAAATGGGATTGCAAAACGCTAAGCTTGCAGAGGAAAGTGTAGAAAGTCTATCACAAGTGCAATCAGAAACAGATTTATTAAAACAATTGCTTGCCTCTTTTATACTAGAAGGAAGTAACAACCACCTTCTTTTAGATGCTACGGAGCTTAAAGAATCAGCCTTTTCTCTAATTGAAACGATGAAAGAGAAAATATTTGATATTCCAAATATTAATAGAATTTTAGAACAGCATATACAAAAGCAGAAGTATGTAGAATGTATTTATATCATCAACACAAAAGGAATTCAAGTTAGCGATACGGTCATGAATCCCTCTCTGAAAATAGCTTCTTCTGAAAATTTTTCACCTGCTGAAATAGGATTTGATCACTCTGAGAAACGGTATTTGCGACAGGCACTTTTATTAGATGGTGAAATTTTCGAATCTCATGAATATATTTCCAGCGCAACAGGTGGTCTTTGCAAAACATATGCCGTTTTATCTAAGAATAATACGGGGGAATTTGTTTTGTGTATTGATATGATGTGTATGCTTCAGGTATCCTAATACCAAAATAACTACAGTTTCTTTTCCATCAAGAAGAACATGCCTTTTCTCCAATGTGCTTCCCCCACAATATTATAGCCAAGGGCGCTGTACATATTTAAAGCATATGGATTTAATGAAAAGGCATCTAATCTTATCGTTTCGACACCCTGCTCTTTCAGTATTTTTTCTATATACTTCATCGTTTTTGTTCCTATTCCCTGATTTTGAAATATTGGATTTACACACAGTCGATGAATTATGCAAAATCTTGAAATAGGATATTCCCATTTTCCATTGCTATATTGTTCATCCATTTCCTGATTAAGAACAAAAGCAGAACAAATGAAATGATTTATTACCCCTACATACAACTCTTGTTTTAACATATCCTCTTTCAATACTTCTAAATCAGGATAAATTTCGTCCCATTGTGGAATATCATTTCTATTCATTTCTTTAATTGCTTCTCCAAATAATTCTTCTATACTATTCAAATCATCAAAGTTGCTTTTTCTAAAAGAAATCATATTCTCATTTTGCATTTACTTTTCTCCGATCGTTTTTTACTCGTTTGCGTTGATATTCCACTTTATGTAAAATTTCTATCCCAGAAATTCTTGACGTGTATTTCAAAAAGTTCTCTTAAATCCTGTTGTGAATCTGAAAAAAGATGATATAGATAAAAAGGCGCATATAGTTCCATTGCCAATACTTTTTCGTTTCCATCCTTCATAATGCCTTTTGCAATTAGCTGACTAAAAATCTGTACTTGTGTTTCTATTGGTAATTCAATAAAAAACTTACGATACATCTCTGCCATTTCAGGATTTTTAAACTGCTCAATAATGAGTAGTCTGCGAAACATTACCATCCATTCATCCTTGGTCTGAAAATCAAACATTGTCAAGCATGCCGTTTTTAAATCTTCGGCATTTTGTATTTTCATTACCTGTTTATGCCCCATCGAGAGATAATACTCGACCGAATATGAAACAATCGCATCTAAAATTTCTTTTTTACTCTTAAAATGTTTATATAACGCGCTGTTTCCAACTCCAACAGCTTCTGCTATTGCTCGGATTGATAC
>CAZAAC010000023.1:23428-41634 GCA_964483155.1 uncultured Lachnospiraceae bacterium | reverse complement strand
ATGATTATACAGATTTGGTATGTGTGGCAAGAGATAATAAGGTTAACCAATCAGATGCAGAAGGTCTCTATGATTTATATTGGAATGATTCTAATGGTCTGGAATTTAACTTATATGGTAAAAATCTTGGTGGAGAGCTAAAAGGCCTTATTGAGATAAGAGATGGCAATAATGAAGAGTATTTTAATGGTACGATACATGCGACTACAGTTAATACCGTTACAATAGGAGTAACGGCTGACTATCTGATGGATATGAACAAAAGTACGTTATCGGCAACGGGTGTTATTTCATTAAATTTTAGAGAATATGAATATACCGGGTGGTCATATGATGCAGTTACGCAAGAGTATACGTTTGATATAGATGTAGGAACGGATCCTCCATTAGCAGGTCTCGCTGGTGAAGTAGCCACGATTGGAACGGCAGTTGACTATCAAGGAATTCCTTATTATCAGCAGCAGCTTAATGAGTGGGTGCGTACTTTCGCACAAACTGTTAATGAGATAGAAATAAGCAATGGAGAAGGAACGGATTTATATGGTGATAAACTAACAAGAAGTGGAACCGGCGGGTTGTTCTTTGCTGAAAATGAAGTAAATAATGATGTTCCATACATTTTCAGTGATTATCTACCAGGTATGGCTACAACTGTAAGCACAGGAGACACTTATTATCAGTTGACAGCAAGTAATTTTACAGTATCGTATAGCATGGTAAAGGATTCTGGTAAACTTGCAACAACAACAAATAGTGCCAATGGAGAGGATGCATATGATCTTGTTACGGAATTACTGGCGGTTAAGGATGATAAAGACAAGATGAGTTTTAGAGGTTGCTCCTCTGCGGAATTTTTACAAAGCATAACATCTGATATTGCACTTAATGCAAACAGCGCCAATACATTTCAAGCAAATTTTAAGAATATATCAAATGCAATTTCAAACCAAAGACTTTCGATATCAGGTGTTGACAATGACGAGGAAGCTATTAATCTGGTAAAGTTTCAAAATGCATTTAACCTCGCCTCAAAGATGGTACAGGTTATGACCGAGATTTACGATAGACTTATTTTAAATACAGGCGTATAAAAATTGTTGAATAAGGCAAGGGATATATGCTGGTGGCATGCACATAAGATAGGAGGCTATTCATATGAGAATTACAAATAAGATGATGACTAATAATTCACAGGTAAATATTAATACCAATAAGGCATTGCTTGATAAGCTGAATACAGAGGTATCCACGCAGAAAAAAATCACACGTCCCTCTGATGATCCCGTTGTGGCAATTCGAGCGCTTCGCTTGCGTAGCAATCTAAACGAAATATCGCAGTATTATAAGAAAAATATTCCCGATGCGGATTCTTGGCTGAAGGTAACAGAAACGGCGCTTGAAGAAACAGAGAGCGTTATCGAAGATATGTATGAGTATTGCACACAAGGCTCAAATGGTGATTTGACGGCAGAGGATAGATTGAAGGTACTAGAAAATTTAAAGGAACTTCGAAATCAGGTGTATTCAGCAGGGAATGCTGATTATGCTGGAAGAACTGTATTTACCGGTTATAGGACAGGAGAAAGCTTAACCTATACGAAGGATACAACACAGAGATTTTCGATTACAGAGGGATTTAATGCAGATGATGTTACGAGCAAGCAGTATGTTTCAGAAGCTGTTTCGACGACACCGATTAGTACAATTGCAAGCGCTGATTTCCCAGAGAGCAATGAGGTGTATTCAATATAAAGTAGAAATTGCGGGAGCCACAGTCGTAAAGAATGCAGCAAATCCTGTATTTGAAATTTCTGCAAATGGAATCGATTATGATATTACTGATAATGGTGATGGAACCTTCACTTCGCAAGTCGGCGGAAGTAATCAAGGAACGTTTGTTAAAAATCAAGACGGAACATATACACTTAATGATGGCACAGCAACTGTGAATCTAACATCAACAGGTTCCTTAAAAAATGCATACCAGACAAACATAATTGCCGTCAATGCAGCAAATGCAGATGATGCTGGTTATACAGTGGTTCCAGTAGGAACTGCAAATTATATTGCTGAAACAGGAGAGTTGATTTTAAGCGCGGGTGCTAGGAGCACACTGCAGGGCATCGAGAATATTGTGGGTACAGATACCATTACAGTGACGTATGAAAAGTCAAACTGGACAGAAGGGGATTTGCAGCCCATACATTATTTTAATTGTACGGATGTTACAAACTCAGTTACCTATGAAAAACCCAGTGATGGACAGACAATAGAATATGATATCAGTTTCAACCAAAGCTTAAAGGTGAATACATTAGCAGAGGAAGTATTTACACATGATATCGTCAGAGATGTAGATGAATTGGCAGAAGCCACACAAGCAGTTGTCGATATTGAAAGTAAGATTGCATCACTTGAATCAATGCAAAAAGATTCACAATATACGGATGCGGAACAAGAATCCATTGCAACTATGCTGGAGGCGGCTGAAAAAGAATACACGCTGGCAAAAGAAAATATGAAAGAACTTTTCCAAAATGCGATTACTAAGACACAGGGATATTTAGATGATGTGAATCTGGCAATTGCAAACTGCGGTTCACGAAGCGCAAGACTGGAATTAACCCAGGCACGCATGAAGGAGCAATTTACCAGTTTTACGGAACTTGCTTCCGAAAATGAAAATGTGGATGTAACGGAAGTAGCAATAGAATTGGCATCTGCGGAATTAGCATATGATGCAGCGTTACTTGCAACAGGGAAGATAGCGCAACAGACACTATTGAATTATTTGTAAGATGAATAAAGGAGAAAATGCTATGAAAATCAGAACGAAGTTGTTTGATGAAATTGAGGTAGATGAGAGTAAGATAATAACATTTACGAGTGGAATTGTTGGGTTCCCGGAATTAAAAGATTTTATGTTGATTCATGACAGTGAGAAAGAAAGCAGTATTAGCTGGCTACAATCGATACAAGAGAATGCATTTGCTATGCCGGTTATCAATCCAATCTTTATTGTACCAGACTATAACCCAGAGATTGAGGATGATTTACTAAAACCCATTGGAATTTCTGAGCCAGAGGATATGCTAGTGCTCGTTACGATAACAGTGCCAGCCGAGATAGAGAAAATGACAATTAATTTGAGAGCACCTATTATCATCAGTGGGGTAACGAGAAAAGCCTGTCAAGTAATTACAGATGATGAGCGCTATGCAATCAAATATCCTATATATGATATATTAATAGCGGCAAAAGAAAAGGCAGGTGAATAATATGCTGGCTTTATCGAGAAAGAAAAACGAATCTTTGATGATTGATAACTGTATAGAGGTAACGATACTTGATATAAAGGGTGACCAGGTGAAAATTGGTATCGCAGCACCAAAGGAAATTCCGATTTACCGAAAGGAAGTTTATCTGCAGATTCAAGAAGCCAATAAGGCAGCAATGGAACCGGTAGGAATTGAAGCATTAAAAAATATATTATAGAGGTATCATTTTTTTGATCATATATGCCGATAATGAATGAAAGGGTAAGATTTACAACAAAGTAACAATTAATACGCTAAGAGGGAACAGGATAAATGCTGTCAGCACAGGGAGGTGCATATCATGGCTATAGAACCAATGAGTAGTGCTATGACTTATCAGGCACAAAACACAACAATCATACAACCAGTTAAGGCAGAAACGGATTACATGGATAATTCGGCTTCTAATACAATGCAGCAAGTAGATGCAAATACAGCTGCAGTTAATAAAGTTGACAAAAAAGATAATGGAAATGCGAATGGGCAGAACCAGGGTCAGCAAGCAAGCCAAGAGCAGATTAAGAAGGCAGTTGAGCAACTCAATAAGAAGATGTCTAATTCAGAGGCATTGTTTGGCATTCACGAAGGTACAAATCGTGTTACAATCAAAATAGTGGATAGACAGACAAAAGAAGTAATTAAAGAACTGCCCCCTGAAAAAACACTTGATATGATAGCAAAAGTATGGGAGCTGGCAGGACTTATGGTAGATGAGAAGAGATAGGAGGAGTTACTATGGCAGTAAGAGTAACGGGTTTAAATTCTGGAATGGATACAGATTCTATTGTGCAGGATTTAGTGAAAGCATATAGTACAAAAACGGACACCTATAAGAAGGAACAAACAACACTTCAGTGGAAGCAGGATGCATGGAAAAGCCTAAACACAAAGATATACAGCTTTTACAGCAAGAGTTTGTCAAATATGCGTTTTTCATCAAATTATAATTTAAAAAAGACAACAGTGTCAGATGAAACAAAAGCAGCAGTTGTTGCAAGTGATAATGCTGTTAGTGGAATTCAAACGTTGAAGGTAGGAGATTTAGCAAAAGCATCTTATCTGACGGGCGCTAAATTAACGAAAACGGCTGGTGGTACAGTAAAAGGAACAACTAAATTAAGCGAGCTTGGTTATTCAAGTAGTGCAGAAATTACTGTGAATAAAGGAACTGGCGGTGCTACTTACGGTACTTTGAAATTGGATGGAAATACAACAGTGGATAATGTCGTATCACAATTATCTGATATGGGTCTTACTGCAAACTTTGACAGTACGAATGGTAGAATTTATGTAAGTGCAAAGGATACAGGAGCGTCTAAGGATTTCACATTTAGTGGCGATGCAACTGCATTAGATGCACTAGGGTTCGGCGCTACTGGAACAAAGATTACAGGAAGTGATGCAGCAATTACATTGAACGGTGTGGATTACACATCATCAAGTAATACATTTACGATTAATGGCATGATAATTACCGCTAAGGCAAAGACCGCAACAGATGAGGAAATTACACTTAGCACAGAGACAGATTATGATGGCATTTATGATAATATTAAGGATTTTATTACCGGCTATAATGAGCTCGTAAATGAGATGGATGCACTATATAATGCTGATTCTGCTAAAGGATATGCGCCACTGACCGATGATGAGAAGTCTGCAATGACAGATTCTCAGATTGAGACATGGGAGAAAAAAATAAAAGACGCCATTTTGCGTAAGGATGATACAATAGAATCTGTAACTGGTGCAATGCGTATGGCTATGCTTCAAACTTATAGTGTAAACGGGACAGAGACAAGTATGTCAAGCTATGGAATCAATACACTCAGCTATTTTACTGCGGCAGATGATGAGAAAAATGCATACCACATAGATGGCGATTCGGAGGATGCAGATACTTCAGGAAATACTGATAAGCTAAAGGCAGCAATTGCTTCAGATCCTGCGGGTGTGCAGAGCTTCTTTACACAATTGGCTGACAATATGTATGATACGCTCAGTGCAAAAATGAGAAGCACAACATTAAGTAGTGCATTTACAGTATATGATGATAAAAAAATGACAGAGGAATATAGCGATTATACGACGAAGATTTCTGATTGGGAAGATTATGTCGCTGATATAGAAGAAAAGTATTATAGACAGTTTACAGCGATGGAAAAAGCAATGGCATCGTTGAATTCGAGTCAGTCAGCATTATCGTCAATATTGGGAACAAGTAGTTAATTTTAGGAGGTAAGTAATATGGCAACAACACTGAACGGAGCATATGTGCAGTATAATAACAGTAAAATACTGACGGCATCTCCAGCTGAATTAACGTTGATGTTATATGAGGGAGCAATTAAATTTACAAATATTGCGATGCTGGGGATCGAAAAAGGTGATGTTGAAAAAGCACATATTAACATTATGAAGACGCAGCGAATCATCGAAGAATTTCAGATTACGTTAAATCATGACTATCCAGTTGCGAAAGATTTTGATATTGTGTATACTTATTTATTGAAAAGGCTAGTAGAAGCAAATATGAAAAAAGATAAAACGATTCTTGAAGAAGTTTTATCACATCTTCGTACAATGCGCGACACATGGAAAGAAGTTATGCGAAGAAGCCACGAGTAAGTATGAGGAGTATATATGGCGGAACAGAATAATTATATTGTAATTATGCTAGAGAGTCTTCAGAAAAAAGTATCGTTGTTAGAAACACTTTCTAAAAAATGTGATAAGCAGTCTGATATTGTCAGTCAAAAAGAGATCAGTTGGAGCGATTTTGACAGTAATATAGCCGAGAAACAAAGTATGATCGATGAGCTGATGCAGTTAGATGAAGGCTTTGAAAAATTGTATGAAAGAGTGAAACCTGAGATTTACAAGAATAAAGAAAAGTATTCCGTTGAAATTGCTAAAATGCAAGAGCTTATTATGCTGATTACCGATTTAAGTGTGCATATTCAGGCGAAGGAAGAACGTAACAGGAAATTGGTTGAGAAGAGTATCCTTCTGCTTAGGCAAGACATTAAAAAATCAAGGACAAGTGTCAAGGCAGCTTCAGATTACTATAAATCGATGAGCAAGGTCAACTATATTGATCCACAGTTTATGGATAGAAAAAAATGATTTTATGTGATAATATTGCGGTATAATGTTTTTAACATTTCTGCCGATATATTATATAAGTAACAGCAACTTACTTAAAACTGACCTATATTCTTTAAGGAGCGTACGGCCTAAAAGAATTACGGTTCAAACGGAGGCAAGGATGCCCCGTCAAATTCAAGGAGGAATAAAATATGGTAGTACAACACAATATGACGGCGATGAACGCCAACAGACAACTTGGGGTAACAACCTCTACACAGGCGAAGGTAACAGAGAAATTGTCTTCTGGATATAAGATTAACCGTGCAGCTGATGATGCAGCCGGCCTTACTATCAGTGAGAAGATGAGAAGTCAGATCAGAGGTTTGACACAGGCATCATCAAATGCACAAGACGGTGTATCTTGCGTACAGACAGCAGAAGGTGCGTTGTCAGAAGTTCATTCAATGCTTCAAAGAATGAATGAGTTAGCAGTTAAGTCAGCTAACGGAACAAACACTTCAGCAGACAGAGTATCTATTCAGAAGGAAATTGCAGCTCTAGTATGTGAAATCGACAGAGTAAAGCAGTCAACAGAATTTAATACACTTAGTTTGTTGGATGGAACATTTTCAGCAGGTGCAGCAAAAACAGTTCAGGTAGGTGCAGCAAATAAAGCTGAGCAGAGAATCCAGATTCAGATCGATAACATTGGAACAAGTAAACTGGGTTCTGCTACTTTGAAGATTAAGAATATTGATCTTAAGACATTATCAGGAGCACGTAATGCAATCTCTGCAATTACTGCAGCAATTGCAAAAATCTCTGATATACGTTCAGCACTTGGTGCAGTTCAGAACAGACTTGAGCATACAATTGCCAACCTGGATAACATCGTTGAGAATACCACAGCGGCAGAGTCACAGATTCGTGATACCGACATGGCAGCTACAATGGTTGATTACAGTAAGAATAATATTCTTGCACAGGCAGGTCAGGCTATGCTTGCACAGGCTAATCAGTCAACACAGGGAGTTTTATCCTTACTTAGCTAATTATGGTACTGAATATGACTGAAAAAGGGTTGGCATACGCCAATCCTTTTTTAGTAAAAAAAAAATTAAAAAAAATTGAAAAAGGTATAAAGTATTTCATAAGTATGTCGATATATTATACAAGTAATGACAGATTACTAAATGAAAACAACAAAAACAACAAAGGTGGCATGGAAGCCACGACTTTTTCAAGGAGGAATGAATTATGGTAGTACAACACAATATGACGGCGATGAACGCTAACAGACAACTTGGTGTGACAACTTCGACACAGGCGAAGGTAACAGAGAAATTGTCTTCTGGATATAAGATTAACCGTGCAGCTGATGATGCAGCCGGCCTTACTATCAGTGAGAAGATGAGAAGTCAGATCAGAGGTTTGACACAGGCATCATCAAATGCACAAGACGGTGTATCTTGCGTACAGACAGCAGAAGGTGCGTTGTCAGAAGTTCATTCAATGCTTCAAAGAATGAATGAGTTAGCAGTTAAGTCAGCTAACGGAACAAACACTTCAGCAGACAGAGTATCTATTCAGAAGGAAATTGCAGCTCTAGTATGTGAAATCGACAGAGTAAAGCAGTCAACAGAATTTAATACACTTAGTTTGTTGGATGGAACATTTTCAGCAGGTGCAGCAAAAACAGTTCAGGTAGGTGCAGCAAATAAAGCTGAGCAGAGAATCCAGATTCAGATCGATAACATTGGAACAAGTAAACTGGGTTCTGCTACTTTGAAGATTAAGAATATTGATCTTAAGACATTATCAGGAGCACGTAATGCAATCTCTGCAATTACTGCAGCAATTGCAAAAATCTCTGATATACGTTCAGCACTTGGTGCAGTTCAGAACAGACTTGAGCATACAATTGCCAACCTGGATAACATCGTTGAGAATACCACAGCGGCAGAGTCGCAGATTCGTGATACCGACATGGCAGCTACGATGGTCGACTACAGTAAAAACAACATTCTTGCACAAGCAGGTCAGGCAATGCTTGCACAAGCTAATCAGTCAACACAGGGAGTTCTGTCATTACTACAGTAATTACGCAGTGATTACCGCAAGGAGAGGGATTGGTGAAAACCAATCCTTTTTCTTGTTGTATTGCAATAAATAGTGTAAAATAATGTACATAGAATAGACACAGGAGGGCACCATGAATCAATTGTTTTATGAGGTAGAAGAAATTGTAGAGGTATTAGAAAAGTTAGCAATTGGTATCTTAGAAAATGATTACGAAGAATACGACTATAATATGTCGGCGTTTGCCCAAAAAATGATAGTAACCTTTCCTAGAATTATTAAGGCATATTCTTTACCAGAATTTCATAGCGTTAAAGAGGACGGGAAATATTGGAGTGGACAACTGGAACGGCTACTGACTGTTTTACAGCAAAAGGACCAGTTTCTATTTGTAGATACACTTAATTTTGAGACAAAAGAAAACCTGATTCTATTTAAAAACATGATTAAAGACATGGAGATCGACATATGAGCGAGCATGATAAATTTTGGGAGCATAATAAGGCGGCTTTTACGTCACGTTATCCAGAGATGGTACAGAGCCTTTCAAATAGTGTCTGTCCTGAGACGATAAAGGCCGGGATAGATGAAACATGTGGTAAGAAGGTTTTATACGCTGTAATGGGTGATAAAACATATCAATTGGATACCCTTTATGATACAGATGTATTAATGGAATTATGGTTTCGTAATCTTGATAGATTATATTTTAAGACAAAGATATTGCTATATGGATTGGGCAATGGCATGTATGTTCGCAAATTATTAAAGGAAACAGCGGAAGACATCTCGATTATTGTATATGAACCTTCCTCTTGCATTTTAAAGACAGTAATACATGAATTTGATATTAGTGACTTATTATTAAATAAGAGAGTCACACTACTATTAAGAGATGCTATGGAGAAAACGCCCCAAGAGTATTTTTATGATTTGTTGGAGTATACGGATATTGAGAATTTTATATATAAATCTTATTTGAACTATAATCGGTTATTTGAGGCAGAGTATATTGAGTATATCGATACATTACAGATTGTTTGTTCTTCTATTAATTCTACGCAGGATGTGATTGGAAGATATGGGAAGATTTATTATGAGAATACATTTTCCAATTTCCCTTATTTTTTTAAAAGTAAGTCAATAAAGAATTTGTACGAACGATTGCCCAAAGATGTACCTGCGATTATTGTTGCAGCTGGTCCATCGTTAGATAAAAATGTGCAGAAATTAAAAAAAGTAAAGGGAAGGGCTTTTATTATTGCAGTGGATACGGCACTTCGCCCCATGATTCGTAATGGTATTATTCCTGATTTATGTATTAGTATTGACGGCAAGAAAAATGCAGCACATTTTATTGATGCAGCAGCTAATGATATTCCTTTGGTCTGCTATTTATATAGTCATAAAGCTATTTTAGCTGGCCATAGAGCCGAAAAGTTTTTTATAAATGATTTAAATCATCATATTCAGCATTTCTTATCTCAAAAGGGACTGGTGCTTCCTATTATAGCTAGTGGTGGATCTGTGGCAAATGATGCTTTTTCAATTGTACAGATGCTTGGCTTTACGACTATTATTTTGGTAGGTCAGGATCTTGCACTAACAGATAATAAGTCACATGCAGATGCTACAGTGGTCGGAGAGCTTAAATGGACATCAGATAGATTTGATGATGTCATTGAAGTGGAGGGAATAGATGGGAAGCCTGTTTTATCAAAGCCAGAGTATAAGTTATATGCCAAGTGGTTTGAGGAGCAGATTATACAACATCCTGAATTGAAAGTAATTGATGCTACTGAGGGTGGTGCAAAAATATATGGAACATTGATTCAGACGCTTGATGAGACAATAGCGCAAGAGTGCGATCGAGAAATAGATTTCGCAGCTATTATGAAAGCATGTGAAGATTTCTTTGATGATCAGACGCGTACAGAGCTGATATCATATATCAAAAAAATTCCAGAGGATCTTGCTGAAAGCCTTAATAAGGTACAAGAAGGAATGAAATGTTACGAGAAGATGCTAGCTCTTGTATTTAAAAATAAGTATCATACAAATGAATTTAAAAAACTTTCGGAGAAAGCAAGTATGATTGGAACGGAATTAGATAAATGTCCTACAATGGATTATATACGTAATAGAATACAGGAGCAGACCTCAAATATCTTAAAAAGTATCTATCAGAATGAGGATAACGAATATGCAGAGTTAATTGCCATCTGTGAAAAGGGAAGGGATTATCTTCAGATTATAAAGACAGAACTTGAAATCGTAATACCGGATATTAAAAAGAAACTTGTAGCTATGTAATGGTCACGGGAGGACATATTTGAAAATCATATTCTGTGTTTTAGGCAATGAATTGAAAACCAGCAATGAGACAGCATTGATGCAATATGATAGTGATGATACAATCATTCATCTTTATACAAATGCAATAGTGGAAAGAATTTCAATCGGGATGGTTCTAGAACTTTTAAATCAGATAGAGATTGGTCATGAAGCGGAAAACAGATGGTTTATGAGTGATATGCCTGATTATATTGCAACAGCAGAGGCACTCTATGGTGGATTATTTGGTAAATTTATTAATTTCCCTGAGATGGGAGCATCATATTCGTCAGGCAATTTATTAAGTGAAGAGACAGATAAGAATAAGGTGCTGATTCTTTCATATCAGGTTGAGATGATGGCAGAGCAAGAGGACTTTGAACAGATGAATCGGCTTGTTATCACCAGTAATGACTTTACACTCTATAATCGCTATTATTACTGGAGACAGGTAGCGAGAATCTGTCTAAGGAAAAAAAACCTACACGATCCTAAGCAAATGCAGGAACTTTATCGTTTGATTTATCAAAGTTATTATGAGGCTTGTCAGGATTTAATGAAACCCATTCCAAAGGAAGAACGCCTTGAGAATTTGATATATATATTCACATTGCAGTTTATTGGCCAGCAGCATCCGCCTACACGGAGTGCGCTTGAGCGAATTGGTGTATTGTATAAGCAGCTACATAAGGCGGTTAAGGTAATTAATACTCGTGAACCGATGACGGCATTGGGGAAATTTCCGATGTTTTCAGCTACTTGTGCTTCAATCAATGACGCAATTACTGGAAGTCATATCTTTCAATATGATGATATGATTTTTACGTTGGAGCAGAGCGAAAAGGATATGCCGGAAATAGGAGAGGTGCGAAAGATATTACTGAAAGTAAGGGAAGATAAGCCATATATGATACTTGTAATCGGCAATGGCAGTATAGTAGCAGACATGGTTTCAAAAATAGTTCCCGTCATTAATATCCCAGTTGTTTTCTCTTCTGTATGGATACATGAGGGCCAGTATACCGCAATCGGAAAACATTTGAATACAGAAGAAAGAACTTCACTTTTTGGAAGCACTGTTCTTCCTGCTAACATCATAGAAAGTACTTTCTCATTTGAAATGAAGGAGCAAAGAAACCATTATACCAGAGAGGATTTGCAGTTACCAAAGAATCGATTTCTAATGTTGGTCGTAGGAACAAGGCTTCATGATGAGGTTGATGATGATTTTATTACAGCAATGTATCCTATGTTCAGTAATGGAGCATTTTTGGTCTTTGTTGGAGTCTTTGATTGCTATGAAAGATACTGCACTAAATATCCCCTTCTACAAGAGAATTCCACATTTCTGGGGCATCAGGATGATATATTAGCAGTAGACGAGCTGATGGATTTATATGTGAATCCCAGACGTTCTGGTGGTGGATATTCCGTTATTGAGGCATTTTCAAAGGATGTCCCTGGGGTAACATTGCAGAATGGAGATGTTGCAGCAGCCGCCGGAGATGCATTTTGTGTTGAGAGCTATGCACAGATGCAACGTACAATTGAAAGATATATGACAGATCGGGAATTTTATTGTTCTCAAGTAGAAAAAGCAAAAAAGCGAGTAGAAGAAGCGACCGATGCGACTGCAGCATTACGATATATATTGCAGGAAGCACAGAAAAGGAGTTTATTTTTTTGAATATGAAGACAATGTTATGCGTATTGGCAGGAGAATTAAATACTCGAAATGAAGAGGCAATTATGCAATATGATGATGATAGTACAATGATCCATCTGCTGACTAATATGTCGGAGGAACAGATCACTGTAGGAATGATACTGTCACTATATGAGCAATTGGGAATTGGAACACAGGGAGAAACAGAGACTTGGCTCATGAGTGATATGCCGATTCTGTTGCAATATACTTCAAAAATGTATGCCGGACTATTTGATGCTTATCTTAAGTGTCCTGTGTCAACGACGATACCTGAGCGGATAAATGAGGCATATCAAAATCTCTCACAGTGCAACACAGAAAACTATAAGTTATTGTTGCAGTTAGTCGGAAAACTTCAGATTATCAGGCAATTCACAAAGACAGAGGAATATTACAGTCATGAAAAAATGCTGATGAAAATGCAAAATGATTTAACGCTTGTGTTAAATGAGTGTGAGGCGTTGTATCATCAGATGGATCAGAATGGAAGAACTGTATTTGAATGTTTTGCAGAAGAATATGCATATACAGAAGATATAGTAGTGTTTCGGATATTATGTTTGAGTTTCTTGCTGCAAATGTCGTGGAAACCAGAGTATGTCAAGAAAATATATGAAGAGACAAGAAGATCAGAATATACAATAGATCAAAAACTGTACTTATGCAATCAGATCAAACGAATTAGTTTACTTCATCCAGAAACAGCGGGAAATCAATATGCAGTCAAATTATATGATGAGGTAGTTACATACTGGAAATCGGAATTTCTTGATATTTTGTCGCCGATTAAGTACGATCAACGTAATAAAGATAAGGTTGTAATTTTGACCTTACAATTTCTTGGAACGCGACATGCACCAACAAAAACTGCTAATGAGAGAATCTACACGATAGGAAAATTAATAGGAAAAGAAGTATTGTGCATTAATACAAGGGAACAGTACACAGCCAAGGGTTTTCTTCCTTTTTATGATTCAACATTCAGAAGTATAGAGGATGAATATAATGGAGAATGCCGCCTGCAGCACAAAGACTATTTGTTCTGTTTTTACCAGCCGGAAGTGGAAATGCCAAATCAGGAAGCGATGAGAACTCTATTGCAGGAAATAAGAGAGATTGCTCCATGGCAGATAGTGGTAATGGGAGATAAATGTCTGTTAGGTGATTTGTGTGCAGACATGATACCGACAGTTTGTATTCCGATGGCTTTTTCAACAATTCCAAAGAAAACAAATCAATATGTTGCAGTTGGAAAACAACTAAGTAATCAAGAAAAGAATGTGCTAATTGATGCGGGTTATCAGATGTCCTCTGTGATAGAAAGTACTTTTACTTTTGAATTGATAGAGCAAACCACGAAATTGTCCAGAGAAGATCTGAATCTGCCGCGCGACAAGTTTTTGTTGGTTGTTGTTGGAATGCGATTAGATACTGAAGTGACAGAGTCATTCTTGAAAATGCTTGAACAGACATATGAAAGAGGAACACATGTAGTATTTGTCGGAGAATTTGAAACTTATGCTCAACGCTGCGAGCAAAATGAAGAACTAAAATCACACAGTTCTTTTGTTGGCTATCAAAATGATATACTGGCACTTATGGAAGTTTGTGATCTATATGTAAATCCACCGAGAGTAGGAGGAGGCTTTTCAGTAGTTGAAGCCTTTTGCAAGGGAATTCCAGGAGTAACATTGAACCAAGGTGATGTTGCTGCTTCAGCAGGATTGGATTTTTGTGTTGACAACTTGGACGAAATGAGCAAAACAATTATGCGCTATAAAGAGGATCAAGATTTTTATCACAGGATGTCAGAAAAAGCACTCGAAAGAAGCAAAGAGTTATTTGACTCAAAGGGAGCAATGGAACATATTCTGAATGAGATGGAACAGAGAGAATTATGGTTTTAGTATTATAAAAATACAAAGTATAGTAAATTGAGAGGAAAGTGAGAACATACGTATGAGCTAGGTAACTATATTTCATGCTTGGAAATACTAAGGAAACATTGGGGAATGATGCACAGGCATTATTTTCCTATGAAAATGTAGCATTGTATGCACAAGGAGATGATAAGTCATTCATTGAGGAATAATATGCAATTTGTAATTCTGTTTCGGAGGAGAATAAAGCATTCATTAAGAAGATTGCAGCGATTAGTGATGATATCAAAGAAGAGAATTTCTATGCATATCAATATCTGCTTAGAGCGGGTTTGAAGAAAGATAATTGATGATATATTTTTCTTTGAATTTGCCGATATATATAGTAAGAACTTCATACAAAATCAGAAAATGAGGTGAGTGGTGTGAGTCAAGAAAAGAAAGTGTTTGAAAATCTGTTCATTTTTGAGATGGCGAACAGCCATCAGGGAAGCGTAGAGCACGGAAAAGATATTATCAGAGAAATGGGAAAGATAGCCAGAAAGTATAATATTCGTGCGGCGGTGAAATTGCAGTATCGTGATTTGGACACATTTATCCATCCAGATTACAAGAATAGAACTGATATAAAGCATATCCCGAGATTTATGAGTACAAGATTAAGTTATGATCAGTTTTCTGAACTTGTAAATGCCATTCGCGAGGAGGGCATGATTACAATGAGTACGCCATTTGATGAGAAATGTGTTGAGTGGTGCTTAGATCAAGGTATCGATATCATAAAGGTTGCAAGCTGTTCTGCTCTTGATTGGCCTCTGCTTTCAGCAGTTGCCGCATCTAAAAAGCCATTGATTATATCTACCGGCGGCAAGACAATGGCAGATATTGATAAATTATTTAATTTCTTTACACACCGCGGGTGTGAATTTGCTTTTTTACATTGTATTGCAGAATATCCAGCACCACTTGAAAGTCTACAACTAAATTTTATAGACAGAATGAATAGACGTTACCGTGATATTATAATTGGCTATTCAGGACATGAGGCGCCAGATGAAAATGTAGTACCTATGCTTGCGGTTGCGAAAGGTGCAAAAATATTAGAACGTCATGTAGGACTTCCCACAGAGACAATCGAATTGAATGCTTATTCTATGAACCCAGAGCAGACTGAGAAATGGGTGAGTGCAGCACTTCTTGCCAGGACTATGTGTGAGACAAAGAAAGAAAATGAAAAATATATCAGTCAGGCAGAATTAGATGCACTACGTTCCCTGATGCGGGGAACTTATGCAAAACACGATATTAAGGCAGGAAAAACAATATCTTTAGAGGATGTATTTTTTGCAATGCCTTGTGGCGAAAAACAGTTAACCAGCGGAGAATTTAAAGCTGATAAGATGATTGCATCCAAGGATTATAAAGTAAATGAAGAGATTCATGAAAAAGCAAAGATTACGGGAGTAGGAGTTGTACGTAATGCAATTCATGATGCAAAGGGAATGTTGTATGAAGCAGGGATTGCGTTAGGCGATGATTATGAAGTTGAATTATCACATCACTATGGTATTTCACATTTCAAGCAATATGGGGCTATTATCATTAATATTATCAATCGTGAATATTGCAAGAAATACATTATTGTATTATCGGGGCAGAAGCATCCAGAACATGCACATAGAATTAAGGAAGAGACATTCCAGTTATTATATGGAGATTTAACAGTTGAAATTGAAGGAAAATCTGCAAAACATATGAAGCCAGGAGATATGCAGACGGTATTACGTGGTGAGTATCATGCTTTTTCATCAATTAATGGAGCAATTTTTGAAGAAGTTTCTACACAGCATATGAAAAGTGATTCTTATTACAGGGAGCAGAAAATTAGTGACTTAGATCCAATGGAGAGAAAGACATTTCTGAAGAAGTGGTAGGGATAATAAATGAAGAGAAGTCAGATAGCAGCAGGAATCAAATATTGGGCACAAATACTTATTTTACCGATTTACTGGCTTTCCTTTTTATTTCCACGCAATCAGAATATATGGTTGTTTGGGAGTACATTTGGTAGCAGATTTGCTGAAAATCCGAAGTATCTCTATTTATATGTAGCGCAGAACCAATCTGATACAGTCAGAGCCATATGGATATCACATGATCAATCAATTATTAAGATGTTGCAGGAAAAAGGCTATGAAGCCTATTATCATCATACCATGAAAGGAATATGGTATTGTTTGCGCGGCAAGTATTATATTTTTGACAATTATTCTAAAGATATTTGTTTTTGGCTGTCAGGTGGTGCAATTAAAGTAAACTTGTGGCATGGTTCTGGCAATAAAAAAACAAATTATGATAATTCGTTTGACAAAATCAGGCATCCTAAAAATATATGGGAGAGATTTCGAACTTATCTTCGCAGAATTTCGGATGAAAAGCCATATCACTATACGCTGGCGACATCGACGCCTATGGCAAAAATATATATCTCAGCTTTTCGTACAGATCGTAAACATATACTAATTAATGGGCAGCCTAGAAATGATATGTTATTTCAGGAAAGCACGGTAAAGATAGAAGAAGTATTATTACCGCAGGAAATGAACGATAGAAAAAAAATAGAGCAATATCATATAGAAGGTTATCAAATATTGGCTTACATCCCGACCTTTCGAGATTCAGAGAAGGAGTTTTTTAAGGTAATGGATTTAGCCGTATTTAATACGTTTTTAAAAAACAAGAAATATATTCTTGTAACAAAGCTACATCCGAAGTCAAAACTTAAAAAGGAGTTTGAAGAGATACAGTATTCTAATATCGTAAACATACAGGCGCAAACAGATATTTATTCTTTTTTAAGAATGGTAGATTTGTTGATTACAGATTATTCATCAATATATACTGATTTTATGCTTTTGAACAGACCGGTGGTGGCCTTTCATTTTGACTATAAATTGTATTGTGCTAATACTAGAGACAGCTACATTCCTTTTGAAGAATATATGCCAGAAATAAAAGCTGTTACGATGGAAAAATTAATGGAGGAAATACCACGGGTACTAAAAGAAGACATACAGTCGGAAGAGCGAAAAATATCCAGACAACGCATGTTTGACGATATTGAGGGTGGTTATTCTGAAAAAATGTATCATTTAATTCGTAAAATCATTTATTAGAGAATCTGAAAAAGCTGAAAGGACGGTAACAATGCCGTGTCGGTGAGAATATGAATATTGCAATGCTGATAGCTGGTGGAAGTGGACAGAGGATGCATCAAGATATTCCAAAACAATTTTTGAATGTATATGACAGACCTGTTATTATTTATGCCTTGCAGGCTTTTCAACAGCACCCCGATATAGACGCTATCTGTGTTGTATGCCTAGAAGGATGGGAAGAGATATTACGTGCTTATGCCAAGCAATTTGCAATTACAAAGTTGAATTGGGTCGTATGTGGAGGAGAAAATGGCCAGGCGTCTATTAAGAATGGTATTTGGGCATTAAAAGATGAAACAAATGGAGAAGACTTGATTCTGATTCATGATGCGATACGGCCATTGGTATCGCAAGAGATTATATCTGATTGTATCGAAAAATGTAGACAGCATGGGTCTGCAGTCACAGTGGTGCCCTGCGCAGAGGCCATGGTTATGACGGAAGATACGGAAAAGTCAAATGCGCTAATGGATAGGGATAGGTTAATGCGAACACAGACCCCACAGTGTTTTCCAATCAAAAAACTGATATGGGCACATGAAAAGGCAAAACGATGTGGCATCAAGAATTCTACTGCTAC
>CAZAAC010000023.1:0-23328 GCA_964483155.1 uncultured Lachnospiraceae bacterium | reverse complement strand
GTATACGTGGTAGACAATGCTTCTACAGATGATTCTGTTTTATTGATTCGTGAGAAATATGGAGACAGGGTCACTTTGCTTGTGAATGAAGAAAATCTGGGCGGGTCTGGTGGATTTAATACAGGACTGCGTGAAGTTTTAAAAGCAGAACAAAAGTATGAGTATGTGCTACTATTGGATAATGATATTGTTCTGGATCAATATGCTATTGAAGAGCTACGCAGTTTTCTTGAAGGGAATGCAGAGGTTGGAATGGTAGGATCAAAGGCTTATTTTATGGATGAGCCAGAGAAAATATGGGGATATGGTGGCAGGATAGACTTTGAGTGCTATATCAATAGAGATTTTTATAAGAACTGTATGGATGCAGACGGTATTCCAATGATATTATATTGCGACTATGCGGCGGCATGCTCCTTACTTGTCAGGATAGATGCGATACGAGAAGTCGGTATCATGCCAGAAGAAAATTTTATCTATTGGGATGATATGGAGTGGGGTTATCGTTTTAATCAGGCAGGCTATAAAGTGGCAACTTATGGAAAATCAAAGGTATGGCATAAAGCGGGTGGCCGTAATGCTGGCAATACATTTATTAATTATTATATGTGGCGAAACCGATTACATTTTTTCTTGAAAGTATTAACGGATGAGAAAAAGGAGCATTTTGCAAATACAATTTTAACAGAATTATTTCGCATGATATATAGCTGTAATTTAAAAGGGGAAACAAATATCATAAAGTCAGTAATGTATGCATTTGATGATGCGGTGCATGGTGTAAGAGGCAAAGCAGATGAAAGAAAGATACTCCCTCGATTTACAATAGAAGACCGCCTTGCACTTGCGATGAAGGATGCAGACGGCTGTGTGGCAAGTAGTGTTTTGATTTGCTTTGACGGAAATTTTGAAGGGTTGGGAAATATAATTCGGAACCTAAAGAAAATCCAGAGTGGGTTCAGAATAGGAATCAGTGTAACGAATGATTCGTTATACCAAAATACGCAAGAGCAATATCCGGAATGTGAAGTAAGTATTGATTATCGACCAGAAATGTATGAGAAACATATGATTATGTGTGAGCATATCTTTAATTTGCCAGTTGATGCCGATGAAGACGTATATATTGATCCCTGGTGCAATATAATTTTTAGATCCGAAGATTTTTTGTATTGTAAAAATTTTCAGCAGACGAAGGAGCTATTTCTATTATGCAAGAAGGATATATTACTGAACTCAGAAACAAAACGATATTGATAACTGGTGGTAATGGTTTGATTGCGTCAACAATGATTGATATGCTTGTAGAAATCAATAAAGATTATGATGCAAATATATCGATACATGCATTGTGTCGTGGTAGAGAAAAAGCAGAAAAGCGTTTTGCAGAATATTTACAAGAAGATTTTTTTAATTTACTAATTCAAGATGTATGCGATCCAGTTCAAAGTGATAGCAAATTTGATTATATTGTACATGCAGCAGGAAATGCGCACCCACTTGCTTTTTCTACTAATCCAGTGGGCACAATGAAAACAAGTATGATTGGTACGATAAATCTTTTGGAATATGCGATTGCACATAATACGCAAAAATTTTTATTGGTTTCCAGTTCTGAGATATACGGCGAAAATCCATCGCTTGAAAATGGATTTCAGGAGGATTCGTGGGGAAGAATTGATTCTATGGATCCGCGGTCCTGCTATTCGGAAGGAAAGCGTGCAGCAGAAAGTCTGTGTGCATCTTATGGCAGACAGTATGGTCTGCATATAAATGCAGTGCGTCCAGGCTATATTTACGGAGGTGCTATTACTGGAGAAAATTCGCGTGCAGATGCACAGTTTTTACGGAATGCAGTTTATGGTGAGGATATTGTTTTAAAAAGTACAGGAAGCCAGTTACGCTCATATTGTTATGTGAAAGACTGTGTTTCAGGGATACTGACAGTGCTGGCATCTGGGGAGGCTGGCATGGCATATAATATTGCAAGTAGAAAATGTGAAGCGACAGTGAAAGAATTTGCCGAGACTGTTGCAGAGATTGCAGGTGTTGGAATTCATTTCGAAATACCATCAGATTTGGAAAAGCAAGGGTATTCAAAAGTTACAAAAGCAATTTTAAATCCAGCCAGACTAGAGGCATTAGGATGGGAAGCCAAGTATATGCTCAAGGAAGGATTATCGGAAGCAATAGCTGAATTACGTGCAACAATAAAAAAGGTTTGAGATACGAAAGCAAAAGTATACGCAGAGGAGATGATAATAGAATGGAAGCATATGTACTTCATGATATTGATGATTTAAGATATGAGCAGGCTGATACACCTGAGATTAAAGAAGGCTGGGCACTTGTAGAAGTCATGGCAGCAGGAATTTGCGAGTCAGATATTCCAAGAATTTTCGAATTAGGAACTTATCAATTTCCAACAATACCAGGGCATGAGTTTGCTGGAATTGTGAGGCAGGTTGGTTTTTCAGAAGATAAGAAGTTAGTGGGAAAGAAGGTTGGCATATATCCATTGATTCCATGCAGAGAATGCAATAATTGCAGGAAAGAGCATTATGAATTATGCACAAATTACGATTACTTGGGTTCGCGTAGAAACGGTTGTTTTGCAGAATATGTTGAGATTCCTGTATGGAACTTGATAGAGCTACCAGATGAGGTGTCTTTTGCTGAGGCAGCGATGCTGGAACCGATGGCGACAGCTCTGCATGCACTTAGACGACTACCGTTTCAAGAAATGAAATCAATAGCGATTTTTGGGGCAGATTTTATGAACCTATTGCTGGCGCAGTGGGCAAGGCTTTTTGGCATTCAGGATATTTATATTATAGCGGAGCAACAGGAACAGGCCGGATTAGCAGCAGAATTGGGTTTTTCTTTGGTCTGTAATACAGCAGCGGTAAATGCAGTTGACTGGCTTAAGATGCAGACAGGTGATGCTGGTGTAGATGCGGCAGTTGAAGGCGTAGGGAAAAGTAGTATTATGGAGCAATGTATCTTAAGTGTGACGGCACAAGGAACAATCCTGACATTTGCAAATCCAAATGAAGATATGCACCTAGACAGAGATGTCTATTGGAAAATTTCACGCAAACAATTGAACATAATTGGTACATGGAATTCAAGTTTTTCAACAAGTGTGGAAAATGATTGGCAGGATGCCATAGATATGCTCGTCGAGCGAAAGATAGATACTATCTCGCTTGTCACTCATAACTATCCGTTTAGAGAACTAAAAGAAGGACTGCAGGTTATGCGTGAAAAAAGTGAGTTTTATGGAAAGATACTTTTCAGCAAAAGTATAAAAACAAGAATGGGTGGAATGTAGTGAGAAAAGAAATATGGTTACTATCAGAGCATGGTGATGATGCGAGAGATAATGGGTATGTTTTCTTTTGTTACATAAATAAGAAGCATCCAGAAATTTTGTCTTATTATGTTGCCGATCAAAAAAATAAGCGTGATTTCTTGAAGGCAAAAAAAGTTGGAAAAGTGGTACAGTATAAAAGTATAAAGCATAGGATACTTTATTTACTGGCAGATAAAATAGTGACATCACATGTTGGCGATAGTGAGCCGTGGGATTATAAAAAAATTGTGCGATTTAGGGAGCGATATCCGTTTCTGTTTGGAAAGAAAAAAATTATTTTTTTGGATCATGGTGTTATTGAAAAGGATATATCAGCAACATATGCTAAAAGAGAGCGCCCAGTAGATTTGTTTATCTGTTCAACCCTGCCAGAAGCTCAATATATTAAGAAGAAACTCCAATATAGAGAAAGCGAGATTAGCTGTACAGGATTGGCTCGATTTGATAATCTGCTGCAATATAAAACAAAAAGGCAAATATTACTAATGCCTACCTGGAGACAAAACTTCTCATTACAGGGCTGTGCGGCGAACCCATTGCGAAAGAAATTTCTGAATTCTGACTATTACAAGGTATATCAGTCACTTATTGAGTCATGTGAACTGAATCAATTGCTAGAAAAATATGATTACAAATTATTGTTTTACCCACATTATGAGATGCAGAAATACCTGGATTGCTTTCATTACAGTAGCAAAAGGATTACATTTGCCAATAAGACCAATAGCAGTGTGCAGACATTATTAAAAGAATCGAAAATACTGATTACGGATTATTCAAGTGTGGCATTCGATTTTGCATATATGAAGAAACCGATGCTATATTATCAATTTGATGCTGAGAATCATCATCATTATGGAAAAACATATTTTGAGTATGAAAGAGATGGTTTTGGTCCGGTTGTTTTCGAGGAATACAGTCTGCTAAGAGAATTGGAAAAAATGTTGATTGCTAATGGAAGCAATGAATCTGTATATGCCGATAGATGCAATCATACTTTTTTACATCATGATGCTGATAATTGTAGAAGAATTTATGAGGCAATAACCAGACTTTAATGCAAGGTATTACAAAGTGTAAAAGGAGTGGCATGAGATGAATATTGCAGTTGGGATTACACTTTACAATTATACAGCGGAAATGGCGCAGCAAATTGCAAGGTCTGCAAGTCTATTTGGCAAGGTATTTGTTTATGACAACTCGACGAAGAGGATTGACAACGATATTTTAAATATATTGCGTAGAATAGAAAGCATTAGCTACATGGGGCATAAGGGAAATAGAGGTCTGGCAAGGGCATTAAACGTTATTTGCAGGGCAGCTATTAAAGATGGTTACCAATGGATTCTATTATTGGATCAGGATGACATTGTAGACGAAGAGATGCTAAATAGATTAGTCGAATATGTAGAAAAAAGTGATACAGATACACTTGCAATTGTTTCACCATTCATATATGAGGCGAATGAAAGAAATCCTATAAAAAAAACTATTTGTAAAAAAGAAGTGGTTATTACAAGTGGAATGCTTTTAAAACTTAAAGCTTTTCAGGAGATAGGTGGGTTTGATGAAGGCATTTTTCTTGACATGGGAGATTATGAGTTTTGTCTTCGCTTGAGAGATGCGGGATATCATATTATTCAAAATAGAAACGCAATATTAAAGCATAACAGTCATGACTTTTTTCAAAAATGCGAAGGATATAAGAAGGATAAGTATTCAGCAGAAAGATATTATTATATTATCCGCGATACCTTAAGAACAATTCAAAAATATGACAGTCATAAAAGTTTTTGCGATTGGCAAAGAGATATTTTGCCGAAAAGAGTATATGCTATGTTGATGGGAGATACACATAGAATTAAGAAATTGATGGCAATTATATGGGGATACATTGATTATAAGAAAAATAAGCAGGGAAAGTGGAAATTGTAACAACAAAAGATGTCAAAATCAATCTTATATGATATAATTTAAAAAGAAAATTCTGTTTTAGAAAACAATAATAGGAGGATAATTACATGAAAAAAGGTGCAATTGCAGTTTTATCAACATTATTTGGAGCAGCAGCGGGGGCAGCAGGTGGCTATTATTTAAAAGGAAAAGAAGTGGATGAAAAATCAAAAAAGGTAGATAAATTTAAAGGTTACTATAATATGTTGAACCAATGGTTAATCTTAAAGCAAGAAGGAAAGTCACTTACAGAGTATTTTAAGGCTAATAATTACAAAGTAATAGCTATCTATGGCATGGGAGAGATGGGTAATCGTCTTTATGATGAGTTAAGAGAATCAGATATTGAAGTAAAATATGCAGTAGATAAAAATGCTGCAGGTACTTATTCTGAGTTAGATGTAATTGAGAAGGAGGATGACTTTGAGAAAGTAGATGTGATTGTGGTTACTGCTACGTTTGCTTTTGATGAGATTGAGGCTGAAATTGCAGACAAGGTAGATTTTCCAATCGTTTCTTTAGAAGATGTGGTATATGAGATTTAAAAGCGACTGGGAGATGGAATATGATTGTAGTATATGTTAATCACGGACTTGGAAATCAAATGTTTCAATATGCTTATGGGATTGTGTTAGGCAAGAAGACAAACTTAAGAAATATCCGATTTGATTTATCTGATTTAGATAAAATCATTGCAGGTAGAAAAACGAATGATATTAATAAAATTTTCAAGGGAAACTTTCCTAAATGCGACTTTTGGAGTCTCTGGAAGATAACCGGTTATTGTCCGTGGATCTACCTATATAAAAGAAAATATTCTGCACAGGCAGAATCAGTTCAGCGCGCGGTAAGGGGCAAAACAATATTTGTCGAAGAACCACAGGAGAGGTGGAAAATAACACCGGAACTTGTAAACGAATTATGCGATATGAATTGGGTTCAAAATGAGAATTATTATGTAAGAGGGTACTGGGAGAATGTAAGATATTTTTCTGGATATGAAAAGCTTATTCAGAAACATTTCCGATTTCTCCATGAATACACGGCTATAGAGAAACAAAAATATAGGAAGCTATTTTCTGAAAATTCTGTAGCAATACATGTGCGACGCGGTGACTATTTAAAGTTGCAAAAGACCGATCGATTTGATTTGTGCGGAGAAGAGTATTATCGGGAAGCGATAGAAATCATGCTTGGTAAAGTTGAAAATCCTTTGTTCTGCTTTTTTAGTGATGATCCTGATTATGTGCAGAAAAAGTATTCCTGGGTCAAGAATATGACGATTATCAAAGGAAATAAAGATTATATTGACTTACAATTAATGAGTGACTGTAAACACAATATTTTAGCAAACAGTACATTTAGTTTTTGGGGAGCATTTTTGAACTCAAATAATGATAAAGTAGTAATATGTCCACGGGTTCATTACTTAAAGTTCAGGGCAAAGTGGCATGAAATACCATTTCCTGCAGCAGAAAAATGGATTAAGATTGACAATCATCAGAAAAATGATTGCGACAATATTTTTTGAGAGGAAGTATATTTATGAAGTCTCTTTGCGTTATTATTCCCATTTACAAAACTGTACTGAGTAATGAAGAAGAGAAATCGATTCAAAATACAATTGAGAAACTGAATCAATATGATATATGGATTGTTGCTCCCAGAAATTTGAATCTTAATGCATTAAAAAAATATGGAGAATTAAGATTAAAAGTGTTTCATGAAAAGTATTTTTCGAGTGCAGAAATGTATAGCAGATTACTTTTAAATCCCTTTTTTTATATGAAATTTGATGAATATAAATATATGCTTATTGTACAAACTGATGCCTATATTATCGGTGATCAAGATATGCTCGAAGGCATTATGCGGTTAGATTATGATTATTGGGGAGCACCTTGGTTTGCACCGATGAAAATCAGAAGATTTGAGATTGATAGAAACTATCTGCAGTATATAGGGGCAGAGGTTTTAAAAGATTTAGTTTTTGGAAAAAAAAGGATTAAGATTGTCGGAAACGGCGGATTGTCGTTGCGAAAAATACAATCAACAATTAAATTATTGAAATCTAAAAAGATTTATTTGAAGTGGTGGGGAAGAAATGAAGACCTTTTTTTTGCTTACCATGGCGACAGCAATTTAATTGGATTTAGAATTCCATCTGTGGAACTTGCGAGCACTTTTTCGCTGGAACAAAAAATGCGTGAAGAAATGCGAAAGGGAGCGAGACCTTTTGGCGTGCATGCATGGGAAAAGTGGTATCCTCAGATGAAAAAAGAAATGAATATAAAAGAGGAGTATTAATTATTTTGAAGAATAAGACAGCTTATTACATATCTGAATATGAGGAATATAGGCGCTGTAAAGTCTATGGCTTATCTACAAAAATTGAGATGCAGGCAAAACAGATGAAAGATGCCGGATTTAAAGTTGTTATGGCTACACCTAAAAAAAAGATTATTAATGAATATTTAGATACTTTAAATTTTTTTTCATCTGTATATAAATGGGAAGCAATTGATATCCCAAAAGAATGCAGGGTTATTTATATCAGATATTTATGTTTTGATTTTGGGTTTCTTCATTTTTTAAGAAGGATAAAGAAGCAAAAAAAGAATATAAAAATTATTATTGAAATTCCAACCTATCCATTTATTGGAGAACGTATAGGGTTAATAAAAATTATAAAAGCAAAAAAAGAAGAATTTTTTGCGCAATTCTTAAAAAAATACGTGAATAGAATTGTACTAACAGCAGGTGATTTCAATTATTTATATGGAGTTAAGGTTATTAATGCAATTAATGGTACTGATTTTTCAAGAATTAGTCCGAGAGAATGTAGTAATCATGAAAAAACGACAGATATTCATATAATAAGTGTTGCAAATATGGCTTTTTGGCATGGATATGATAGAGTGCTTCAGGGGATGGCACAATATTATAAATCCGATAATCAACGAAAAGTTATTTATCATATTGTAGGTAAAGGAGAAATTGTATCTGAATTACGCAAATATGTTAAGCGTATGGGTATTCAGGATTATGTTATATTTCATGGTTGCAAATGGGGAAAAGAATTAAACCGAATCTACGATCAATGCGAAGTCGGTATAGAGGTGCTTGGAAAACATCGGTGCAAAATGGCAGCTGTTAGTTCAATTAAGAGTAGTGAATATGGGGCAAAAGGTCTACCAATGATTTCTTCTGTAACAATTGGAATTGAGAATAGAGAAACAATGCCGTATATATTGAAAATTTCAAGTGATGAAACAGCACTTGAAATAAATCAGGTAATCTTGTTTTATGATAAAATATATAAATACAAAATGAGTACCCCTATAGAAATCAGAGAGGTATTTGAAAAGTACTGTGATATAAAGCATACATTTGCCAAAGTAATTCAATATATGATAAATTGATAGGGGATATAAATATGCAGCCAGATATTTCGATTATTATGCCTGTTTTTAACGGAGAGAAGTATTTAAGAACCGCCGTTGAATCTGTTCTTTTTCAAACGGTACAGAATAAGGAACTCATTGTTGTTAATGATGGTTCAACGGATGCAAGTGCAGATATCTTAAATGAATTTAAAAAAAAGTATCCTTTCATTGTTAAGATTATCCATAAAAAAAATGAGGGCACTTTTTTGGCTAGACTAGATGGAATGAAGGTTGCAAAGGGTAAATATATTGGATTTGCTGACTGTGATGATATTTGCAGACCAGAAATGTATCAGAAAATGTTAAATATTGCATTTCGACATGATATAGATATTGTAGCCTGTAATTATATGGAATTCAAGAATAGTCCAAATGAAATCAATAAAAAAAATAGAGCTCGACTTAATAATTATCAAAAGAGACTTTATAATTCCCACAAAATTCTAATTGATACATTTTATTTCAAAGAAGAACTACCTTTATGGAAAAGGATTTTCAAACAGAAAGTAATTAAAAAAACAGTAGATTATATTGAGTCAATTAAAAATTTCAGGATAAGATTTAGAGGAATAAGAAACGAAGATCGATTTTTATTCCCAACATTATTATTGAATAGTAATACTTATTATCAAATGGACAGCGAACTATACTATTATCGTTTGCTATCTACTAATAGTATTACAAAAGAAATATTTTATAAAAATAAAGCAAAAATAGAACATGCAGAAACGTTGTTAAAGGCAGCAAACTATTATGAAGATATGCTCTATAGCCATGGAATTTTTGATAAAAGAATAGAGTCCGCACTTCTTTTTTATGAATATCATTGTTTAAGATATTTATATAATAATATAAAGAGCACAAAAGAAAAATTTTACAAATTACAATTGTGTTATAAGTACTTTAACAGAAAAGAAGTTTGCTACATTTGCTTTCATCAAATTCGATTCAATAAAAAAATAATAGATTTTTTTTCGGATTTGTATATGGTTTTTTTATACATTATTTTATCATATAAGACAAAAAGTCCGATAAAAAAATAAAATGAAAAGGAATGTAATATGCGTCAAAAATTTTTATCTTATGTGGATTCTTCAAGATGGAATTCGTTTTTTTATCAAATCAAAGAAGTGGCCCTTTTTAATCCAAGGAGCGTGTTAATTATTGGAGCACTTGAAGACGTTGCAGGGACTGTACTAAAAGCAAACATGAATGTGGAAATAGAATACTTTGATATTCAAAGTATGCAAGGAGTCAATTATATTGGAGACATTAGAAACTTCTCAGAAATTGTACAAGACAGACAGTGGGATGTAATTCTGTGTTGCCAAGTGCTTGAACATATTCCTTTTGAAGATTTTGAGAGTGTAGTGAAAGAAATGTCATTACATAGTAGAAAGGGTGTTGTAATCAGCCTTCCCTGTGCACAAAAAACGAAATTTCACATAAAAGTAATTTTCGAAAATAAAAAGATGGTTGATTATACCAGAATGTCAGAACTTTATGATAAAAATCATAGATGGAACAAAGAAAGTGATGGTGCGGGATGTCATGATTGGGAGATTAGAATTGGTAAGTGGAGTTTTGAAAAAATTCGAAATATTTTAAACAGATACTATATTGTGAGGCGTGAATATTATGTACCTGAAAATAGATATCATTACTTTTTTGTATTAAGTAAAAAGCATAACTCATAGTCTTCATTAGGACAATTATCATATTCATGATATGGAATCAGAGGAAATACTTCAACAATCAAAAGAGAATAGACAAAAATAAATGAAAAAACTATAAGGTTATATTTTACTTGTTTACTAATTTAATTATATTAGCAGGAGGAAGATTAATGAAAGCTATTGCATTTTATTTACCTCAGTTTCACGAAATACCAGAGAATAATGAATGGTGGGGGAAAGGCTATACAGAATGGACAGCTGTTAAGGGCGCATCAAGTCATTATGCAGGTCAGATTCAACCAAACGAGCCATTGCATGATAATTATTACAATTTATTAGATAAAAAGGTTATGGAGTGGCAGTCAGAGATATCGCTAAAAGCTGGATTGTCAGGATTTTGTTTTTATCATTATTGGTTCAAAGGTAAGCTTTTATTGGAAAAACCTGTAGAAAATTATTTGAAATGGACAGATATCAAGCAAAATTATTGCATTTCATGGGCAAATGATTCATGGATTCGTACATGGGACACTATGAAAGTAAGCGGTAATGTTTGGAAAGAAGAAGATACAAATAAATGCAAGGGGAATGACATATATTTAATCAAGCAGAATTATGGAAACACAAAAGACTGGGAAGCACATTTTAATTATTTACTTCCATTTTTTAAGGATGATAGATATATCAGAGTGAATAATCGCCCAGTATTCATTATATACAAACCAAAACTGATTTTAAAATTGGATGCAATGCTTCAGTTTTGGAATAAACTTGCATGTAAGAGTGGTCTGGAAGGGCTTTATATTATAGCAACAAATGAAAATGAAAATTGCGGTAAAAATGTATCGGCGTATATGATGTATGAACCATCGTACACGTTGAAATTTGATGATAGTCTAATAAATAGAATAAGAAAAAAAATATTCTGCATAACTGGGAATAAAAAACTACTTCCAAAGGTCTATCAATATGATTGGCATTGGAATCGTATTTTAAAAAGACGAATCAGTGGTAAGAATAAAATGTATAGAGGTGCTTTTGTTAATTATGATGAAGCACCGAGGCGTGGTAAAAAAGGGATTGTATACAGAGGTGCTTCACCAAAGAAGTTCTATAAGTATTTATATGCACTCAATAAACAAGTGGAAAAGGATGATTTTGTTTTCATAACTGCATGGAATGAGTGGGGTGAGGGAGCTTATCTTGAACCAGACAAGCATTTCGGATTTGGATATTTGAAAGCAATACAAAAGGTGCTGGCAGAAGACAGGAGCATGTGATGAAAATGAGTGACAATTATATAAGGCATTTTAAAGAAGAATATGATGGCAAAGAAGTCTGGCATTGTGAAGCAATGAAAAATCGTTTGAATCTTAATCCAAAAACGGCATCACTTTGTCATGGCTTTGAAGTAGGTGATCAACACATCTGTAATATTGAAAATCTTAATGCTGATACCTACTATCGTTTTTTGTCAAAAAAATTTAAGGAGAATCAAAATGAAAATGCAGTCTGTAGAAGTTGTTCGCGATGCAAATGGGAAAAATATCATTTTAAACCATTAGAATATATTACACTCACTACAAATTTGAATTGCAATAGTCATTGCATTTATTGTTGTAATCACTTTGGAGTTGCAGAGGATGCATACAATCCATTGCCATATATCAAAGAATTTGAGGACCAAGGCTGTATTAGTCAGGATTGTCTTTTTGATTGGGGTGGAGGAGAACCAACTCAAAATCCATATCAGGCCGAAGGAATAAGCTATCTGTCAGAGAAAGGATACTATGAACTGTTTAATACAAATGCAATAGAGTTTTCAGAAGAGATGTATCAAGCTCTCAAAAGAGGAAAGGGAAAATGCAGAGTCAGCGTTGATTCGGGTACGAAAAAAACCTATTATGAAGTTAAAGGACAAGACAAACATACAGAAATATGGAATAATATTACGAAGTATGCATCTGCCACTTCTGCGATAGAATTGAAGTATAATGTATTTAACTTGAATTCCGATTGTTTCGAAGCAGATGAGTTTTTGAGACTGTGTAAAGAAGTTGGAAATCCCAAAATATTGATTGAAGCAGAATTCTCTTGCTATTGCCCCGCACAGAATGCGGGTCCCTTCTATTTTACTGAAAAAGAAATGGGGTTTGCAAAGTATCTATTTCGAAGAGCAAAAGAGGAAGGTTTTGCTGTTGGATTTTGTAAGGGTTCATTTGGATCTAGAAATCCACAGGGATCCGATGGACAATACCTATTTACGGAACAGTATAAGGATAATATTGATAGAACAATAATAACAAATGGAATCTATCTTTCTACTGCGGCTACAGCAAAGCATTTAGCAGAAAAAATAAAAAGTAATCCAGTGATTATCTGGGGCAACGGGAAATTTGGGCGTCGTATTGTAGAAAACATGATACAATTTGGCATAGAACCTGTTTGCTATGCGGATAGTCATACAGTGCAAGAAGGGAGAAGCATTGACGGTATTTCAGTGTTTCAAATTGAGGAGGCATTGAATCGGTTTCCAACTGCAGATGTTATTTTGGGAAGTGTGTATTTCAAAGATATGTTGAAAATGTTAAATGATATGAATTATCAGCAGCTTAAGGGACATGTATATTATATGCCTGGTAAAAAATTTCCTGAAGTAATAAAATAAAAGATTCAAAGATAGATTCTGAACGTGAGGGTAGTAGAATGAAAACAATTAAAGATGTTGCTGGACAAATTAAGTTTAATTATGCAATGTCAGAACTGATAAAAAAAATGATAATGATAGATAAAGATGAGGAATCCAGATTAGAACTAATCAAATACCTGGTCCATTTTGATATCAATCATTTTACTGGAAGATATAGTGACGAATGGATTGAGCGGGAGTTGATTCAATATGGTAGTAAAATAAGATTTAAACATACAGTTTCAGCGAAAAGGAATAGTGTTCTTCATGTAATGACAGGTGCTTATAGTATTGGCGGTCATACAACAATTGTGAATAACTGGATTGATTATGATGAGACAAGAGAGTATACTGTAGTGTTTACAAATATGAGGCCTAAAGGAGTACCACAGTTTTTTCGAGAAACAGCTAAGAGAACAGGAACAAAGCTTATATTTTTAAATGAAAAGGATACGATTCGCAAAGCTAGAGAATTGCTTAAATTATCTGATGAATATGAGAGAATTGTTCTACATACTAATATGTTTGATGTCATTCCGATAATTGCATATTCTAATAAAAATTGGAAGAGACCAGTTTATTTTTATAACCATGCAAACTTTCTTTTTTCACTTGGAATGTCAATTTCTGATTGCGTACTGTGCTTATGCGAATATGATAAAATAAAAGCAAAAAGATATCGAGGAGCGACCAAAGCGTATGTTCTGCCAATGCCGATGAAAACAGTAGTAGGAGTTCCCTTAGTAGTAGCAGAAGAAGAGGGTATCTTTGATAATCAGAAAATAAAAAGTGAAATTCGCATGAAATACAAGATTAAGCCGGATAGTAAAATAATAATTTCGATGGGAGCGGATTATAAATATAAAAAGATAATAGGATATGATTTTGCTGAATTTGTAAAAAAGCTGATGGCGGAAACGGAAAACACCTATTTTTTTATTATTGGCGCGAATACAGAAAATGTACGGTGGAAAAAATTAAGTGAGGAGACTGGAAATAGAGCACACGCACTAGGTGTATTGGAACGCGACGAGGTAACAAAATGGATGCAGATTGCGGATATTTATGTTGCAAGTTTTCCGATGGTAGCGGGTGGAAGAGCAGAGGCAATAGAAAACAATATTCCTACGTTTTCACTAAAAATGACAAATAGGACGAGCGCTTATTTTGATGATACCTGCTGTGAAAGCATTTTGGAATTAATCTCGTGTATTAAGGATGAATTAAATAATAGGGGTAAATATAAATCTACTATCTCCATTTTGAAGGACGGGGAAGATGAAAAGACATTTTGGAAAAATCAATTGCAATTAATTTGGGATCATACATTAGAACATGAGACACATTCATTTGTCAGCAATATGATTATTTCAAAAGAAGAAATTATCAATACACAGCTTGAACCGAAAGAGGAGCGTTATCCCTATATAAATAGTAGCACTTTAAATAGACCCATACTTAAAATAATTCAGGCAATATATAAGATAAATTTGCGAAATGGAGACGGCTGAGCATGAAGAATATAATGATATTTCCGGCAGGTTCTGAAATAGGGTTGGAAATTTATAATGCACTTAAATATATGAAAGATATTAATATTATAGGAGGAACCAGTATTATGGATCATTCCTATTGTGTTTATGAAAATTTAGTTAAGGATTTGCCATATATTTTTAAAAGCGAGCGAAAAGTATTTGTTGAAAAAATTAATGAAGCAATCAAAAAAGAAAAAATCGATTTTATCTATCCAGCGCACGATATGGCACAGTATCTTTTACTGGTTTATCGAGATGAAATAGAAGCTGAAATAATATCTTCTCCAATTGAAACAATTGAACTTTGTAGGGACAAGAAGAAAACATATATCCGCTTTCAAAAAGAAGATTTTGTTCCAATAGTATATGATACTGTCAATAGTATAAAGGAATACCCTGTTTTTATAAAACCTTGTATCGGGAATTCTTCGATTGGAGCTAAAATAGTACAGACACAGGAAGAGTTAAAATATGAATTATTTCATAATCCTGATATTGTGATAATGGAGTATCTAAGTGGAAAAGAGTATACCATAGATTGTTTTACATCGTCAGAGGGAGAAATGCAAATTGCGGAAATGCGTAGCAGAGAGAGAATTAAAGCCGGAATTAGCGTTCGTTCTGCTTCACAGATACATAATCCAGATGTAGAAAGAATTGCTCAAATTATTAATCAAACAATTAAAGTAATTGGTGCATGGTTTTTTCAGTTACGTCAGGATCGGAATGGAAAATTAAAGTTGCTAGAAATAGCGCCTAGAGTAGCAGGCACGATGGGACTCACAAGAAATAGGGGTATTAATTTTCCGTACCTTACATTATGCCAATTTCAGGGAATGAAAACAACTTGTTTTATGAATGATTATAAAATAAGTGTAGACAGGGCATTTTTTGGTCGCTACACAATAGATATAAATTATAATGTAATATATCTGGATTTTGATGATACATTAATTGCGAACAATCACGTAAACTGTTATTTAATGATGTTTTTGTATCAACAGATTAACAAGGGCAAGAAGCTGGTTTTATTGACACGTCATAGAAATAAAATCGGAGAAAGCTTAGAGAAATTTAAAATAGATAGTCATCTATTTGAACAAATCATAGTCATTGATGATGAGAAAAACAAATCAGAGTATATTACAAAAAAAGATGCAATATTTATTGATGATTCATATCGAGAACGGATGGATGTACACAAAAAAACAGGAATTAGTACATTTGACTTAGATATGGTGGAGAGTTTGATAGACTGGAGAGGCCTATTGTGAAAAAAATTGGATTTATAGGACCATTTAGTGATAGCAATTATGGTGATTATGCAATGTTCATAAATAATGTGCTCACAATTGATGAGAAAAATATCACTGTATTTACTTATCAGAAGGAAATAGTAGATAAAATTGTGAGGCACTATTTAGGTGACTATACAATAACTTTAGTAGAAGTACATTTAAATGAAGAAGAGGTGTATTTGCAACAATCATCCAAAAAGTATCAGATTGAATATATGGAATCAATGGAGACACCAGATGAACTAGAGATGCAACTACTAAATGATATGGAAATCGAAAAAGCGGTCAGTGAGCTTTCCGTGCTTGTAGTCAGTGGAGGCGGATTCTTTAATTATCTTTGGTGTGCAAAACATAGAAAAAGCAAGCTATTTAAAATAATTGCACCAATATTGGTTGCAAAGCGAAAAAGAATTAAAACTGTTTTTATGGGTAATACGTTTGGTCCTTTTACAGGTTGTGAGGAAATGCTGTTAGGAATATTAAAATACGCTGATCATTGTAAAATTGCAGCAAGAGATATTTATTCAAAGAATTTTTTGTCAGAATTGGGATTTGTTAATGATATTTCAATGTTGCCTGACGATTTGTATTTCCCTGATGACAGACTAAACAAAATGGAATTTTCAGAATTTGTTTTACCCTCCAGATATGTTATATTAGAATTGTATATTTCAATGGAAGAACTAGATTCCTATCTCGGTAATATAAAAGAAATGGTATGTTATTATAAAAAGCAGTTTGATTGTGAAATTATATTTTTGCCGTTTGATGTAGGCTTTGGAGGAATGTTACAAGGGTGTTATTTAAAGGAACGGATTCCAGAAATTAATTTGGTTACGATTGAAGAAGAAGGCTATTTATCATATGAAAAGTGCAGAGCATTAATTTGCAATGCTGATGCGGTTTTTTGTAATCGATATCATGCAATGGTCATGGCACTTGCGAATAATGTTCCGTGTTATATGTATATAAGGACAGTTCGGGATACGAAAGAATACTACCTAATGAAAGTAAGCGGGTTACTTGATATGATGCTTTCGGGACAAGAGTATGAGCAGGAGAAGTTTATGGCTTTGAAATTAAATGATTTTTTTAAAAATGCGACTTATAGGTACGAGGAAATAGTAAATTATCAAAAATGCTTCTATAATATGGTAAAATATGAAACGGAAAAGAAATGGTTGCGTATTCGCAATAACTATATCAATCAATATATTAGAGGAGAAGATTATGATTCATAAAGCTGCAACAATGATAGAATTTCAAGTAAAACTTAACGAGAATGAAGAAAACAGACTGGTATGTTATGGTTGTGGTGGCTCTCTGTCAACTGCAGTGAAAGCTATGAACTTATATACGCATTTAGAATATTTTGTTGATAATAATAAGAAGACTATCAAGGTGAATTGGAGTGATTTCACGGAGAAGGAATTTAGCTGTAGTTCGCCTGAAAATATGATAGAGGTAATTGCATCGGACAGAGAAAAACAAAAATGGATTATTTTAATTACATCTGTATACTGGTTACAGATTAGAGAAGAATTGGATAAGATAGAATTATTAAAGAATGTTGAGGTATATTGTTGGCCACTGATTATCATCAGGGATGAAATAGTAAATAAACAATTGTATGTGAAAAGATTAATTAATCCATCCATCCACTTTTTTAGGAAAATGTTGGAATTCCAGGGATATGAAGGAGATTCTCTTGAAAAACATGTTTCTGAAAAAGAATTATATTTAAAAGAAAAACAAAATGGAGAATATAAAAATCTGGTTTTACCAAAACTGGTATTTTTTCTGACATCCAGATGTACATTAAAATGTAAAGAGTGTACTGCACTGATTCCTGAGTTTCAAACTACAGTGGATATGGATATAAATAGAGTTCTAGAAGATATGGGAAAAGTATTTGATGCCATTGACGAGGTTATAGTTGTACAGCTTGCAGGAGGAGAATCTTTGCTTTATCCACACCTAGAAAAAATATTAAAGTTTCTGATTGCACATGAAAAAGTGTTGGGTATTAGTTTTGTGACGAATGCTACTATTATTCCCAAAGAAAGTATTTTGGCATTATTAGAACATCCAAAAGTGTTTATTAGTATTAGCGATTATGGAATGTTGGAAAAGCTTAGTAAGATAGTGGCATTGTTTGAAAAAAGGGGAATTGCATTTGAATTATTTACAAGTCAGCATTGGATAAAAGTAGGTGGAACAGAATTTCGTGATAAATCAAAGGAACAGTTGCAATTTGAATACCTACGGTGTACAAATGGTGAGGGATGTAAAATGGTAGAAAATGGAATGCTTCATATTTGCGACAGAAGTGCAAGAATGTTTATGCTCGGAAAATTCAAAAGTAATCATGATTATGGTCCTATTAGCTTTAATTCAATAGAATGTAGGGAAATAATTAAACAGATATACTTAGCAGATTATGCGGATGCATGTAATTATTGCGACTATGCGAATGTTGATGCGCAGATAATAGAGCCAGCTGAACAGATAGGCAGTAAAATAGAAACGTCCTTATATACAATAATTAAAAGAAAGTTGGGAAAATCAAATGAAATTTTGTGAGAGACCATGGAAGTATTGGTGGATGATGTCTGCAGAAGGTGATGTGGCAGCATGTCCTTGGTTTACAGATCAGAAATTAATGATTGGAAATATTTTAAATCAAAGTGTTGAAGAAATTATCCAAGGTGATATTGTGAAAAGTATTCAGGCATCGATTCTCGATGGCTCTTTCAGATATTGCAGTCCACAATTGTGTACATTTATTGGAAATAACACTTTGCCAGACTTATCGAAAGAGGAAATTGATGAAATCATTCAGGATAATCTGCCAAATGAATTCAATATTGCTTATGATGATACATGTAATCATGCGTGTCCTTCCTGCAGAGACTGTCATTTCATTGCTGATCAGGAATACTATGAGAAAGTAGATATTATATCTGAAAAAATGCTTCCCTATTTTGAAAATGCAAAAATGATTTCAATTAATGGAAGAGGCGAGGTATTTGCATCAGCCCATCTTTTAAGTATGTTAAAGAGACTACGACCGAAAAAAGAAGATTTCCGCCTAGTCATTGAAACCAATGGTGCGCTATTTGACAGAGCGCACTGGGAGCAATTAGAGCATTTGAAGAACTGTTATATCCGTGTAATTACTACCGTTCAAAGTTTTAATGATATCATTTATAGAGAATTATCAGGACACGCAAACCATGTCGATAAATTAATTGATAATCTTCAGTATATACACGAATTAAGGGAAAAGGAAATAATTAATGAGTTTGTGATATCTATGATTGTTCAAGAATCGAATTTCAGAGAACTTCCAGCTTTCATCGAACGATGTCTGAATGAATTTGCAGTTGATAACGTACGTATTCGTGGAATTATGCGGTTTAACATGCCAGAAGAAGAATTTTGGTATAAAGATATGTTTAATCCTGTACATCCGTTTTACAAAGAAGCAATGGCAGTTTTACAGCATCCGATTTTAAAAAATCCTAAGGTTTGGTATTGGGAGGGAAATTATAAAGAGACAAGAAAACCTCAATTTCATCCGTTACAAAAAAAGATAGATAAATTTAAAAATTATTATGAGTTGCTATGTGCTTTTGAACTGCAAAATGACAAGCATGCAATGGAGATAAAATGGCGTGAAACTTATAAGAATCAGCGAATAGCAATATATGGCGCAGGTAATATTGGGAAAATCATATGTAGGAAGTTTTGTGAAGCCAATATAAAGGTGATATGTATTATAGATATAAACCCCAAAGAATTGAATGAATATCTGGGTGTTCCAGTTCTAAAAGCAAAAGAGACTTACGATTTGAAAAATATTGATATCATATTTATTACTATAGATTCTGAACAAGAAGCAATTAGAACAATGCTGAATTGTATGGGATATAGAGGTAGAATGCTGACGGTAGATAAATTACTGGTCTAATATGGATTGAAAATGACATGATAAGAGAAAAACTTGCATAGGAAGAAAAGAATTATTTTTGAAAATAATTTATTGAAGTAGATATAAACTATATATAATGAGAAAAGCTGTTGTTTTAAGCAGCGACAGTTTGGAATCTGCCGTAGATTATATCAAGGTGGAGAGATAAAAAACTAAGAGGGGATGTGAATTATGCTAAAGGTAGAAACAATGCTTAAGAAACGGGTAGATGAATTGTATAGCGGAATAAGAGGAAAGCAGGTAATCATATGGGGAATGTCTTTGCGTGCGGCAAGAGAATGTAATACAATTATGATTAATGGCGGTAATGTGATTGGCTTTACAGATTCATTTCAGGAGGTCCAGAAAGAAAAAAAATTTTGTGGTCTCCCTATTTTTTCATTAAACGAACTAGCAGATAAAAAAGATAATGTCGAATTTGTTATTGCTACAAGACAATTTAATTTTATTATAGAAATTGTAAAAAAAATGAATGAGTTTGGAATTAAGCAAACATATGCGACAGGATATTACAGAATATGTAATCCGTTGGAAATAGTAAAAATGCAAGAGCTTGTTTCATTAAATAAGGTAAAAATTAAAAATGTTTATAAGAGGCTTGCTGATGAGCAGTCGAGAAAAGTATTTGAAAAAAGATTAGAGTATTTACTTACAGGAGACCAACAATGTATGGTAGATATTTATTCTGATAACATAAGTCAATACTTCCCTAAGGATATTGTTCATTTGGGTAAGGATGAAGTGTTTGTAGATGCAGGAGCATGTTGTGGTGAAACATCAGAAGTATTTATTAAAATGACGGATGCACATTACAAGTCAATACATTTATTTGAGCCGAATGAAAAAATAGAAAAAGTAGCACAAGAAATTTTTGATTTAGAAAAATATAAAAATGTTAAATTTTATAAATATGGTTTATATAAAGAAAATAGAAAAATAGGATTTATTGATGAAGATAAAGTAGGTAGCTCTTCAGTGAATGAAGAAAATACAAGTAACAGTATTGAGGTTGTTACGCTAGATAGTATATTTAAAAATAATAAAGAAAAACCGACCTTTATAAAAATGGATATTGAGGGATCAGAAAAAGAAGCAATTATTGGTGCACAAAGTATAATCTTAGAGAGTGCACCAAAGCTTGCTATTTGTGTTTATCATGAATTAGAAGACTTGTGGGAAATTCCGAGTCTAATTTTAAATATTAGAGATGATTATGTAATATATCTGAGACACCATTCCATGGAGCATACAGAGACGGTCTGCTATGCCATACCAGCTTCTCCACCCAATAAAGTGGTTAAGGATATTTTAAACAATTAATTAATGATTATTTATTATGTTTTTTTATTAATTATTTCAGAATATTAAAATATGAATAAGAAAAAGCCTTCAGGCATTGCCTGAAGGCTTTAAAATTAAGCAAGATTATTGAATTTTAAGTGTTAATGTACTTCCGGCAGTTCCATCGGAATAGGTTACAGTATAGGAATAGGTTCCTTTAGCTTTAGTTGAAATTCCAGCGCTAATTGTCAACTTCTGCTCAGCAGATACAACTGTATAGTGTGTAGTAGCTGTCATAGTTACACCTTCTGGATTTTTAACGGTTGCTACAGCTGCGCTAGGTAATATAAAAGATGCTGATGCAGCGCCGTAAGCTATAGTAGCTGATAAATTTGGCACGATTGCTGGTTCTTCTGGTTCTTCAGGCTCTTCATCAGCTGTATTTACACTAACGGTATCCCCAGAATAAGTCATCATACCATATCCAAATGCATCTGCATCCGCTTCATCTGCATCATCAGCTTTCGAAAATGAGAATACGGCATTTAAACTTACAGACTTTGTACCACTTGCATAATCATACCAATCACCTTTTGTGTTTACATACCCACCAACTCTAAAACCGGCACCATCATCATTTCCGGATTGATAATTGTAAGTATATGTTCCATCGTTATTCGATACGGTATAATCAGCCTTCGCAAGTAAGAAATTAGCACTGATAACGTTGCTTGAAACAACAATACCTTTAGCGGCAGCTACATATTGATTGTCACTAAGTGTCTTTGCTGAACTTGGAACTACAGCTAATAATAAATTAGTACTTACTGTTGCAAGTTTTGCTTCCATGTTAGTAGATGATAAAAATTCTGCATCACCGAGCCCATTCATGCTGACATTGACTTTTACAGGAAAAGAACTTCTGTTTACAACAAGTGCTGTTGAACCCTCTTTTGCTACAATCTTTCCAGCATTTTCTGAAATACTGTCAAGTGACACCTGCTCTCCATCATCAATGCTAAGCAGACCCTGTGGATCAAGAGTAAACTTTAGCGCGGTAGAGGTAGGTAATACCATACGGTATTTGTTAACACTGACATACTCTGTAGTACCTGTTCCTGATACGGTTGACGTTGTTCCAATCTCTTCTTCGTCAGCGGCTAAAACGGTGATGGGCATCATGGTCAAAACCAATGCCACTGTTAATAAAGCTGCAATTTTTGATTTAAAACTTCTTTTCATGCTTCTTCCTCCTTGAATTGTGTTTATATTATTATGCAAAACATAAAATTAATTCAAAATATGTAACGTAATTGCAACTGAAACTGTGCTTAACTCTTTGCTATTATCATCAACCAAGTGATATGTGACAACAGCTGGATAATCACCAGCGCTAAGCTGCTTGTCCAGTACAATACCGTCAAGTGTCGCACCTACTGGAATAAAGGGAGAAGAGTAAACCAATTCATTTGTCTCGTTTGTAATCAAATCAAAATATACAGTACGAGTATTGGTAGTTACATTTTCCACAAATCCTGTTGAAGACGGCTTAGTTGAATCTTCAAAATCCCAATCGATAGACATACTTACTTCATAATAACCATCCTCGACTGCAGTATTCAAATCCGTTTTCACATCTTCCAGATTATCTTTGGTAACAAGCGTAGCACGAGGATTAGCATCATCCGCAATAGATACTGGAGCATCCTTTTTTAAAAGTAAGAAAATAATAATTCCCAATAAAATAATGATAACAAGTGCAATGGCAATAGCTCCTTTATTGACCTTTTTTTTGCCAGATTGACTTGTTACCTCTTCATTAGGATTCACTTTTATTTCTTCATTTTCACTCATACACGTTGTCTCCCCTTCTCATGGTGTTTTGAATTAATTTCATATTACTGTATCGTCGAAATACTTCATCCGTGAAGCAATCCGAGAATACCGAATACTTATTTTATATCGGCATTAAAATAAAAAAACTTAACCTTACTAAAATAAAAATTTTGACCGATATAATTAAGTATATTGAATATGAAAATATTATAACATATCATGAAACTAGAAGTAAACAAAAATG
>CAZAAC010000022.1:0-42256 GCA_964483155.1 uncultured Lachnospiraceae bacterium | reverse complement strand
AGAAAAGTTATGGAAAAAAAGATTTTTCAGACAATATTAGTAGATGTAGATGATACGCTGTTAGACTTTGGAGCGTGGGAGAGAGAAGCAATCAGGTATTCTTTTTCTGTATGTGGGTATCCGATGACAGAACAGGTTTTTTCTTTATATCAGGAAATCAACCATGATTTATGGAGACGCTTTGAAAAGGGAGAAATTATTAAAAAGACTATCTTTGACACAAGGTTTGTGAAACTGTTTGAAGTAGCAAACATAAGTGGGGATGGTATGGCTTTTGAGAAAATGTATCAGCTAAAACTAGGCGAGGGAGTAGTTCTGATAGATGGTGCTATCGAATTATTGGGGTATTTGCAAAAAAAATATGATGTCTATATTGTGACAAACGGAGTATCAAAAACACAAAAAAGTAAATTGCACTTATCTAAAATTGAGGAGTATGTGAAGGATATTTTCATTTCTGAGGATATAGGATATAATAAACCCATGAGAGAGTTTTACGAATATTGTTTTACGAAGATTGGGAAGATTGATAAAACAAAAACGATTGTAATAGGAGATTCATTGACTTCGGATATGCTTGGTGGTGAGAATGCAGGAATAGTAACATGCTGGTATAACCCGAAAGAAAGAATAAATGATTTAGGAGTTCAAATTGATTATGAAATAAAAACCTTGTATGAGTTGTATGATATTCTTTAGAAAGTGTGGAATAGAGATAGCTGTTTATACAAGAGTTAATTAGGAGGATTAATGCATGCGTAAGACAAAAATCATATGTACGCTTGGACCAGCTACCGACAAGGACGGCGTACTTGAGCAATTAATTGATGAGGGAATGAATGTGGCAAGATTAAATTTTTCGCATGGTTCTTATGAAGAGCATGGAAAAAGATTAAAAGTGCTTCGCGCTGCTAGTCAAAAAAAGGATAGACCGGTTGCTGCCTTGTTAGATACAAAAGGACCAGAGGTTCGCATAAAGAGTTTTAAAGAGGGAAAGATTGCGCTGATAGAAGGACAAATTTTTACATTGACAGGAAGAGAAGTAGCTGGAGATGAAAAGATTGTGAGTATTACTTATCCCAAATTGTATCAGGATGTGAAAATAGGTTGTAGCATACTGATTGATGATGGTCTGGTTGAAATGGTGGTCGAGAGTATTGAAGGAAGTGATATTATCTGTAAGGTTCTTAACAATGGAAAGATATCCAATAATAAGGGAATCAATGTGCCTGGTATGCATTTGAACCTTCCCTATATGAGTGAGAAGGATCAGCAGGATATATTATTTGGGATTAAAGAGGATGTAGATTTTATTGCTGGATCTTTTACTCGTTCGGCTGAAGATGTCATGGAAATCAGAAAGCTGCTTGATGAAAATGGTGGTGCCTATATTAATATTGTGGCAAAGATAGAGAATGCAGAAGGTGTTGCAAATATTGATGATATTATAGCAGTGTCGGATGCTATTATGATTGCAAGGGGAGATATGGGAGTAGAGATTCCAGGAGAAGAGGTTCCTGTTATTCAAAAAATGATTATTAAGAAGGTATATGAGGCAGGCAAACAGGTTATTACAGCAACGCAGATGCTGGATTCCATGATGATAAACCCGAGACCAACAAGAGCAGAGACAGCAGATGTGGCAAATGCAATATATGATGGAACCAGTGCCATCATGCTTTCGGGAGAGACGGCAGCAGGGAATTATCCCGTTGAAGCATTGATGATGATGGTACGTATTGCAAATTGTACAGAGGGAGACATTGATTATAGAAAGAGGTTCTTTAATCATGAGAGAAGAGCAAATCCAGATATAACAGATGCAATTTGTCATGCGACAGTAACCACCGCACATGATTTAAATGCAAAAGCGATTGTAACTGTCACAAAATCAGGAAGATCAGCTAGAATGATATCAAGATATAGACCAGATTGTGATATTATTGGGTGCGCAATCACCCAAAAAGTAACAAGACAGTTAAATATGTCGTGGGGTGTAATGCCTATTCTTTTGGAAAAAAAGGAAGATGTATTTGAATTATTTGAACATGCAGTAGAGATATGTAAGTTAAGGAAATTGCTTGAAGAGGGAGACACAGTGGTCATTACGTCAGGCGTTCCTATTGGAAAATCTGGAACTACTAATATGATTAAGGTTCACCACATTGAATAAGTAAAAATTAATTATGCCGGAAACATAGGATTTTTTAGCTTGCGTTTTCGGCTTTTATCATTTATAATTCATTTTAAGTTAAAAATATTTTAAGTTAAAAGTATTTATGATTTTAATTATTTGCAGTTTATAATGTATGTTGAATAAATAATAGATAGAGGAGAAACATATGACGAAGCAACAGGAAAGTAGCCTTAATCATTTTTTTGTTACAACGTTTAATCAAATTCTGGCTTGGGAAGAGCGGGCTTTGCAAAAAGCAGAGATTAAGAACCTGTCAGTAAAAGAACTGCATATTATTGAAGCGGTTGCGGGGCTGGAGGAATCAAATCATAATACCATGTCTTATATAGCAGGGAAGATTAATATTTCCGTTGGAGCACTAACTACAGCGGTCAATACGATTGTTAAAAAGGGCTATCTGGAACGTGGCAGTGAGCCAATGGACAGGAGAATTGTTAAGATTTATCTGACCGATTCAGGCCATGAGGCAGAAAAGAAGCATGCAATATTTCATAGACAAATGATGGAGGAAGTTGGTAGGGTTCTTGATGAGAATTCTCTTGTAACACTGACTGATTCGCTAAGGCAGCTAACGATGTTTTTTGAAAATTATTAAGAATAAATGATTAAAATAATGAAGGGTCAGAACACTAGGATAGTGCTGAAAAAGGAGCATAGTATGGCAATTATTGTAACAGATAGTACATGTGATTTAACACTGGAAGAGGTGAAGGAGTTAGGGATAGAAATGCTTTCCTTGACTGTAAATTTTAAGGAAGAGCAATTTGTTGATAAAGTGACGCTTTCAAATGAAGAGTTTTATAAAAAATTAGAAGAAAGTGATGAAATACCAACTACGGCATTGCTGAATCCTGCAGATTTTTTAGAGGTATTTAATAAGTATATGGATGAGGATATCATTGTAATTCTCATATCAAGCAAGCTAAGTGGCACATACCAGTCGGCAATGATAGCTAAAGATATAACAGGGAGAGAAAATATTCATGTAATTGACAGCAGAGCAGTGACAGCTGCGCTAGGGCTATTAGTGCGTATTGCTACGGCATGGAATAAAGAGGGAAAAACGACTGCAGACATTATAGAGGGTGTGCAGGGACTTATTGAAAAAGTAAGATTAGTTGCAGCGATTGATACGCTTGCATATTTAGTAAAGGGCGGTAGACTTTCAGGTGCAGCAGGGATTATTGGTACGGCACTAAATTTGAAACCAATCATTATGTTAAAAGACGGAGAAATAATTAATACCGCCAAAACGCGTGGTAGCAAAGCTGCTTTTAAGGAAATTACGAAGATTGTTGCAGAAGATAAACCGAATACCGCATTTCCGATTTTTTATGCACATACCAATGCAGCAGAGGCATTAGAGGCATTTCGTAGCAGCATGTCTTATGAGGGGGATGCATATATGATTGGCAGTGTTGTTGGGACACATGCTGGACCTGGGGCAGTTGCCCTTAGTTATATAGCACAATAGTCAATAAATAAGTAGTCGTCGCATGAAAAGTGATAGGTTATTAAATGGCCAATAATGTAAAAAATCAAGTTGACCAATAGCTGAAAATTTGATACTATCATTATCAAAGGGTATTGTTATCCTCAATGAAAAAAAGGATGGAAGTGGGAAGATGCATATTACTTGCACAAAATAGTAATTTCATATTGATATAAAACGAAGGCAGTAATTCATAGTGAGACTGGTGGGGTTTTATATCTGTGCAAGATAGCTGTCTTTCTGTTATATTATTATATTGTCTTAATGATTGTAGATACGTACTGTGTTTATAACACAGAATGAAACGTTGTGTAAACGGATTGCAGGTTTTTCTTGCAATCCTTTTTTTGGTTCGCCTAGTATAGGCGAGCGTTTACGAAAGAAATGTAGTAGGATAGATAAACTAGAGAGGGAGACAATAATATGGCGCAAATAAGTGTAAATGAGCTGACATTCTATTATGATGGGAGCTATGATAATATTTTTGAAAATGTCACATTTAAAATTGATTCAGATTGGAAGTTGGGCTTTGTTGGAAGAAACGGACGCGGGAAAACAACATTTCTAAATTTGCTACAGGGTAAATATGAATATCGCGGAAGTATGCAGTCAGATATAAAATTTGACTATTTTCCGCCTGCTATTTCAAAGAAGCAGGAGGACAGACAGAGTGTCGTTGTTTTGGAAACATTAGATCCAGATTGTGAAATATGGAGGATTAATAGAGAGTTAAATCTTTTACAGGTGGATGCAGATATACTATATCGTCCTTATTCGACACTCAGTAATGGGGAGCAGACCAAACTACTGCTGGCATTACTATTTTCTAAAAAAAACAATTTTTTACTGATAGACGAACCTACAAATCATCTTGATATTGAGGCACGTGAGCTGTTGTGTAATTATCTGAATCAAAAAAAGGGATTTATACTGGTTTCACATGATAGATGGTTTTTAGACCAGTGTATTGATCATATACTTGTAATCAACAAGCAGAATATCGAAGTGAGGCAGGAGAATTTCGGAAGCTGGTGGGAGAATAAACAGAGACAAGATGCTTATGAAATAAGTGAAAATGAGAAACTAAAAAAGGGAATAAAAAAACTGACAGAGTCAGCCAGGCAGAAAGCACTTTGGGCAGATAAAGTAGAAAACAGCAAGATTGGGTTTAATCCTTTAAAAGAGGAGCGTAATATAAGCACGAGGGCTTATATTGGCGAAAAATCGAGACGCATGCAGCAACGGCGTAAAAATCTCGAGAGGCGTCAGGAATCTGCTATAAAGGAAAAAGAGGAGTTGCTGAAAAATATCGAAGTAGCAGATACATTAAAAATGGTTGCTATGACACATCATAAAGAAGTATTGGTGCGCGCAGAGAATTTATCAATTAATTATGGTGAAAGACAAGTTGTTTGTGGACTAAATATGGAGCTGAGAAACGGAGACAGAGTCAATTTGCGTGGTAGAAATGGATGTGGGAAATCAAGTATCATTAAAGTGATTCTTGCACAGACTGGCCAAGCGAATGACAATGGGTTCAGCAGTAATGGTATTGTTGAAATTGCCTCGGGATTAAAAGTATCCTATATCTCGCAAGACACTTCATTTTTACGTGGAAGTTTGGAGGAATTCATTTACACAAATAGTATTGATGAAACATTGTTTAAGACTATTTTAAGAAAATTAGATTTTGAAAGAACACAGTTTACAAAGCAAATGGAGAATTATAGTGGTGGACAAAAGAAAAAAGTATTAATTGCAAAAAGTCTTTGTGAACAGGCACATTTATATATCTGGGATGAACCTTTGAATTATATTGACATTTTTTCAAGAATACAGATAGAGGCCTTAATCAAAGAGTTTGCACCGACATTACTCTTTGTGGAGCATGACAAATCTTTTGTAAATGAAATTGCAACTAAAATAATTGATTGTGATTTACTTGCAAGGAACTGCTATTGTTAGTATTATACGATACCATTTTTTATCGGATCATGCAGTTTAAACAGAACAATTGTTTGACGAGTACTGAATAAAATTGTATGATAAAAATAAACGAGGTTTTCTTAAATGACACAGGCTGATTTTGAAAGATTTGATATGGTCAGGAAGCCATATCGCCAAAGCGCAGTACTTAGACCGCTCATTTGGTTATTAAGTTTCCCCTCTGTCTGGAAGCACAAGGTACAGGTGGAAAGAATTGATATGGATGAATTGAAACCCCCGTATCTTCTCCTATGTAATCACAACTCTTTTTTGGATTTTAAAGTAGCTACAACTGTTATATTTCCTAACAGAGCTAATTATGTTGTTGCAATAGATGGGTTTATTAAAAGGGAATGGTTACTTAGGAAAGTAGGATGTATTTGTAAAAGAAAATTTACAAATGACATTGTTCTCGTTAAACAGTTGCGACAGGTTATTAAAAATGGTGATATTGCAGTTCTTTATCCAGAAGCAAGATATTCTCTTTGTGGAACGGCAGCAGTATTACCCAAATCGATTGGGAAGTTGGCGAAATTTCTAAATGTTCCCGTTGTGACGTTAATTATTCATGGAGACCATATTACTGCACCATTTTGGAACACCAAAGATAGGAAGGTAAAAAATATAAAGGCGACAGTTCAAAAGCTGATTACAGTCCAAGAATTGAAGGCTCTATCAGTAAGCGAAATCAATGATAGAATTGATAAAGTATTTCAATATGATGATTTTGCATGGCAGAGAGAAAACAGTATTAAGGTAAAAAACAGGCAAAGAGCAAAAGGTTTACATAAAGTTCTTTATCAGTGTCCACACTGCCTGACAGAATATAGAATGATGTCTGGGGGTATACGCTTGTGGTGTAATCATTGCAAAAAAGAGTGGAAGATGACGGAGTTTGGCGAACTAAAGGCAGTGACCTGGGGGATTAAAAACAATGAGGGCGATAAGCAGAAAGAAAAAGGAAAGCAAAACCCACCGACAGAATTTGCACATATCCCCGATTGGTATGACTGGGAGCGTATGCAAGTGCGAAGGGAAGTAGAAAATGGATCTTATTATTATAAGGGGAAAGTGAATGTCAAATCACTTCCGAATGCAAAAGGATATATAGGAATGGGTGAGGGAGAATTGACACATGATATAAGTGGCTTTACACTTACCGGTCGATATCTCGATCAAAATTATGAAGAAAAATGGAGTGCCAAAGCTTTGTATTCTTGTCATATTGAATATAATTATTTGAATAAATTTGGGGACTGTGTTGATTTAAATACCTTATCCGATACCTACTATATTTATCCATTGGGTGATGAATTTTCAGTGACAAAGATGGCATTAGCAACAGAAGAACTTTATGATTTAGCAAATACAGAACAGAAAGATATTATTTAATCTAAATCCACATTTTTTGAAGATGTTTTCATCAAAAGACTTTTTTCCAGACCATGATTTTTTAAGAAAATCATGGTCTTTTTAATGTTTTTGAAGCTTTACATACATTTTACAAAAGCGATACATGGATGTGGTGTATTCGAAAATCAGGTAATGTTATTCTTTGCTGGTAAACAAATAAAAAAATAAAACGGCATATTTATATCATTAGCCGGAAGAAAACGAGGAGAATGAAAAAATGAAGAACAAGGCAAAAAAAATAGTAACACTTACAGTAGCAGTAATGCTGATGGTAGGTATGATAACAGGATGTGGGAGTAAAGCAGAAGAAGCAGCACCAGCAGAAGAAGTAGTGACAGAAGAAGCAGCACCAGTAGAAGAAGCAGTAGAGGAAGCGGCACCAGCAGAAGAAGTAGCACCAGTAGCAGAAGAGGTTTCAGACTTGTCAGGAAGTATTACATTAGCAGGCTCAACTTCCATGGAGAAATTTTCTAATGCACTTGCAGAAGTTTTTATGCAGGCAAATCCAGGCGTAACAGTATCAGCAGAATTTGTAGGCTCTAGCGCAGGAATTGAAGCATTACTCGCAGGTTCAGCAGACATCGGAAACTCATCAAGAGCATTAAAGGATACAGAAAAAGAAGCAGGTGCTGTAGAAAATATTGTAGCAATTGATGGAATTGCAGTTGTAGTAGATCCTGCAAACACAGTAGCAAATCTTACAAAAAGTAATCTAATCGATATTTATACAGGTAAAGTAACAAACTGGAGTGAACTTGAAGGTGAGGACGCACCTATAGTTGTTATCGGTAGAGAATCAGGCTCAGGTACAAGAGGCGCTTTTGAAGAGTTACTAGAGATTGAAGATATTTGTACTTATGCAAATGAACTTGACAGTACAGGTGCTGTAATGGCTAAGGTAGCATCTACACCAGGAGCAATCGGATATGTTTCACTTGATGTAATTGACGATACAGTTATCGCAGTATCACTTGAAGATGTAAGTGCAACAGCAGAGAATATCAAAGCGGGAACTTATATCTTAAGCAGACCATTTGTTATGGCTACAAAAGGCGAGATTGAAGAGCAAAGCGAAGCAGTAAAGGCACTATTCGCATATCTCAAATCAGACGAAGGCAAAGCAATGATTGAATCAGTAGGATTAATCACGGTTGACTAAGCTTTCAGCAGAACGGTGAACTTAAGGAGTATACGAAATGCAACAAAAGAAAATGTCCATTATCAGTTCATATAAAAATAAGACGGTGATTGAAACCGTAGCGCAGGCTGTATTTATGGCGTGCGCTTTCGCCGCAGTATTTGCAGTTATCTCGATTTCAGCATATATGATAATTAGCGGGACACCTGCATTATTTAAAATAGGAATCGCAGAGATTTTATTCGGTGAAATATGGAAACCGGCAGCAGCTACCCCCGCCTATGGCATCCTTTATGTTATATTAACTTCTATAGTAGGAACAGGCCTGGCAATTTTAATAGGTGTTCCAATAGGTGTATTTACAGCAATTTTTCTTGCAGAAACGGCACCGAAACAGCTTGCTGCAATTGTTAAACCAGCAGTGGAATTACTTGCGGGCATTCCATCTGTAATCTATGGTTTGCTGGGGATTTTAATTTTAAATCCACTTATGTATAAGGCAGAGTGTAGTATTTTTGCAAATTCAAAAACACATCAGTTTACAGGAGGAGCAAATCTAATTTCAGCAGTATTGGTATTGGCTATTATGATATTACCAACAGTCATCAATGTAAGCGAATCGGCTATCAGAGCGGTGCCTGAGCATTTGAAAAGCGCATCTCTTGCAGTAGGCGCATCTAAGATGCAGACAATATTTAAAGTGATTCTTCCTGCAGCTAAATCTGGTATTATTACAGCGATTGTTCTCGGCGTCGGTCGTGCAATCGGAGAGGCTATGGCGATTAGTTTAGTGTCTGGAAACTCAGTTAATATACCATTACCATTTAATTCCGTTCGATTTTTAACAACTGCAATTGTAAGCGAGATGGGATATGCTACAGATATGCATAGAGAAGTTTTATTTACCATTGGCCTTGTATTGTTTGTATTTATCATGTTAATAAATGTGACACTGACTAAAATGTTAAAGCATGACAATCAGAAGAACAATTAAAGCGCCAATTATATAGTGAGGAAAAACATGAATGAGAGACAAAGCATTATTGTAAAAAGAAAAAAAGCCAGGCCAAGTGATATGGTACTGCAAATTCTCATCAATACCAGTGCAGCAATAGCAATTATGCTTTTGGTGGGGATTGTCGGGTATGTATTTTATAGAGGCAGCGGTGTAATTAACAAGGCATTCTTGACTACAGTTCCGAGCACAATAAAAGGAACATTCGGTATTGCAGGCAATATTTTAAACACCCTTTATATGATCATTCTGACATTGCTGATTGCAACCCCCATCGGTGTTGGCGCTGCAATATACTTGAATGAATATGCAAGACCAGGCAGAATGGTTAATTTAATAGAATTTACGACAGAAACACTTGCAGGAATACCCTCTATTATTTTCGGGTTATTTGGTATGATTTTTTTAGGCACAGCACTGAAGTTTGGATATTCAATACTAACAGGTGCATTGACATTGACACTTATGGTGCTGCCATTGATTACTCGAAATACACAGGAGGCACTTAAGACTGTACCAGATTCATACAGGAGTGGCGCACTAGGTATTGGCGCAACAAAGTGGTATATGATTCGAACGATTATGTTGCCTTCTGCCATGCCAGGAATACTGACAGGAATTATTTTATCCATCGGTAGAATTGTCGGAGAATCGGCAGCATTACTATTTACGTCAGGAAGTGGGTATTTATTGCCACAGACTGGAAAAGCATTTTTAGAGAAGATTATGCAGCCGGGTGGAACCCTTACAATCCAGTTATACCTATGTATGTCTAAGGCACAGTATGATGAAGCATTTGGAATAGCACTTGTGTTATTAGTGATAGTATTGATAATCAATTTTCTGACAAAGTTCCTTGTATGGCGGCTAAATGTGAGAAAATAATCATGAAGAAGGATGAAAAAATGCAAGAAAATAAAATATGCATAAAAAACTTAAATTTATATTATGGAACGAACCATGCCTTAAAAGATGTTACCATGAATATCAGGCCAAATAAGATTACAGCATTTGTAGGACCAAGCGGGTGTGGAAAATCGACATTTTTGAAAACATTAAATCGTATGAACGATCTTATAGATGACGTGCGAATAGAGGGATTAGTTGCATTGGATGGTGAAAATGTATATGATTCCAAAGTCGATACGACGCTTCTTCGTAAGAAAATAGGCATGGTATTTCAACAACCGAATCCGTTTCCAATGAGCATATATGATAATATTGCATATGGACCTCGTATACATGGTATAAAAAGCAAAATACAATTAGATGAGATTGTAGAAGAAAGCTTAAAAGGTGCAGCAATATTTGACGAAGTGAAAGACAGATTGAAAAAATCGGCACTGGGGTTGTCCGGAGGACAGCAACAACGCCTTTGTATTGCAAGGGCACTGGCTGTTAAGCCAGAGGTGCTTTTGATGGATGAGCCTACTTCGGCACTTGATCCGATTTCCACATTAAAGATAGAGGATTTGATGCAGGAATTAAAAAACAAGTATACATTAGCCATTGTAACGCATAATATGCAGCAGGCCGCACGTGTATCAGATTATACAGCATTTTTTCTACTGGGCGAAGTGGTTGAGTTTGATGATACTGACATTATATTTACAAGACCAAAGGATAAGCGAACAGAAGACTATATTACAGGTCGTTTTGGATAATGCATGTAGAAGAAAGTAAAAAAATGCATAAAAAAGATATAAAAATTGTGGAAACAAAAAGTTATACTATGGTATGATGAGAAAGGATGGATACAATGACTGCCAGAATGAATTATGAGTTAGAGCTGGAACTATTACATAACCACCTTGCAGAGATGGGACAATATATTGAGCAGACGATTGATTTAGTGTTTAGTGCCTTGGAGCTCGAAGATGAAGAGCTAATGACTGTCATTATGAATGGGGACAGGGTAGTAGATGACATGGAGAAAGAAATTGAGGCTAAATGCTTGTCGCTTATAACAAGACAACAGCCCGTAGCGAGAGATTTACGAGTAGTATCGGCAACTTTAAAAGTAGTAACAGATATTGAACGTATCGGTGACCATGCAGCAGATATTGCTGAACTGGCCCTCCGTAATAAAGGTACTAATATTTATAATATTTCGAAACCAATGCCTCATATGATTAAAGCGGCAAAGGATATGGTGCATAATGCAGTAGACGCTTTTATCCAAAATGATAGAGAGAGTGCAATGAAAATCATTCAATTTGATGATATTGTGGATGATTTGTTTAATCAGGTAAAGAATGAAGTAGTCAAAATGTTACGTGAAGAATGTACAATCATAGAAAAACAAGAAAATAAGGCAGATCCTGATTGCCTAGTAGATGTCCTTATGATTGCGAAATATCTTGAAAGAATTGGGGATCATGCAGTAAATATTTGTGAATGGGCAATATTTAGAGAAACAGGTGCAATTGATTCAGTTCGTCTAATGTAAGAAGATAAGTATAGTATTTGTAGAACATATAGATTGGGGAAAGACAGTATGGCCGAAATATTTGTAATCGAAGATGATGAGAATATACGTAATTTGATAAAAATGGCTTTAGAAGGCAATGGATATGTAGTAACAGTTTTTGAGACTGCCGAAGAAGCCTTGGAAGTGATAGAGAAAGAGAGTCCAGATTTGGCAATCTTTGATTTAATGCTACCAGGAATTAATGGACTTGAAGCAATTAAGAGAATTCGACGCATGTCGAAGGTTAGGGACATGCTATTGCTCATTTTAACAGCAAAGGATACTGAATACGATAAAGTGGTGGGTCTGGATTGTGGAGCAGATGACTACATGACAAAGCCTTTCGGAATCATGGAATTGTCAGCCAGGATACGTTCTCTGCTTCGGAGAATGTCAAAGCAAGAAGAGCATCCACAGATACTGTTTGTAAATGAGTTTGAGATTAACACAGGCGCGCGCGAGGTGAAAATAGAAGGAAAAAATATTGATCTGACCTATCGAGAGTTTGAACTGCTAATGTATTTATACAAGAATTGTCAGCGTGTAGTTAGCAGGGATGAGTTATTAGATAAGCTATGGGGATATGACTGTGATATTGAGACACGCACGGTTGACATTCATATTGCCACTTTGCGTAAGAAATTAGGTGAGGAAGGATCGGAAAGCATAAAAACTATGCGAAACATCGGATATCGCCTTATTGTGAATTGAGGAGGAAACAATTGTGAAAAGAGCAATGGTTCAGAGATTTATAGCTGTTTTATCATTGGCACTGGTTGTATTTGGAATGATTTCATATGTAGTTTCAGGTAACAGATTGCTTGATAATACGATTGTCAATATGCGTCAAGTAATTGGCAGTATTGATTATGCGTTAGATTACAATGAAGATATCAATTCGCAGGTGAAAGAAATTCAAAAAGCACTTAAAGGTGATCTACGTATTACTATTTTAAAAAATGATGGAATCGTTGTGGCAGACACAGATGCTACGGACATAGAAAAGCTTGATAATCACAGCGATAGAGATGAGATACAGCAGGCATTAAAAAGTGGGTTTGGATATGCAACTCGCTATTCGGATACGCTTAGCGAAAAAATGCTTTATGTGGCACAACAAACGCAAAATGGAGCATATATAGTCCGTGTTTCGATAGAATATCAGGGGTTGACGGACTATTTAAAGATATTACTCCCCCCACTTTTGATTGCTATCATTTTTGTTTTTGCAGCAGCGATGTTGGTTGCAGGCAGATTCTCTTATACAGTCACAAAACCATTGGGTGAAATTGCTGAGGAAATGGTACATATCCGAAGTGAAGAACCAGAATTTGATTTTAAGACATATCAATATGAAGAATTAAACATTATTTCCTTTACAACAGACCAACTGATTAATGAAATTAAGGAAAATATGGATAGATTGGATTTTGAAAAAAAAGTGCGACAGGAATTTTTCTCAAATGCTTCGCATGAATTAAAGACACCGATTACTTCAATTAAAGGATATACGGAATTATTGCAGAACAATCTTGCAAATAGTGAGGAGACAAAAAAAGACTGTATACAGAGAATTATTAGAGAAACAGATCATATGACAAATTTAATCAATGACATTCTGATGATTTCTAAACTGGAAACAAAAGATTTATCTGTAGATATTTCTGAGGTCCGTATTGCACCGCTTTTGGCAGAAGTTCTGGAATCATTACAGCCAATAGCGATACATAATGAGGTGACGCTACACCAGGATTGTCAACCAATTGTGATGCAGGATTCTGTTGATCAACTGCGAGAATTGCTATCAAATTTGATTATGAATGCAATAAAATATAATCGTCCAGGTGGGGATGTTTGGGTGACAATTATTAAGCAGAGCAGTGAAATGACCATAACAGTCAAAGATAACGGTATCGGTATTTCAGAGGAAGATAAAGCGCGTGTATTTGAACGCTTTTATTGTGTAGACAAAGGACGAAGTAAAAAATCAGGTGGGACAGGTCTGGGATTATCAATTGTGAAGCATATTGTCAGTTATCATAATGGGACGCTGGAATTAGAGAGCGAGCTTGGGAGGGGGAGTACCTTTACCATAAGAATTCCTATGCAGAATGAGAATGTGGTATGAAATATACAGAAAATCAGGATGGGAAAATCAGACAGGAAGTTCTTCTGACAAGAGAGAGCCTTTTGAAATTGATCAAGCGTTATCATTTCGAAGACAGTGATTTATTTCTTATTGAGTCTATTTATAATACGCTTTTGCCGCTTCTTGTGCCAGACATATATATCAAAACAGTTGATGAGGAATCAACATTGTATCATGAAATGGTAAAAAGCCGTGATGGACAGAGTTGCGATTTTGCAGTAATAATAGTAACGCTAGGCGCTGTGCTTGACATATTTCGAGCAGCATATCTAGATCAGGAGCATTTGCGAGAGGCATATATGATTGATTGTCTTTCAAATGAGTTGATGTTTATCATTTATGAAAAAATAGAGGATATCATCAAAGAACAAACTGGATTATGGGTACAAAAATATGAGTTTTTAGGCGGAAAATATGCCTTAGAAATGATACCAATGATTTTTGACTATATAGGTCAGAATAATGTGACATTTAATCATGCATATGCATTACAGCCTTCCAAGAGCGTTGTAATGTTAGTTGAACTGTCAACTGAACGAGGCTTGGCAAAGCTAAATATATGCACGGATTGTAACAATATAAATTGTGTAAACAGAGATTTTGATTGTAAAAAGAACCAAATATAGAAACGGCTATAGCAGCAGTATATAAAATGAGAGGTAAGTATAATATGATCCAGGTATATTATGGTGGTGGCAAGGGTAAGACGACGGCTGCAATCGGCGGTGCAATTCGTGCTGCTGGAGCAGGTCGTAAAGTACTTTTTGTACAGTTCATGAAGGGAAATAATACAAGCGAATTGGCAGCTCTGCAGCAAATAGAAAATATTGAGATAAAAAGAAATGATAGAAACTTTGGCTTTTTTGAACAAATGAATGAGGAAGACAAGGAAATTTTAACAGGAATACATAATGAACTGTTAGTAGAGGCGATTGCTTTTGTGAGAGAACAAAAAGAAAATGCTTTACCGTGTTTTATTGTATTGGATGAAATGACTTATGCGTACAATTTTAATTTATTAAGAAAAGAGCGCCTGTTAGATTTTTTGAAAGAGGCAGACGATACAGTTGAAATTATTATTACAGGAAGAAATCCTGCTGACGTGATAACAAGACAGGCAGATTACCTATCAGAGATAGTTTGTAGAAGACATCCATTTGAAAGAGGCGTCGGTGCACGCGAGGGAATAGAGTATTGATAAAGAAAGAAGATGACAAGCAATCCTTGAATATGATATCTTAAAATTGTATAATATTATTTGCAAAGATAAAAACACGTCCCGGTGGGTAGTCCGGGAGCAGCATATGAAATTATGTTGTCAGTAACCTGCCTCCTAATTATAGTGAGAACATTCACTATTTGGTTGTCCATTCTTTGTTTCATATTTTTATTAAGGAGGCACTGTAATGGAAAATGTAGTAGTAAAGTTTAGGGTATATTTTGAAGAACCATTCTGGGTAGGCGTATGTGAGCGAATATCAAATGGCAGTTTATCTGTATGTAAAGTAACCTTTGGACCCGAACCTAAAGAGTACGAAGTAGAAGAATACATACTGGACAAATGGGAGCAGTTGAGATTTAGTCCATCAATTGAAACTGTTATTGTACAAAAAGAATGTATGAATCCAAAACGGTTGCAAAGAAATGTGAGAAAGCAGTTGTGCAATATCGGGATTGGAACGAAATCGCAGCAGGCTTTAAAACTGCAACAGGAAGCAACGAAACTGGAGAGAAAGAAACGTACCCGAGAACAAAAGGCAGCAGATGAAGATCGTATGTTTGCATTGAAACAGGAAAAGCGGAAAGAAAAACATAAGGGCAGGTGACTGCTCCTATGTTTTTATATTAGGTATGACAAGTGATGCTTATATGGGAGGAGAATGTAAATGGATGATACATTTGGGGAGTATATCATAAGCAAGGATAAGAACAAAATGGATTCTAATCGTGTTTTAGAACTTCTGCACACGACATATTGGGCAGCGGAAAGAAGCCTTGAGATTATGGAAAGAGCAATTGAGAATTCCATATGCTACGGTGTCTATAATCGAGAGGGATATCTGGTTGCTTTCTCACGTGCACTCACGGATTTTGCAACAACATATTATGTAGCAGATGTTGTTGTTGATAAAGAATATAGAGGAAAAGGCATAGGCAAGCAAATGATTCAGTATGTAAGTAAAGACGATCAACTGCAGAATATGCGAGGACTGTTAATTACGAAGGATGCTCACGGTCTATATGAAAAATATGGATTTTCAAGAGACGGTGCACAATGGTTTATGTCCAGCAAATATGGGGAGAATGAATGAAATATTTATTGCTTAACGGAAGCCCACACAAAGGTAACACCTGGAGGATTTCTCAGTTTGCCAAAGAGCATATACTGTTTCTGGACAAAGAGGCATCTTTTCATGAAATTCATATTGCATCATTGCAATTGCCCTTTTGTACAGGATGTAGCACCTGCTTTCGCAAGGGCGGAGACAAGTGTCCGCATAATCAGATACTACGGCCGCTAGTGCAGGAGATGGATCATGCTGATGCAGTGATTCTTGTATCGACGACGTTCTTTATGCGTGAGACAGCACTTTTAAAAAATGTTATGGATCATTTGCTATATATGACACACAGACCACATTTTTTCAAAAAGAAAGCACTTGTAATCACTTCCACAGGTGGTATTGGAGCTAGTGCTGCAGCAAAGGGAATTGCCTCTTGGCTGGGAGCGATCGGTTTTAATAAAACATATCTCTTACCAATTACAACATGCAGTTGGAATGATTATGAACCGAATCAAAAAGCAAAGAAGAAGATTAAGTGTATTTCTGAAAAATTTTATCATAATGTCGCGAGTGGAAAATTTTGTAAACCGTCATACGGAGAGTTGATACCATATAATTTATTTCGAGGGATGTGCCGGTTTTATGTACCAGGTACAGAATATGAGACAGCAGATGGACCTTTCTGGACAGATTCCATACGTGCAAAGCGTGTATATGACAGAAGTATTCCAGTTTCACTGGGACAAATCATATTTGGAAATTTGTTTTATGTCATTGGCAGGATTGCTGGTAAAGCAACTGTGGTTACATATAAAAAAAAAGGAACAGACAAAAACCATGTAGATGTTGGTTGGTTTTCCTATTTTGGAGAATAAGTTAAAATGTACGCGGTATCTTGACAAAGTTGGGAACGTACTATAAGATAAAGAATAATTAAGCGTAGGAAACTATGTTGCTAAAGATAGAGAAAAAGAGGAGTACGTATAGACACTTACCAGAGAGAATGACCCATTGGCTGAGAGGTGATTTAAAGTAAGATATGCGGAAGGTAGCTTTTGAATCGGTGTTCTGAATTTGCAGTAGGAATACACGTCCAGTCTCCGTTAAAGGACTGTCAGTAAGATAGATATTGTATCTTACGACACTGAGAGGTAGAAGATTCTATCATAAAGGTGGTACCGTGATTTCGTAAGATAATCGCCCTTTACTGTTTATTAACAGTAGAGGTTTTTTTAATTTAATGAAAATCTGCACACATAACTTAAAAAAGGTAAGGAGAAATGATTATGAGTAAGGAATTGGCAAAAACCTATGATCCACATGGTTTGGAAGAAAAAATATATCAAGAGTGGTTAGAGAAGGGATACTTTCATGCAGAGGTAGATAGAAGCAAAAAGCCTTTCACTATTGTGATGCCACCACCTAATATTACTGGTAAACTTCATATGGGACATGCACTTGATAATACAATGCAGGATATTCTGATTCGTTTCAAGAGAATGCAGGGCTATAATGCACTTTGGATTCCAGGTACTGATCATGCAGCAATATCAACAGAAGTAAAGGTGATTGAGGCTCTAAAAAAAGAGGGAATCAAGAAAGAGGACATTGGAAGAGAAGGTTTTATAAAAAGAACATGGGAGTGGAGAGATGAGTATGGACATGCTATTGTAGAACAGCTTAAAAAACTTGGATCTTCCTGTGATTGGGACAGAGAACGGTTTACGATGGATGCAGGGTGTTCGGCAGCTGTTGAAGAAGTATTTATCAATTTATATAAAAAAGGCTATATATATAAGGGCAATAGAATAGTTAACTGGTGCCCTATCTGTAGGACGACTATTTCAGATGCAGAAGTAGAGCATGAAGAGCAGCCTGGTCATTTTTGGTATATAAAGTATCCCATTATGGGGACGGCAGCGGCAGAAAACAAAACACGCGGAAAAGGGGATTTATCACAACAGGACTATATTGTAGTAGCGACTACACGTCCGGAGACCATGCTTGGGGACACTGCACTTGCAGTTAACCCAAATGATGAACGTTACAAAAGTCTTATTGGTAAGATGGTTATTTTACCACTTGTGAATAAACAGATTCCAGTTGTGGCAGATTCTTATGTAGACATGGAATTCGGTACAGGTGTTGTTAAAATTACACCAGCACATGATCCTAACGACTTTGAGGTTGGAAGACGCCATGATTTGCCACTTGTGAATATTATGAATGATGATGCCACCATTAATGAAAATGGGGGTAATTATAGTGGTATGGAACGCTATGCTGCAAGAAAACAGATTATAGCAGATTTGGAAGCACAGGGACTATTAGATCGAATCGAGGAACATACGCATAATGTCGGAACACATGACAGATGCAGGACAACAATAGAGCCAATGGCAAAGCTACAATGGTTTGTAGCAATGGAAGAACTTGCAAAACCGGCGATTGCAGTTTTAAAGTCAACGCAGACGGGCCAAAAATCATTGCTGGGAGAACTTAAATTTGTACCAGAGCGATTTGAAAAGACATATCTGCACTGGCTTGAAAACATAAGAGACTGGTGCATTAGTCGACAATTATGGTGGGGACATAGAATTCCAGCCTATTATTGTGCAGATTGTGGAGAAATAGTCGTATCAAAGAGTATGCCTAATCAATGTCCTAAATGTGGTTGTACGACAATGACACAGGACGAGGATACATTGGATACGTGGTTTTCATCTGCCTTATGGCCGTTCTCAACGCTGGGCTGGCCAGAAAAGACAGAAGAATTGGACTATTTTTATCCAACAGATGTGCTTGTGACAGGCTATGATATTATTTTCTTTTGGGTAATCCGAATGGTATTTTCGGGGTGTGAGCACATGGAGAAGAGTCCTTTTCACACCGTTTTGATTCATGGGCTGATTCGGGATTCGCAAGGGCGAAAAATGAGTAAATCACTTGGGAATGGAATCGATCCGCTAGAGGTAATTGAACAATATGGAGCAGATGCACTTCGTCTCACAATCATTACAGGAAATGCTCCTGGTAATGACATGAGATTTTATTATGAACGTGTGGAGGCCAGTAGAAATTTTGCCAATAAAGTATGGAATGCGAGCCGTTTTATTATAATGAACCTAGAGGGCAAGGAGATAACCGACGTGGAAAGAGGAGATCTATTACCCGTGGATTGTTGGATTATTTCTAAGCTGAATGGAGTGATTGGAGAAGTTACAAATAATATGGAGGCTTACGAACTTGGCATTGCTGTGCAGAAAGTATATGAATTCATATGGGATGAGTTCTGCGATTGGTATATTGAAATGGTAAAACCACGTCTTTACAATTCAGACAATACGACATCTCAGAATGCAGCGCTTTGGACACTAAAAACGGTTTTAATGAATGTTCTTAAATTATTACATCCATTTATGCCATTTATTACAGAAGAAATCTACGGAACAATGCAGGTATCAGGTATTACAAGAAATACTGTTGTTGAAGAAGAAAAGGAATCCATCATGATTTCTTCATGGCCAATGCACAGAGCGGAATGGGAATATCCAGAAGCAGAACTTGCAATTGAAACAATCAAAGAGGCAGTACGTGGTATCCGTAATGTCAGGGCAAGTATGAATGTTGCACCAAGCAGAAGAGCTCTCGTATACTTAGTGACAGGAAATAAAAGAATAACAGATACCTTCACAGAAGGAAAGTTGTTTTTTCAGGCACTTGCTTTCGCAAGTGATGTGATAATACAGACAGATAAAAAGGGAATAGCTGAGGATGCAGTATCTGTTATGATCCCAGAAGCAACAATCTATATGCCATTCTCGGAATTGGTTGATATTCTGCAAGAGACAGAACGCTTGGAGAAGGAAGAAAAACGTCTGCAAGCTGAGATTGCTCGTGTGAATGAATTATTGAATAACGAAAAGTTTTTATCGAAAGCACCAGAAGCGAAACTGCAAGAAGAGAAAGATAAAAAAACAAAATATATGCAAATGATGACGCAGGTGCAACAGAGATTGTTACAATTGAAAAAGGAAAAATAATACATAAATTTGTGAAATATAGAAGATTGCGAAGTTATGAAATCCATGCTATGATTATTAAAGTGGCAGATATACTTGATTTCATAGCGGAGGTTTGTAATGCCTGAAATAAGTTCAAATACTTACGTTAAAATTACACCAGATAATATGGAGGCATATCTTTATCTTAGCCCACCTGAAGAGGGAGAGTTCTATAGTAGCGAGCAGATTATTGAGTATTTGAAAAGACAGGGTGTTAATGCTGGAATTATTTACTCTAGTATAGAGGCAATGACTAAGAAGGGTGTATATCTTAGAGAGGTTAAAATTGCAGAGGGAACGAAAGCGGTTAATGGTATAAATGGATCCTACGAATTCAAATTCAGTAGGGAGGATGTCACTAGAAAACCAATTATCCGTTCGGATGGATCTGTTGATTATCAGAGTATGAGTCTTATTGAAAATACTACGATTGGAGATGTACTTGCAATATATCATCCGCCAGTTGTTGGGGAACCAGGTGTTGATGTCAGGGGAAAAGTGTCTAAGCCTAAACCAGCCAGAGATTTACCAGTGCTCAGGGGAGTGGGATTTGTACGTTCAGATGACGGATTCGTTTATATGGCCACAACTGAAGGGAAAATAGAATATAAAGAATATCATCTGGATGTAAAAGATGTTTATGAGGTACACGGTGATGTTGATTTGATTGTCGGCAAAATTGATTTTAGAGGCGATGTTATTATTTCTGGTAACGTAGAGAGTGGAGTTGAGATACGCGCGACCAAAAGTATTACAATAAATGGACATGTAGAAGCAGCAAACTTAATTGCAACCGGTGATATTATTATCAGAAAAGGTATGCAGGGGGGCCAAAAGGCGAAAATAACGGCAGGTGGTAGTGTATATGCTGAATTCATTGAGTTTACGAGAGTAGAGGCAGGTAAAAGTGTGCATGCCAATATCATTATGAATTCAGAAATCAGAGCGGGCGATCGTATTACTGTATCTGGGAGAAGAGGCTCTCTGGTTGGTGGCAAGTCATATTCGGTGATAGGCATTTCTGCAGCAAATATTGGAAATGGTGTCGCATTGAAAACCTTAGTTTCGGTTGGTGTGAGTGAGGAGCTTTTAAAAAGGCAAGAAATGTTGTCCGTTAAGGTAAATGCCGCAAAGATAAGTATCAGAAAGTCAGATGAAGAACTTTTGAATTTACAAAAAGAGAAAAAAGACATTATGAATGAAGGTAGTATTAAAGCTAAAATATCGCAGCTTCAAAAGAAAATGGTGCGAGAAAACAAACTGATTGAGCATGCCGAAGAAGAACAGGTAAAGTTGGCGGACACCCTGCAACGTGCTGCAAATGCAACGATTCGTGCAGAGCGTAAAGTATATGCGGGAGCTAGAATTGTAATTGATGATCAATCTAAAAATATTGAGAGTGATATTGAATCAGTGGAATTTATGAGAGAAGTCGGTGGTTTAGGCATTGCAATTAGAAAGTTAAGTGTATAGTAGGATATACTTGCATTTTACCAAGAATATGAGTATTATGATAAATAGAATTTTGGAGGCAATATTGTGATTAATTTTGAAGAAGAACTTAAGAAATATCATCCGAGTCTTGAAATTGAGGATGCTGAGGATGCAATACATAATCGCGATTTGAATGATATGACAGATGTTCTGTTGAGCATGTTGAAAGAGACGAAGGACAAGGTAATATGAATTGTTTTGTATGTGGAAGTAGTTTGTCTGAGAAAAACTATTGCACAAGCTGTGGAACGGACGTTACTATATATAAGCAGATTCAATATGCATCAAATATGTGCTATAACGATGCGTTGGAGAAAGCAGGCGTCAGGGATTTATCTGGTGCGGTAATCAGCCTACGGAAAAGTTTAAAATTTAATAAGAATAATACTGCAGCCAGAAACCTATTGGGACTGGTTTATTTTGAGATGGGTGAAGCTGTGTCCGCGCTTAGCGAATGGGTCATTAGCAAGAGTCTTCAAAGCAATAAAAACATAGCAGATGACTATTTAGGCGAAATTCAAACAAATCATGCGAAACTAGATACAATCAATCAAACAATCAAAAAGTATAATCAGGCGCTTGCATATTGCTATCAAGGCAGTAAAGATCTTGCAATCATTCAGTTAAAGAAAGTGCTCTCCATAAACCCTAAATTAATATGTGGCTATCAGTTGTTGGCACTTTTATATATAAATGCGGAGGATTGGGATAAAGCGAGACGCACATTACTTCGTGGGGCACAGATTGATACAAACAATACTACAACACTTCGGTACCTAAGAGAAGTAAATATGGTTTTATCTGAAAAAGAGGAGCATTTGTCCGGTAAGCACAAAAAAGGGCAAGGTGAAGTATATAGTTATCAGAGCGGTAACGAAACGATTATTCAACCGATGTATGTGAAAGAGAGAGTGGGTTTTTCAAGTATCATTAATATTATTATTGGTATTATTATTGGTGTAGCGATTGCGTGGTTTTTAATATTACCTGCGCGCATTGGTATTGAAACAGATAAAAATGATGAAAAGTTTAAGAAAGTGAGTGAAGAACTTACAGCTGAGAAAGCATCAAAACTGGAACTTGAAGAGGCAATTGATACGCTGAGAACACAAAATGAAGAACAGGAAGCGCAAATCGGAGAATTAACGAGTACAACAGGCGTCGCACAAGCAGCGGATTATTTAGAAGATGCAGCAAAGGCATATATTGAAAATCCAGAAGAAGTAATAGCTGTTGTAGATTTGTTGGAAAAAATCGAGGACGAGTATTTGACGACAGCCTCACAACCGTTTCTTTCATTATATACTTTACTTATGGACAGTGTAAAAGTAGAGGCTGCTAAGCAATATTATGAAAAGGGTATAGAAGAGGTGGGAGATAGTAAAAATGAAGAGGCAATTGCCGATTTGACAAAGGCATGGGAGCTTGATGAAACAAATGGAAGTGCTTTGTTTAATCTTGGACATGCTTATCGTAATGCAGGCAATACAGATAAAGCAGACGAAGTTTATAAGCAGGTAATAGAACTTTTTCCAGGTACGGATATGGCAAATAATGCAAAGGATTATATTTCAGCGAGCGAAGATTATGAAGGTTAGTTATTAAGATATATATGTCATTTCAATACAGTTCATTTTTTTAAAGGAGATGCAGGACGCATCTCCTTTTTATATAAACATATTTTTCCTATGTTGTTCATGCAATATGCGCAGGATGTATAATACAACAGTTTTTATAAAGTGCTGGTTGATTATCAGGAGGAAGACTATTATAATTTCTATGAACAACACGATGTCGGGAGAACGAAAGAACTTTGACATTATGATGTCTTGTGAAAAAAAATATTAGGAGCTAGTATAATGAAAAAACAAAAAAAATATATCACGATATGCTGTATAATTTGTATTCTTTTGTTCTGTATAACAGGATGTAATCAAAAAGAAGACGAAGAACTATATGAGGATCTAAAAGTGGAAACACAGATACCTGCAAAGGAATCTATTGCAAACTATGGAGAATTCATTGGAACAGTTGAAGCCGGGAAAACGGTTTCAGTTGTAACGAAAGTTTCTGGAGAAGTATTGCAAACATACTTTTCAGAAGGCGATATGATACAGGAGGGAGATCTTCTGTTTGATATTGATTCAACGCAGGCAGAACAGGGTATTTCTTCTGCAAAAGCAGCTTATCAGATGACAAAGAGCAGTGTAAATAAAATGCTTGGAAGTGGTCTTGATTCTCAGGCAATCTCAATTACCGGTACCTATAAAAATGCTGAGATTGGTCTTGATACGGCAAATTACAATTATAGTAATACCTGTGAAAAAATAGGAGATACAAAAGACAGTATTTCTGAGATGGAAACGGCGCTTGATGAATTAAAAAGGCTAAATGCAGATTTAAATCAGAAGCTTCAGGCAGCAATAGCAGTTTCTGCAAACTCCGTATCGGTAAGTCAGTTAAGTGCGCAGATATCAGCACTGGAAGCACAGATTTCCACACTCAATGCAAGTGTTAATACGATGACTTCTACAAAAGGACAACTGGAATCTAGCATTCATACCTATGAGAATGCTGTTAAACAAGCGGGAGTCGGGATGGAAATGGCAGAAACAACATTAAATCTGACGGTAACCAAGATCCTGAACGAGGCAATTGCATCTGCAACAGCAACATTAAATCAGGCGCAAGTAAATGTAAATAATGCAGAAGCAGTATTGGATTATTATCATGTAAAATCACCGGTTTCTGGAAAACTAGATATTCAAAATGTAGAGCAGTATGAAATGGTACAGATTGGTAATCCGGCTTGCAGTATTACAACAGATAATTCAAAAAAAGTAATTTTTTATGTTAGTGAGTCAAACATTTCGGACATAAGAACTGGACAGAATGCAACATTGGAATATGGTAGTGAGAATTATGAAGGTTCTATTATTGATATAGATAATAGTGTAGACAAATCAACAGGATTATTTAAAGTTGAAACGGCTGTAAGCGGAAGTGGAAGCGGACTACATGTAGGCTCTAGTATAAAAGTACGACTTGAAACAAGTTCTGAGAAGGATGCAATGACAATCCCTCTAGAAGCAGTATATTATGAAGATGAGCAAGCATATGTTTATCTAAATATAGATGGAGTAGCAAAGAAAACATATGTAAAAACAGGAATTTATGATAATGAGAAAATACAGGTAATTGATGGATTGGATTTTAACAGTCAGGTGATTATATCATGGTCCGCAAGGCTAAAGGATGGAGAGAGAGTAAATGGGATTAACTAAATTATCATTAAAAAGACCTGTATCTACAGTTATTGTTATAGCAGCAATCGTGATTTTTGGTATTGCATCCATATTTGGATTAAATATGCAACTCTCTCCAGATATGGAAATGCCAATGTTTATTGTATATACGACATATATTGGAGTCTCGCCAGAAGACATTGATGAATTAGTTTCACAAAAGATTGAAGAGGCAGGCGGAACACTGAAAGGCCTTAAAAATATCCAGTCATCTTCGGCAGAAAATATTTCTATGGTTATGTTTCAGTATGAATACGGGACAGATATGGATGATGCCTATTTGGATTTGCTCGAGGCAATTAATGCAAGCCAGAATGATCTGCCTGAGAATGCAGGAACACCAACTGTTATAGAACTAAATATGAATGCCCTTCCAACAATGATGATATCAGCGGCGGCGGAAGGAGACATTAATCTTTTAAACTATATAGATGATGAAGTGGTACCTGAACTTGAGCGAATTACAGATGTAGCAGAAGTAGATATTTCTGGAGGAAAAGAAGCTTATATTAGCGTTGGTCTAGACCAACAGAAAATGAATCAATATGGACTTACAATGAGTACAGTAGTCACATATATTAATGCGGCTAATTTTACAATGCCAGTAGGAACAGCTGATCATGGAAAGCAGTCCATGAATGTCAGCATTAGCTCGGAATATGATACAATAGACCAGTTACTTGCCATTCCTATTACGACGGCAAAAGGGATGGTGATAAAGCTCTCTGATGTTGCATTGGTAAGACAACAATATGAGGACAGTAAATCTATCAGTCGGTACAACGGACTGGAAAATGTAACAATTAGTGTTAGTAAGCGACAAAGTGCAGGAGATGTTTCAGTCGCAAATGCTGTAAAAAAAGTTTTAAGCGAACTCGAGTCAAAAGATGCAGGTGTCCATTTTGAAATCATTTCTGATACAAGTAAAAGTGTGAAAGACTCCCTAAAAGCTGTTGCAGAAACATTGATTATGGGTATGATCTTGTCAATGCTGATTTTATTCTTATTTTTTGGTGATATAAAAGGAAGCTTTATAGTTGGATGCTCTATGCCTATTTCGGTTTTAATGACCTTTATTCTAATGAAATTTATGGGTTATTCTCTGAATGTAATTACAATGGGTGGTTTGGTAATTGGTGTCGGAATGATGGTGGATAATTCCATTGTTGTACTGGAAAGCTGTTTCCGAAAGCGAGATGAAGGACTTGATTTTGGAAAGGCAGCAGAGTTAGGAACAAAATTTGTAATAAACTCTATCGTGGCATCTACTACAACAACAGTAGCAGTATTTTTACCAATCAGTTTAACAAAGGGATTGGCCGGACAAATGTTTGGCCCACTTGGATTCACAATTGTTTTTTCTCTTTTAGCATCTCTTGTTTCAGCGATTACACTTGTGCCACTATTTTTCTCGAGATATAAGCCTGTTGAAAAAAAAGAACAATCAGTTGCAAAATTTATCTCAGGCTTCTCAGATGATTATGGAAAGCTTCTTAGAAAAGTACTACGCCATAAAAAGATAGTTTCAGTGCTTGCTATGATTCTTCTTATAAGTGCTATAGTAAGTATGGCATTGTTGAACATGGAACTGATGCCAACAATTGATCAGGGACATATTCAGTTTACAATAAATGGGAGACCGGGCCTGAAGGTTGAACAATATGATAAATTCATGAGAGAACTTGAAGAGATGGTTTCTACAAACTCTGATGTTGAAAGTTACAGTTTATCTGCTAGTAGTGCTGATGCAAAAGGAACTATGGATGTATTCCTAAAGAAAGACAGAAAGAATGAGACGTGGGAAACTGCAGAGAAGTGGAATCTCGACTTAAGAGAAGCGACGCAGTTTGATATAAAAATCGAAGAAGTAAGTGACAGCGGCATGGGTGGACAAGGTGGCTTAGGAGGTGATAATGTTGAAATAACACTTCTGGGAGACGAGATGGCAGATTTAAAAGCGGCTTCTATCATGGTAGAGGAATTGATGAAGAATACGAAAGGAATCATCAGGGTTTCATCGACGGCAAACACAAGTGGCAGCAAGGCAAAACTGGTTATTGATCCATTAAAAGCTGCGGCTGTCGGATTTACCCCAGCAGTAGTTGCATCAAATGTCAACATGGCGCTTAGTGGAGTTGACACAATTGAAATTACAAATAATCGAAAATTATATACAGTCAAGGTGGAATATCCGGATAAGACTTATGAGGTTGTTGAGGATTTGAACAACCTAATTATGATGACGCCTACTGGAAAAAGTGTAATGCTTGCAGATATTTCTGATATCGTTTTTACGGATAGTGCACAGACACTAACGCGCAGTAACGGGAGATATAGTGTTACAATTACAGGCATCCCCCAAAAAGATGCGAAATTTGATGCAAAGGAAGAAATTGAGAAGAATGCGGCTAAACTACTCTATCCTGGAGATGTGGGAATCGGTTCGACAACTATGTCGGAGATGATGGGAGAGGAATTCTCAAGCCTTATTACTGCAATCATTGTTGCCTTTCTACTGGTTCTTATGATTATGGCAATGCAGTTTGAATCAATTCGTTTTTCATTAATGGTAATGTGGTGCATTCCATTCAGTTTGGTTGGTTCCGTTGGTCTGATGCTGTTGACTGGTACGACGCTTACCATGGTTTCTCTAATGGGCTTTTTAATGCTGATAGGCACAGTTGTCAATAATGGAATTTTGTTTGTAGATACAGCAAATCAATTGCGTGAAGATAGAAATAGGGAAGATGCGCTTGTTGAAGCTGGACGTATTCGTTTGCGCCCGATTCTAATGACATCCCTTACAACAATACTTGCAATGGTTCCAATGTCTCTGGGTATTGGAGAAGGAACCGAAATGATGCAAAGCATGGGTGTTGTCATTATTGGTGGTTTTGTTGCCTCAACAGTTTTAACATTGTTGCTGCTTCCTGTATTTTATACACTTATGGATCAAATTCGTACGGGAGAGCGTCATTTGATTAATAAAACTGCGCGGCAGACAAAACGTAATAAGAGGAGAGAGGAGAAACTCTATCAAAAAAGAAAGGGTAGCGCCAGTACACTTGACATTACTGATATTTCAGAGGATTATGAAGACAATAAGAAATAGACCTTCATAATGATTCATATTTATAGGGGATGCACTACGAGGATAGAATAGAAAGGAAAATTATGAAAAAAAATCCAGAATTAACAGAACAGACCAAGCAAAATATTGTGGAAGCTTTTTGGGGATTATATAGTGAAAAAAAACTGACGCAGATCTCTGTAAAAGAAATAACGGAAAAAGCAGGATATAATAGAAGCACTTTTTATTCTTATTTTAATAATACGGAAGAAGTACTTAACTATGTTGTTGAAGGTTTGTTCGTAAAGGCAAAAGAAATTGGAAAATTTCATAATGAATATATGCATAAAGGATATATGAATAAAGAGATAGCATTGGATTCCGATTTTGAAGAGGAGCGCAATCGTGACTTTGTACAATTTTATATTGAAAACAGTAAGTATCTGTCGGTCTTGTTTGATAAAATAAAAACACCCGTATTTTCAAAACATTTATTGAATTTAATACAGCCACAATATTTAGAATTTATGGATAAACTGGAAGAAGAGGAGAAAAAAGAACTTGCCTATTTGATAGAATACAAAATCTGTGGTATTTTCGCAATGGTCGCTAAATGGAAAAAATGTGGAGAGGATATACCTATTGAGAGGCTATTTGAACTTTTAAGCATGATGTCTATGGAAGGCTTTGCACATAGTGTCGAACAGATTATTGGACATAGATGCAAAGATATGATAAAAGATACCTGAATGAAGCAGAAGAATAAGAGTTGTAGGTGTGGAAACATTCATAAATATGTGATATAATCCATGTTGGTTTGTATCATATAGACATGCGTTTGCAATATATAAAAACTAGGAGGAGTGTATGCAAAAAACGGGGAAGAAAACCAACATTGATTTGTCATGGCAGCCATTTGTACTATTATTTGCTGTATGTCTGCTTTTAAGCGTGTCAGTAGATGGTGCAAGAGAAAATTTATGGTCGGGTGAATTCCTGTTTTTGTTTTGTGCATTTTTAGTTGGTATATGGGCATTGCATAAATATATTCCTTTGAATTGGTTGACCATATTGGTCGGTATTGGTTTCGTAGTGCGTGTTGCTTATATTTTATATACACCTGTATGGTGTAGGCAGCATGACGTGATTGATTTTGGGACGGGAATCGGACATGCTGGATTTATAGAATATCTTATGGAAAATGAAGCACTACCTGATTTTGACCCGCGTGAAAGATGGGCTTTTTTCCAACCACCGCTTCATCACATTATAGCCGCAATTTGGATTAAAATTAATTTAAAGCTTGGAATTCTATATCGACAGGCACAGGAAAATGTGCAGATATTGACACTATTTTATACAAGTGCAGTTATGATTTTATCTTACTATATCTTTAAGGCGTGCAGACTAAAAAAGTGGGGCTTACGGATTGCTTGTACAATGATAGCATTTTCACCAGTATTCATTATGATGTCGGGAAGCCTGAACAACGATGCTTTATGTCTTTTTCTTCAGGTTGTATCCGTTTACTTAGTAATCAAATGGGATGAAGAACCAAGAATGCTTACAATGGTCTTATTGGCAATAGCGATAGGCTGTTCTATGATGGCAAAATTGTCCGGTGGTACTGTTGCACCAGCTGTTGCAGTATTGTTTATTCTAAAATTACTAAAAGCAGAGGGAACGATAAAGGAATCATATGGAGTACATAACCTTTGGGGCAATATTAAAAAATATTGGACGCAGTTTTTTGTGTTTGTGATGATTTGTTTTCCACTTGGTCTTTGGTCTCCATTACGAAATAAGTTAATATTTGATGTTCCATTTGATTATACACCTGCAGCCGGAGAAGGAGTAAGCCAATATAATATTCTGCAGAGAGTATTTGACTTTAGAATGCATAGTGTGTATCCAGCAATGATAAATAACGGAGATACGTATGATGAGTATAATGTCGTGCTTACACTTCTAAAGACATCTTTATTTGGAGAGTATAATTTTAGCAGTATAAACAGTGGCATAACACCTATAGCAGTTATATTTTTCATAGTAGGAGTCATTTTGGCATTGATTTCATTTTGTGCAACATGGTATTTTATAATAAAAAAAGATTCTCCGTTATCCTTCAAATGGAAGTTGTTTTGGGGAATCCTATATGGAGCACAGTTAATTGCTTATTTGGTGTTCGCATTAAAACAAACATATTTTAGTTCACAAGACTTTAGATATATAGCATTAAGTTTGGTTCCGCAGAGCTTGTTTTTAGGTATGCTGGCAGAACGAATAGATTCAAAAGCAGAAGAAAAGCAAAGTAATAAACAGAAATGCGTGCTTCTCGTTTTGCTTTCATGTACAGTACTATTTGCGCTATGTTCCGTTTTCATTTATATCAGTATTGGTTTTCCAATGTAGTAGGCAAGGCCCAGCAGACACTATTGCTGCAAAAACATGCGATGTGCTTTCATTTCAACGGGTATTTCAATATTGTTGTTAGCCATCTTTTGTAGCAACATGTCATTTATGTGGAGTGCAGCTTTTCGCTTATTGTTATAACGTTCTATTAGTTCTTTATATAAAGGATTATTTGACATATTATTGCGTATATCTTTGTGAAACGGGCAATAATTAAATAGCAGGAATCTTGATAATTTATTTATCCGAATAGAACCTGCTGACTCATATAAAATATAGTCCATATAATCTCTTACAAACATTTCTTTAGAACTGTTTCGCGTTTTTTGCATTGTCATTTTAATCTTTTCTTTGGCTTCAGGAGATAAATCGTGATTTTTTTTATATGTTTGCAAGTATTCACAATAATCGCTAGTCAAAGAAAATTCTGAAATATCATTCCAACGTACACCCTGTATACGGCGGCAAAGTTCCCACCGAAACTCACCGGTAAGTCGAACCATGGTTGGAAGAAGTTCTTCCATGCTAATAACAGAAATCATCATACGAGCTGGTGAAGAACGTTTTTTACCAGTGATTTCCTGCCACATAATTCCTCGAGAACCGATATTTGGCATTAAAATTATATCAGGAAGCACTTCTGTCTGCACTAATTCTTTGGTGATACCCTTTTCAGGATTAGAATATATCGTCTCACGAAAATACGCAGAATAATCGATTCCACGAATTTTATTAAGCGTTTCATGAATAGTAGAGACAGATAAGTATGCCGAAGGGAGCTGTTTATAAAGATTATGATCAGAGAGCACCGGGCAAAAAGTAGAAATACGTCCAAAGGTCACTTTATTTGTCAATTTGAACATATTATTAAATTCAAACAGCATTCGTTTTTCAGGGTCATTAATAGCAGCATTTTCCTGTGCAACTGTTATTTCTCCGGATACACGTTGATTTCGTAAAAAAGAGGTGTAATCGGTGTTTAATTCATTAATGCAGGGAACTTTCTCATCCTTATATATTTTAACAAGCCAATCATAAAGCAGAAAGACATTGCCTTTTTCATCAGGTCTCATTTTTTCAGAAAGATAGTATAGGTAAACAGCATTATCTATACCGATTAATTCTTCATCTACATATCCAAAATAGAAAAACATTTTTAATTCGGTTGGAAGAACAGGATCAGTTAAGCTTCTTAATAAAGCACCCTTATAGATATCATAAAACAGAACTGTAAGGTTTTTACGAAGTTCTTTGGAGGAATCGGACATATCATTTCGATCAGGCAGTGCACAATATTTCTTAATAAGCAGACGAAAATTACGCGCATCCAGGTCACTGATGTTTGCATACCCGGTAATTGTATCGATAGAATCCTTTAGAGAGTCGGCAATTTTTTGAAGAGTACTACGATCTATATCAGCAGATGCCGATATAACGGAAGCGTCTTTACTACCACAGACTTCGTTATATTCCTGACTACGTGAAGAGACAAGCGCTTTATCAATATGCATCTCTTTGCTAATCATAAGCACGATACGATCGAGAGTATCTCTAACTGGAGATATATCAACCGAATCAGAACAGATCAGAATATCTTTATACAGATTCAGATAATATGTAAATAAATCCATATTAAAATCACTCAAAAATAAATCATAAATCATATCCAAATATCGGTGAAGTCTCTCGCAGAAAGGAAGTACATATAAAATATCTGCACTGGCTTTTAAGATAAAGCCGGAACAGGCATCAGGATATGAATCATAAAATGCTTTCCAACGAGCGGGTTCTATGGAATGTAAGGACGTATAATAGTTTATAATCCAGTCTTCCATTACGGAATCGATAGAAAATTCTCCGAGTTGCGACAGTCCTGGAAGTTCTAAGGGTTCTATATGATGGTATTGACAGAGATTTTGATATTGCGCATATAGTTGAGACGCTGTATCATACAGGGACTGACAATCAGCAAGTGCTGAAGCATAGACTTCCATAATATTCTGGCACTTTTGTGCAAAAGCATAAGTCATAATGCCAGCAGCAGAAGGATTCTCTGAAATAAGGGCAGAAATATCTGCAGGAGATGTATAAGGATATACAATAAGAGTAGTGTCTTCCAAAGCAGTATATTCAAAAGGATAATAAATCCCTTGTGATTCGCATACACCTAACACCTCGCCTTTGGATAAAGTGATTTGGGATAAGGAATTGGATGCAATCACTTTTCCCTGTGCAATGATACAAAGCTGCATCGTGCGAGCACCTTCCTGAAATATTACGGTACCCTCTTTATAACTGGTTCCTGCCATGGTTTGCTCCTTAATCAAAGTGTGAATAACCTTCTGTTTAATTGTTTATTCTTAAACAATAGTATACGAAAAAAACGGATACTTTACAATCCTTTCTACAAAAATCCTGAAAGCCAAAGAGATAAAGATGTAAATAGATAGAAATTTAGCAATATAGAATTGTAACTTATTGAAAAAGCCTAAACCGCATTGTATAATATTATTGTAACAATTCTGAATTGGAGGAGACATCTTGAAGATTATACCATTAGTAGAAAATACGGCAATTTCAAATAAAGTAGTTTCGCGTCATGGATTATGTTTCTATATTGAGACCCGTGATCACAAAATGCTGATTGATTTGGGACCAAATGAAACGTTCCTTCGCAATGCAGAAGCATTAGATATTGATATTGCAGAGATCGACATGGTAGTACTCTCTCATGGGCATGCTGATCATGTTGGCGGGTTAAAAGCTTTTTTAAAAGTAAATAGTAAAGCAAAAATATATCTGCATAGAAATGTATGTGATCCACACTTTTTAAAGGTGTCTGGAATACCCTGTCCGATAGGGATAGATATAAGCATGATTGATTATGAAAATGAGCGATTTGTGTTTACCGACCACTTTACAAAAGTGGACGGTGAAATTACGCTGTTTGCAGGAGTCACCGGAAGGAAGTATTTTGCTAAAAGTAATGAGGCGATGTATGTACGTAAAGGAAGTAAGCTTGTGAAAGACAATTTCTCACATGAGCAGAATATGCTTCTGACAAATGGTAGGGAATGGGCATTGATTGCAAATTGTGCGCATAATGGCATCTTGAATATTATGGAACGTGCTGTAGAGGTATGTCAGGAAAGACCAAGTATTGTAATTTCAGGTTTTCATACATATAATCCGCCTACAGATGAATATGAAAGCGACCAGTTAATTAAAAAACTTGGTGAGGAATTAGCAAAGTGGGAGAATACGGTATATTATACATGTCATTGTACAGGAAATGAAGCATTTTCCAAATTAAAAGAAGTCCTGGGAGATAGACTACACTATATCTCGACAGGACAAAGAATTGAGTTTCTGGAGGAAATTGAAGGGTATATTTTATACTAGTTATAAAAGCTACTCTCGAGGAGCTTTATTGGGTACATTAGGCCCACTTATCGAAGTTTCGTGATTTCTAGGGCCACCAGTATTTCCGAATTCACCCATACCTCCCTGTGTGACAGAGCCATCTTCATTGATACAAGTAATCATATTATCGAGAGTAATCGTACAAAGTTCCGTGTCACCAGAATAAATAGTATAAGTATTACTTTGCTGTAAATCGCAAGAACTAAATATGACACAAGAATATGATTTTTGAGAAGTAATTTCTGCAATGGTCTCATTATCTTCAGACTGTATAGTAACTGTCGTTCCAGATTGTTGTACAGTGTCAAATAATAGCATTAAAGAAGTCTGCGAAGAAGAATCGCTTGGAGCTTGTGCCATCCCAGCGCTTCCAGAAGCATTTAAAAAACCACCCGTTATTTCATATATACCATTATAATCAATTACACTATTTCCGTCATTAGTCGGACCATATAGAGTTACAATTCCACCGGATTGGTAGATATTACCATTACTGTCAAGGGCATCTCCACTTGCACTGACTATCAAAGTGCCTCCGTTTATATAAATGTTATAATTGCTGTTAGCGTTAAAAGCATCGTTATTCATATTATCACTATCATCTGTGCCGCCTGTAGCATTCAGTCCATCATCACTTGCTGTAATATTAATGTAGCCATCGTTAATGGTTATGGTTGCACCTTCGAAGCCCTCATAACAGTCAGTAATATTTACTGTTCCATTGTTAATCACAAGATCAGTATCTGTATGTAAAGCATCATCGCCAGCATCGATTATAAAATCGCCACCGTTTATAATAAGGGAATCCTTTCCCTTGATAGCATCATCGACAGAGGTAATGTGAAAGCTACCGTTTGTGATGGTCAATTTTTTTTTAGAGACAATGCCTTGATGATAATTTGCGTTTACGATTAACGTTCCAGAACCATTGATCATTAAGTTATCTTTGCTGAAAAGTGCAGCATCGGGTTCTGTCTCGTCAGAAGTAGCATATGTATATTTAATAGCATCCGTTATTGAATTAATGGTTCCTTTTACAAGTGTGATTGTCGTTTCTTCTGCATTACTTAAATAAAGTGGTGCATTATCAGAACAGGTAATATCAATTCCGTTTAATACTAAGTGTATGGAATCGTCGTTATCGGCAGCTACAACAATCTGCCCATCAGATAATGTACCAGTTATCACATAGGTACCACCAGCATTGATTGTAACGATGCTGTCTTTATAAATAACACCCGTTCCCGATATCTCACATGCGGTATCGTTAAGTGTGATATGTGTAGCACTTGCATCATCCCATTCTTCAGCCGCTGCGAGAGTAGTCAGATCAGCGGAAGTCGATAATGCGGCCGTAAGTGATGCTAGATTGGAGGATGTCGATAATTCCTCTGCAATGGATGTCTTTATAGACAAATCAGATGTAGTACTATCTGATGTTACGCCGCAACCAGATAGCAGTAGAATGGCGGAAAAAAGCAAACTTAGTATTGTGTTGCGATATTTTTTCATGTTCATGGTTGTTTCCTCTTTCTATAATTCATCAGAGCGGACGATGGTATGTCTGCACGATATATTCAGGTTGCCGTTTCTACATCTAAGCTTATCAATAAATTCTTTTTCTGTAGTGGAATCAAGTGGGACAAAACGATATTGTAATTCAAAGAGACTGCCCATATTTGTTGTTTTTACTTGAATTAGCTCACAACTTTTTGTATAGATATCAAATAAATCATTGAAGATATCATTATAATCCAGATTTTCAGGTATTGTAATTTTTAGCTCTTTTGTATCATTCTTTTTCTCACCAAATTTAGTTAGGGAAAGAAGAAGTGTCATGATTCCGATGATAATTAGAAAAACAATTGCAAAGCTTATATAACCCATGCCGGTTGAAAGTCCTATAGCCATAGCAAAAAAGATACTTCCTATTTCACGGGCACTGCCGGGAACAGAACGAAAGCGTACTAGACTGAAAGCACCAAGAACAGCGATGCCAGTTCCGAGATTGCCATTAACGAGCATAATAACAATTTGTACTATTGCAGGAAGTAATGCAAGTGTTATTACAAAATTCTTGGTATATGTGTTTTTGTACATATGAATATAGGTGGCGATGACACCTAATATAAGAGAAGTAGCGGTACAAATAATAACTGACTGTGTAGTTAAAGCTACTGTTGTGTCGGTTGAAAGATTTAATATACTGTTTAACAATGTGATACCTCCGTTTTTTATGCAACGCCATTATGTATGGCGAGTTTTGATTTGCCTAGTTCTTTAAAAAAAATAAATTCTTTATAACAAGTTCCGTATTTAGAGAATGAAGTTGGCAATATGTTATTTACTGCCAAATAATCAGACAGCCATTTAGGCATTGCCATACTCATCTTTAACTCCATTAGATATCGATCATCATTAATCAATTTTCTGCCATAAGTATTTTTTGTTAAATCTAAATCATAATCTCGAAAACGAATATTATGGTCAAAAGTCACACGAAGAGATTCATCGTCTTTTGAGAAAAGTGCAAGTCGGTCATATGCAATATATACTTTCGGAGAAATATCATTAAGATTAAGGAACCAGTCGATCTCATGAAGTATTTGACCTTGCTTTTTTGGTTTCATATCATATTGCAGATAAGCATCTGCTTCAGATAGCATCATTGATTCACGCCTTTTATATACAACACCTTTGTATTTTTTCTTGATTTCTAAGAACACATGGTCATTAGCTGTAATTTGTCCATAACTGCGGACCCTGAATTTTTCTTTATAAATCGGTTTTTCAAGTGAAGTGCGAATCAGGTTATAGTAATTTGTATCATAGTAGATATTGCAAATTGTATGTAATCCGTAACAATCCTGTTCCATATAGTTACTGAGAAACGTTAGCATAGATTCATATTGATTTTTTGACAACATATATTTTTGTTCATATCGTTTGAATACATTTTGAGTTGCTGCCATATTATTACCTCCTTCTATATAATAATGTGTCAAGGAAAACCTTGTGATCATGAAATTATCATATGCTATATTACTTAAAATAGTCTGAAAAAGGCATTTCAGATTAATTTCAGATTCATCTGCTACTATTGTGACATAGAAGTATCTTTGGTATACTTTTCTAAAAGAACAAAAGAAAGGAGACGCATATGCATATATTAATAGTAGAAGATGAAATTAGATTAGCCGAGGCATTGGGGCAGATCATGAAGGAACAAAAGTATATAGTAGATATTGTCCATAATGGAGTGGAAGGTTTAGATTATGCAATAAGCAACTCCTATGATGTAGTAGTATTAGATGTAATGTTACCTTTGAAAAGTGGATTTTCTGTCGTAAAAGAAATGCGTGCCGCAAAAAATGCAACACCAGTTATTTTGTTAACAGCACGAGATGAGATAACAGATAAAATAACTGGTTTGGATATGGGAGCAGATGATTATATGACAAAACCCTTTGAGCCAGAAGAACTACTTGCAAGAATCCGAGCGGCAACGCGCAGACAAGGCGAAGTGATTATGGAAGAGTTAAAGTATGCTGATCTAACGCTGAAACTATCTGACAACACATTAAATGTAGGCGCAAAGTCAGTTCATCTCGGATATAAGGAATTTGAAGTGTTAAAGATGATTATGTCTAATCCCAATATTGTTATTTCCAAGGAAAGTATTATTTCAAAAATCTGGGGGGAAGATTCTAACGCAGAAGATAATAATGTAGAAGCATACATTTCTTTTTTGCGAAAAAAGTTTTTTTTCCTTGGTTCCAAGGTAAATATAGCAACACTAAGGAAAGTTGGATATAAACTAGAGGTGAGGCCATGATACAAAAACTGAAGAAGAAATTTATACTAATTAATATGGGTTTGGTTAGTAGTGTTTTACTGATTACATTTGGAATCATAATTTACGCGGACTATAAGAGTGCATTGAGTGATTGGGACAAAAGTCTTCGAATGACAATGTATATGAGTGATCAGACAATGCCGGACATGGAGCAATTTGATATTGGAAAAGCACCGCGTAAAGGGAATGAACCGCCTCTGTCGACATTTCTTTCCTTTCGTGTTGATGTGAACAGTAATGGTGAAATTATTGGTATGAAGGGCAATAACGTGGAAGCGACCGATGAATTTATGACAGAGGCAGTAGGCTTAGTGCTAAAATCTGAAAAAACAGAAGGTTTTCTCCCAGAATATAAACTACGCTTTTTAATAGAAAAAGAAGGAGAAAATATGCATATTGCATTTGTAGACACGTCTAGGCAAGTGCAGGATTTTAATAAACTGATTCTTACACTTTTGCTCGTAGGCGGTGCAGGAATTGGCGCCTTTTTTGTTATTAGCCTTTTTTTGGCAGAGTTGACAATAAAACCTGTTAAGGAGGCATGGGAAAAGCAACGTCAATTTGTGGCAGATGCATCACATGAATTAAAGACGCCATTAACAGTCATTTTAGCTAATGCAGGAGTATTGCTAAGTAATAAACAGGAAAAAATTGTTGATCAGGAAAAATGGATTTATTATATAAAGACAGAAGCACTCCGTATGAAAAAACTAGTGGAAGATATGCTGTTTTTGGCAAAAGCAGATGTCGAGAGGCCTTCATGTGAGTTGCCAGAGTTAAATTTCAGTGAAGTAGTATGGAGCAGTTTATTGCCCTTTGAATCAGTAGTATTTGAGCAGGGTATAAAACTACAGAATGAAATCACAGATAATATTTTTTTAAAGGGAAATGAAGGACAGCTAAGACAGCTTATAGCTATTTTAATGGATAATGCATGTAAATATACTAATAAAGAAGGCTGTATAACCGCAAAGCTATTCGCAAAGCAGGATAAAGTGCTTTTTTCAGTGAACAATACAGGAGTAATAATTTCGAAAGAGGAGCAGAAGCACATTTTTGAACGTTTCTATAGAGTGGATGAATCAAGAGTAAGAATCGAAGGTGGATATGGTCTTGGGTTGTCAATTGCAAAAAGTATTGTAGAAAAACATAAAGCTAAAATTCTTGTCACAAGTATGAGTGGTCAAGGTACAACATTTGTAGTCAGTTTTCAAAAATGTCATGAATAATTTACAAAAACATAACAGATATTTCGTGTATTATTTTGGAAATAAGGGGATTGCTTTTTGAGTAATTCCCTTTTATAATTAAGAAACCGAGCAGGGAAAAAGAGGAAATTACACATGGAGCTTGTTATTTATGTCTATACAAAAGAAGCGGTATGTGCCTATCGTATACGAGGACATAGTAGCGCAGATCCGCCAAGTACAGAGGCGGAGTATAAGGTTCATTTATCAGTACATGATTTAAAAATTCGCGAGTTCTTAATACTGAGATTAGTGAGGACAGATAACAAATGGATTTTTTTAGAAGACAGCGAAAAGACATATCAGATTTATGATGGGAAACAACCCTTTCTTGGAAAACAAATCATTAATTCTTCTATCTATCATATCAAGACAATTCACAAAGAACAACTGTGGTTGCAAATTTATACAGAGGTCTTTATCTGTAGTATTCATGAGAAATATTCAATATTAAAACAAACCCCAATTACAATCGGAAAACAGAATACAAATATGATTACATTCGACAACAAGGAATTAGTGTCTTTCAATCATGCCATTATTGAGCATTTTGGTTCAGAAGGCAAAGTAATTGATATTAGCAAGAATGGAATTTATGTAAACCAATTAAAAGTATACGAAGAACAGATTATTCATTTTGGAGATGTAATTGATATATTCGGTCTACAAATCGTTTATCTAGAAAAAGTACTTGCCATTAGTTCCTATACGCCGTTTTTTATATATGGATTAAAGGTATATCAGCAGACTGAATTTAGCGAAATATCCGCAGGTAATATATCAGATAACTTGATTAATAATAGAAGCGAGAATGTTCCTACTGATTTTCATCGAGCACCACGAACCATATTATATATTGACAGTGAGCCTATTGAGCTCGAAGAACCTCCTGCACAGCGCGAATATAGTAAACAGCCAAAGCTTCTCATAATAGGACCAGCTCTTACAATGTCAATCCCGATGCTTCTCGGCTTTTTCGCAGCGGCATACAGCAATAATATAAAGGGACAGACAGGTAATTCTTTTATGTATACAGGCCTTATTGTAGCAATTGCGTCGGGAATTATTGGTGCCACCTGGGCTGGAATGAATGTTCGTTATAATAATAAAAAACAGACAATGGAGGCAGGTAGAAGAAAAAGTACCTATGAAGCATATGTCAGGGAATGTGATATTAAAATTAAAAAAAAATATGAACAAAATGCAAGCGCAATGCATAGTATGTATCCTTCAGCAAAAGAGTGTTGCTTTTATAATGAAAAGTCACATATGTTATGGAATCGAAATATCACACATGCTGACTTTTTGACATATCGTCTTGGTATAGGCGATACGCTGTTTCAAGCATTAATAGTAATACCAAAGGATAAATTCTCAGTTGAAATTGATGAACTGAAAAAACGTCCAGCAGAAATAGCAGAAAAATATAAGATGCTCCATAATGTACCAATCTGCATTGATCTAAAGTCACATCGGTTAATCGGTATTATAGGTGGTGGGATTAACAATAGCGAGGCAAGTACCCGCCGAAACGAATTGATGAATATCCTGGCGGTGCAGATTGCTGCAAACCATCCATATACAGAAGTTAAAATGGTATTTTTATTAAAAGGCAGAGTGACAGTTGACGGGTTAGACAGAGAATATTTGAAATGGTTTCCACATGTTTGGTCAGAAGATAGGAGAATGAGATACATTGACTTTGCGGAGAATAATACTGATGAAATTATTTATGAACTAAGCAGGGTACTTCGATTAAGAACGGAAAACGATCAAGTGCACATAAGTAGAGAAGAGGCATTTGTATTGCCACATTACATTCTTTTCATAGAACTATATGAAAGAGTGGACTATGAACTGATAACAAAATATATTTTTTCAGAAAGTAGAAGTTGTGGACTAACAACAATTTTGTTTGCAAGCGCCTATGAAGAATTACCAAACAAATGCACTTATATTATACAAAACGACTCTCATTTCAGCGGTTTATATGATATTCATGGAAAAAGTAGCCAACGCATACCGATCAGTATGGATAGCATATTGCCGATGACGGTAGCGTCACTTGCAAGAAAACTAGCGGGAATTAGTATAAGTGAGAAACTCGATGGCGAGCAGATACCAGATACACTTACTTTATTTGAATTATTAAATATAAAGACACCTGAAGACCTTTCAATTGAAAATAATTGGTTAAAGTGTAGGCCAGATATGCATCTTAAGGCCCCTATAGGGAAAAAAGCAGGCGGAAGAATCTGCTATTTGGATGTACATGAAAAAGCCCATGGTCCACATGGATTAATAGCGGGTATGACAGGGAGTGGTAAAAGTGAACTGTTACAAACATATATTATTTCTATAGCATTGCAGTATAGTCCTGAAGATGTTGGCTTCTTTCTAATTGATTATAAAGGGGGAGGAATGGCAAATCTTTTTTCGGACCTGCCGCATGTTCTTGGAAGCATATCAAATCTGTCAGGGAGTACAGTGCAACGTGCAATGATTTCCATAAAGAGTGAAAATATAAGACGCCAAGAGATTTTTAATCATTGTAATGTTAATAATATTTATGAATATGCACAGTGTTATCGAGGTGGCGAAGTGACCGAGGCGCTTCCTCATATATTGATTATTATAGACGAGTTTGCTGAATTGAAAAAAGAAGAGCCCGAATTCATGAAAGAATTAATCAGCGTTGCACAGGTGGGAAGGAGTCTAGGTATTCATCTGCTATTAGCGACACAAAAACCAAGCGGAACGGTGGATGAGCATATTCGTAGTAATGCAAGGTTCCGATTGTGCTTGCGCGTACAGGACAGGCAAGACAGCAGTGATATGCTCAGTAAGACGGATGCGGCTTATATAACCAGAGCAGGATGTGCCTACTTGCAAGTTGGCAATGACGAGGTATATGAAATGTTTCAAACCGCATGGAGTGGAGCCATTTATGAAGAGGGTAGTAAGAAATATACAGATCAGGCAGTATTAATTGGTATATCAGGAAATGAGGAGCATTATACAAATAAAAAATCCAGTATAAGCACAGCACGTGAATGTGAAACCAACGATTGTAAATACACACAATTAGAGGTAGTTGTAGCATGCATAAAAAATGCAGCAATCCATATGGGAGGATATCAAAAAAAATTATTGTGGTTACCAAAACTGCCTGCATGTATTTATTTAAACACAAGTGATAATAAAGAAATGCATCAACTTGGAAGCGGCGATATTGCAGTT
>CAZAAC010000021.1:0-43866 GCA_964483155.1 uncultured Lachnospiraceae bacterium | reverse complement strand
TTAATTCTGACATTCCTGTCATTTTTAATGCTTCCTCTATTTTAATTCTATTATCTTCATGACAGTTTGAAAAAATGCCCGGGATGTATGAATAGCGACCCTGTCTGACAACCTCTTCTACGGTAAAGGCATATCCCACACTATGATTCTGCATCAATACACCAATCCGTTTCCCTATTTCATTCCTTTTCAAATTGGTAATGTTTTCCCCACAAAATTCTATATTCCCTCTGTATGAAATACCTTGCGAAATAGCATTTATAACTGTACTTTTTCCTGCACCGTTAGGTCCAACAATCATTAGCCACTCATTTTCTTTTACAGAAAAATTAACATTCTTTAGTATCTCATATAAATCAACTGTAACGGACAAATTTTTAACACATAGCATACCCCTACCTCTTTCTAGCATGATAAAAGATATATACAAACACAATAGAGCCGACAAAAGAAGTAACAACACCGATTGGCAGTTCAAGAGGTTTTAATATAACCCTTGCTAGCAGATCTGCCAACATCAGGAATATTGCACCCATAAATAGCGTCACTGGCAAAGATTTTCTGTGATTTGGTCCCGTAATCATGCGCATCATATGTGGAATTACTAGACCTACAAACCCAATTGTCCCACCAATAGATACACATACCCCAATGAGCGCCGCTACAGAAATAAGCATTAATAATTTTACTCTTTTCACATCAACACCGGTATTTCTAGCATTATCTTCACTAATGGCAAATGCATTAAGCTCTTCGGCATTTATTAATATAATTGTTCCAAAAACCATCAATAGCAAAAACAAGGTTAGTGCCTTTTCATAAGTACTATCTGCCAAAGAACCCATTGTCCAGAACATAATGTGTTTTACTTTTTCACCAGCAAATGTAATGATAAAACTAATGATACTACTTACAAACATTGAAAATATGATGCCAATTAAAATAATTGTGTTTGTAGATAACGTGCAGTCTAATTTATATGCTAATGCAATAATGAAAAGTAATGAAAGAAATGCAAATACCATTGCCATCAATACAACACCACCATTTTCAATTCCAGGAATTGAAAAACCAAAGGCAATTGCAAGTACGGCTCCCAGTGAGGCACCTGATGAGACACCGATCGTAGTGCCATCTGCCAAAGGATTCCGCAAAACACCCTGCATTGCTGCACCACATATAGATAATGCTGCCCCCACGAAAGCCACACATAGCACTCTTGGTATTCGAACCTGCAAAATAATCATGCCTGCGACGCCCTCTGGAATCGGCTTATTAAGAATCAAATTTACTATAATCGAAACTATATTATGTATTGGAATCGTAACGCTTCCAATACAAACACACAGAAAAAACACCACTAGTAGTGACAAAATCAGTAAAAAATATGCAATTGGTTTCAGATTTTGACTCCTATATTTTATCACGAATCACATTACTCCTTATAGATAAAATCAAATATCACTTGTGCGGCTTCTGTCAGGCGCGGACCTGGCCTAGATATGATATCAGCATTTACATTCAGTATTCTTTCGTTTTCTATCGCTGCAATTGTATCCCAACCACTACGCTGTGCAATTTCTTCTTCAGGCTTCATTCCCTCTCCCATATAAGAAGCAATCGTAATGATATAGTCTGGATTTCTCTCCAATACCTGTTCCTGTGATATTTCACCCCAGCCATCGACATCGGCAAAAATGTTTTTCAACCCCAGCATTTGAGACAATTCATCCATATAAGTATTGCTCCCCGCCGTCCAAAGTCCGTATTCTAGTGGAGAAACTTCAAAATAAACGGTTTTATCCTCTTCAGAATATGCATTAGCACTTATTTCGCTAAATTGGTCCTTCATTTGCTGCACCAACTTAGTTGCTTCTGCATCTTTGCCTACAACAGCACCAATTAATGAAATTGTCTCATAGACACCTTCAATATCAGATGCAACACTTACTGCCACTTGTATTCCTGCATTCTCAAGAGCCTCAACCGTCTCAACATCCTGTGCCATTGTATTCATAAATACAATTTGAGGTTCTAATGCAATAATCTGCTCTATATTTGTCTCTGCACCCGATTCAACAGCTATTACTTCACTCACTGCTTCCGGATAATTGCAATACTCTCCTCTTCCTACAAGCGTATCTCCTGCACCAAGTGCATATAATATTTCACAATCCGCGGCCGTTATCGCAACTACTCTAGTAGCTGGCTTCGCTAACGAAATCTCACGTCCTTTCATATCTGTCACAATAATCTTAGAACCAGCTACATTCGAAGATGAGTCCTGTCCTTTGGAACAGCCGCCTAAGATTATTATGCTTACTGCAAGCGTAATTAACACTATAATATTACTTATTTTTTTCATTTTTAACTTCCATTCTCTCTTTTTTTCACCAGAAAAATCTTTAACACATTTTAATTTCATCTGGCATTTTATACTGCCCTTTTATCTCATATAACTTTTCTATTTTCTCTGCCGGAATTTCTTTTGCACCGCCAAGTTGTTCTGCTATAAATAAAAGCTGTGCATAAAACTCTACTGACTCCATCTTGAGATATGCCGCAATTAAAGAATCCGCATAGGTAAGTGCCCCATGGTTTGCTAAAAGTATTGCTTCATGCTTCTGCAAAAATGGAGTGATTGCATCCGGAATCTCAGACGTAGACGGTGTACCATAAGGCGCAATCGGAACAGTCCCAAGTGTAAGCACTGCTTCTGAAATAATTGGTTTATCAAGTGGGATCCCGGCAATTGCAAATCCCGTCGCATAAAGTGGATGTGCATGAACCACTGCTTTAATGTCAGGACGCATAGCATATACTCTAAGATGCATCTTGATTTCACTGGAAGGCTTGAAACTACCATTTGCATGAAGAATATTTCCTTCTCGATCTATTCTGCAAATATAGTCTGGTGTCATGAAGCCCTTACTAACTCCCGTTGGTGTACACAAAAACTCATTGTCAGAAATTTTAAAAGAAATATTGCCATCATTTGCAGCTACCATTCCCTTATCATAAATTCTCTTTCCCATCTCACAAATCTGCTTTTTGATATCACCATCTGATAACATTCTTTCTTCTCCTTTTAAAACATGATTATACAAAATAATTTGCTGTCCTATTTTTAAAACAGCACCCCAAAAGGAGTGCTGTAAAACAGCCACTATGATAGAACTTTTATTTTGCTTTTTTCATGAACTTTACTTTCAACTCTATCTATCATATCACATTGTCAAAAAAATGAAAGATAAAAATCATATTAATCCCACCTGAAAAACATAACAGAAATACTTATACATATTACTGCTATTGCAATCATAGCGAAAACTGGAATGATTGCACCTTCAATTGGTAACCCAATAGATGTTGCCTTTAGTAATTTAATACCCTGCGTCAGCGGAAGTATATCTGTCAACTTTTGAAGTGCAGAAGGCATTACTTCATATGGCAACGTTGCTCCCGAAAAAATTAACATTGGAAAATACAGAATACTTGCAATTAAGCCTGCTGACCTGCTATCTTTTGCAATACCACCAACCATCATTCCAATACTAAATATTGACAGCATAACTAATAAGTAGCTTCCCATGAATTCTATCCATGAACCATTTAACCGATAATTAAAAAATAGTGCCGCTATCGCATATACAAGTAATAGTGATGCAATTGCGTATATTGCATAAATTGTAACCTGTACAAGTAGTATCAAAACCGGGCTTGTCGGAGTTACAAAAAGACGCTTTAATATTTTCTTTTGTCGATAATCTGAAATGATGAGCGGTAGTCCCATCACGCCCCCTGCACAAATTGCAATCGATGCAACCGCACCAAAGGACTGTTCTAGAAATGTATATCCTGCTCCCTCAAATGCAGGCTTGTCCCCAAAAACAATTCCCAAAATCACGATCATAACAACTGGCATACAAATTGCAAATATAATCATATCCATTCCCCTCAAAGAGAGTTTTAATTCTGTTTTTAACATTACTTTAAATGCTCTCATTCTCATAATCCTCCTCTTCTGCAAAATAGAGATATGCATCTTCTAGCTTTTTGAAAGGTCCTGCCGCGATTGCCTCCTGCACTGTACCGCTAAATACTTCCTCTCCTGCTTTTAAAATACATATCCTGTCACACAGTACTTCTACTTCATCCATAAAGTGTGACGTCAGAAATATTGTTAATCCTTTTTCTTTCATCTTTAACAAGTATTTCCATACTTCACGTCTTGCTTTTGCGTCCAGTCCTGTTGTTAACTCATCTAAAAATACAACTTCGGGGTCTGGAATGAGTGCAAGAACAATAAAAAGGCGCTGTTTCTGTCCGCCTGAAAGTTCATTGACAAGATTCTTCTCTTTATCAGCAAGCCCAAATTGCTTCAGTAACATTTCATAATTTACAGTTGTTTTGTATTGTGACTGTGTTACTTCGCACAATTCTTTCACGGTAATTCGCTCCTGATAATTTGTTTCCTGAAATTGTACCCCTACTTTTTCAAATAGTACCTTCCGCTCTTTTATCGGGTCCATTCCCAGTATGCTTACATTTCCAGAATTGCATTTCTGAGTTCCCAGAATACACTCTATCGTTGTACTCTTACCTGCCCCATTTGCACCTAACAATCCAAACACTTCTCCACTTTTCACTGATAGGCTCAGTTTCTTTACAGCAGGGAGTTCATGATAGGATTTACACAATTGTTCTGCCTGAATTACTGTCTCCATTTTTCTTTTTCTCCTTTTAAGTATAAGATTGATTTGATGGCTATGCAGCCACTTCTTCCTTACGTACAAAAAATATAACACCAGAAAAAAGTCTGGTGTTATAATGGAGGGTTTTATTTTTGATTTTTTAGCTTCTGCATTTCTTCTATGTGTGTTTGTATTTCAAGCGCATTTTTTTTTGCATTTTGAAGTGAACTAAGCAATTTGTCACAAGCTGATATGATATCTTCGTTTTCGTATGGTGTATCAATTGCCATTCGGATATCTGCTTCCCTGTTGTCAGACACCTCCTTTAGCAACCTAAGAATTGCTGCCAGTGAGTAATTCGCACAACGCAGAGTTCTAATAATCTTCAATCGCATGATATCGCTATCCTTATATACCCGGTACCCATTCTGTTTCCTCTTGACATCCAAAAGCCCGTTCATTTCCCAATTTCTTAAAGTATCTATTGTAATCTGCAGATAATCTGCAGTCTCTTTCCTTGTTAGACATAAACCGTTCTCACTCTGCTCATATTTGTAATTGACAGACTCCTTCCCTGGAAAACTATCGCCTTCTGCCAGCAGTTTATGTACAATCTCAATTGCTTCCTCTGCATTCACTTGTTCTGTACTGAGCATATGTAGGTATTCCTGTGTGAAACACTCTGCTTGTTCATATTCACCGACTGCTGAAGTCTTTATAATCTCAATTGCTTTTTTACGTAATCCACCTTGCAACACTTCTACCTGTAATGCCGTTCTTGCAAGTTTTAATTGTTCAATATGAATATCTGTATAAATTCGGTAGCCGTTTGCTCGTCTTTCTGGCTTTGGAATCAGCCCCATTTTTTCATAAAATCGTACTGTATTTGGATGTATTCCAATGATTTTCGCGACTTCCGCAGTTAAATATTTTTTCATCATAGCAATCAATATCCCAATAGTTTACATATATTATCATAACTCATTGGTCGCCCCCAAAGATATCCCTGTACATAATCACAATTAAGCTCTCGTAAAACCTGCAACTGTTCTTCTGTCTCAACGCCCTCTGCTAATACATCAAAATGTAGAAGATGTCCCATAGAAATAATAGCAGCAACAAAATCTCGTCCGGACTTTTCTTTTAACATTGCCTCGATAAACTCCTTATCAATCTTTAACAGACTAATTGGTAATTTTGTCAGATACCCTAATGATGCGTAGCCTGTTCCAAAGTCATCAAAAGCGATCTTGATTCCCATTTCTTTCAAAATACCCATAATCCTTATCGCACGCCCCACTGAAGTAATCAATACAGATTCTGTGATTTCAATTTCTAGTTTTTCAGGTGGAAAGCTTGTTTCCATAAGTGCTTTATTCAGATTTTCCAGAAACCCTTCATAAAGTAAATAAGCCACCGATATATTAATCGATAACACAATATCATCATATGCATCTAATAATACTGCAAAATCCGACATAGCTTTTTGTAATATGAACTGCTCTATATCAATAATAATAGATGTCTTTTCTGCAAGCGGAATGAAATTCACTGGATCAACCACTTTTCCATCTTTGTCATGCATGCGTACCAACGCTTCAAATGCTCGAATTTTTTTTTCATTAATACTATATTGGGGCTGGTAAAGAAGATAATAGTAATTGTATTTAAGTGCGTCCTTAATTTTGTTTTCCATGACTACTTCACGTTCAACATCGCTCATCATAGCTTTATCATAGAAGACAATGCCGTTCTTTCCCCTTTGTTTTGCAAAATACATTGCCATATCAGCATATCTGAGCAATGTAGATACGTTTATATTGTCACTTGGATATATGGCAATACCAATGCTTCCCGTAACATAGAAATGTAAATCTTTAAAATTGATTTTGTCAAGAAGTGCATCTGAAAAACACTTGATTCTCTCGAATAAATCACGCTTTGATGAAAAGCCGCGTAGCAAAACAGCAAATTCATCTCCGCCTTGCCTAGATAAAAAATCTCCTTCTTTTAAATACAACTTCCACCGATCAACGACTTCACATAGAACCGCATCGCCTACATCATGTCCCATTGTGTCATTGATGCTTTTAAAATTATCTATGTCAATAAATGCAACAGCAAATTCGCCATTCCAACTCTCTTGCTCTTCGGCTTCACCTTTCAGCAGCTTATTAAGTTGATTTTCAAACCCGCGCCTGTTTGGTAATTTTGTCAGAGTATCTGTTTGTGCTAAATATATTAGTTCTTCTTCATTCGCTTCTATTCGCTTCAAGTATTTATGAAGTATCATTAGCATAACAATGCCACCCATTACAATGGCAACTCCAGATATTTGTTCAAATGAACCATAAAGAAATATCGGAGCAATCATAGTGGCTCCATAAATGCCGCTTAAAATAATTGCAATCCGATATCCCACTTCTCCCAATGAAAGAGTCATATATGCAGCCATAAAAATCTGAAACACCGTAATAATACCGCTGACTCTAATAAGATTCAAATTAAAAGTACTAGATGCATTCAAATAATAGTACTGATTGAAAATCATTAATGAAAATGCCACAATCAAATAGAAGACAGCAAGAAACACTAATTTGAAACTTTGTCTGGTCTTCATACCGTCATCTGCTCCTTATTCATTCGCTTTATAAGCTTCCTCTTCCTTTAATAATTCATACCCATTTTTTTCTAATAATTCTTCAGCCTTATCATAATCTTTTATTTTTAAAATCATTGATGCGAAATCAAACGTCGATAATACATACATATATTCAATATTGACATTTTCAAGTACATTTAACATTGCATGAAAGGAACCAATCACATGGGAAACCTTTACTGCAACTACTTTAGTAATTCTTGCTGAAAAATCAGCCTCCTTCAATGCTAACAGTGCCTTTTCCGGATCAGATACAATTAATCTAAGCACCCCATAATCAGCTGTTTCCGCTAAGCTTAATGATGTAATATTGATGTTCTCATTTTTCAGTACTTCCGTAACCTTTTCAAGCCTTCCTTCTCTATTTTCCATAAAGACCGAAACTTGTTTTACAGCCATAATATTACCCTCCTTATTTAAAACCAATCCTATTGTAATTTTCTATTATCCACTACACGAACAGCTTTTCCTTCACTTCTGACGATTGTTTTTGGCTCTACAAGTTTCACTTTTACCGCAAGTCCAAGTGCACCTCTCAATACACCTTCGATTTTCTTCGTTAATGCATCAAGCGCACTCATGTCATCTGAAAAGAATTTTTCATCCACTTCAACCTGGACTTGTAATGTATCCTGATGATTTACTCTGTCTACAATCATGAGGTAATTAGGTGTCATCTCACTCACTTCAAGAAGTGCAGCTTCCACCTGTGAAGGAAATACATTGACACCACGAATGATCAGCATATCATCAGAGCGTCCTTTAAACCTGGATATTCTCGCTAGTGTCCTTCCACATTCACACTGACTATAATCAATACTTGTCAAATCCTTTGTCCGATATCGGAGAAGTGGCAAAGCCTCTTTACTAAGTGTCGTAAATACAAGCTCTCCTGTCTCTCCATCAGGCACTGCTTCTAGCGTATCAGGATTAACAATCTCTGGCAGGAAATGATCTTCATACACATGCAGACCTTTATGATACTCGCAGTCGCATGCTACGCCTGGTCCCATGATTTCTGATAGGCCATAAATATCAAATGCTTTAATATGCAGTCTCTTCTCAATCTGCAATCTCATATTTTCTGTCCATGGTTCTGCTCCGCAGATTGCTGCCTTTAATTTAATATTACTAATTTCTCCTGATTCTTCAAGTGTCTCCGCGATGTGTAGCAAATAAGAAGGCGTGCATGCAATCGCTGTTGCACCAAAATCCTGCATCATAGTTGTTAATTTCTTTGTATTTCCAGTTGACATCGGAACAACAGTTGCTCCCAAATATTCTGCTCCATAATGTGCACCGAGACCACCTGTAAAAAGTCCATATCCATAAGCAATCTGAATCATATCGTGCTTCGTGATTCCAGCCTGTGCGAATGCCCTCGCAACACATTCACTCCAAATGTCAATATCTCTTCTTGTGTATCCTACTACGGTCGCTTTACCTGTCGTACCTGAAGAAGCATGTATTCTGACTACCTCAGATTGCGGGACTGCAAATAAACCGAATGGATAATTATCGCGCAAATCTAATTTTGTTGTATAAGGAAGTTTCGATAAGTCCTCTAGACCTTTTATGTCACCTGGCTCTAATCCCATTCCCTGCATTTTCTTGCGATAAAATTCCACATTGTGATAGACTCTATCTACCAGCTTTACCAACCTCATACCTTGGAGATTATTTAGTTCGTCTCTACTCATGCACTCTTTTGCTTCATTCCAAATCATGATGATTACCTCCTTAATTATATCACAAATTTTATAATCCGTAACCTACTTCAAATGCTTTCTTGTTAATTTCGACTGTTTTGGGTTTCACCGTTTTCTCGATTACAGTGAGCCAATCTTCCTTTGAAAAATCCATATGCTTTGCTGCAATTCCAAGTACTATGATATTAAAAACCTTAGGATTTCCAAGTTCCTTTGCTGCCGCCATTGCATCGACCGCAATTACTTTATACTCCTTTGCCAGATTTTCCAATATATTTTCTGGGTATTCCGCCGCTCCAATGACTACAGGCATGGGATCAATTCTTTGATCATTTGCAATCAATACGCCATCTGGTTTTAGATAATGTGCATATCGAAGTGCCTCAAGTCTTTCAAATGCAATCAGGACATCTGCTTGTCCTTCTTCTACAATGGGCTCCGCAACTTTATCACCATATCTGACAAAGGTTACGACACTGCCGCCGCGCTGCGCCATACCATGAACCTCAGATAATTTAACATCATATCCGGCATGAATCGTAATTCCACCCAGTATTCGACTTGTAAGTAATGTACCCTGTCCGCCTACGCCGACAATCATAATATTTTTTGTTTCCACTTTAGCGTCCTCCTCTTTCTATACAGCCACGTCTGAAATTGCTCCAAACTTACACAAGTCTTTACATAGCCCACAACCGTTACACATTGTATCATCAATTGTCACTGTCCCATCTGCCATCTTCGTTATGGCTGGACATCCGGGTTTCATACACATACCACACTTTTTACACTTTTCTCTTTCTACTACACATTTCTTGGTGATAGGTGGCAATCCCTTAATCAGTACACAGGGCGCTTTCGTTATAATAACAGAGATTTCATCCTTAGCTATCTCTTCCTTCAGCAATTTTTCCAGGCCCACCGTATCAAAGGCATCGATTTCGAATACATTTTTGATTCCCATCGCCTGACACAATTTCGTAATACTAATTGCGGGCGCTATATCTCCCTTTAAAGTCATGCCTGTTCCGGCGTGATCCTGATGGCCTGTCATCCCCGTTGTAGAATTATCAAGAATCATAACCGTTCCCGTTCCATTATTGTATACCATATTCATAAGCGAATTTATTCCTGTGTGCATAAAAGTAGAATCCCCGATTACCGCCACCCAGTTTTTGATGTAATCTTTTCCTTTTGCCATTTCCATACCATGAAGTGTTGAAATGCTTGCTCCCATACACACCGTTGTATCCACAACACTAAGCGGCGCCAAAGCCCCTAGTGTATAGCATCCAATATCACCTGCTGCATGTATTTTTAATTTATGCAAAACAGAATATACGCTTCTATGAGGACAGCCTGGGCAGAGGATAGGTGGTCTGTTTGGGATTTGGGTGGGCTGTTTTATGTCAACCTTTTCTCTCCCAATTGCCTTTTTCAAAAGCGTTGCACTATACTCACCCTGCACCGTAAAAATTTCTTTGCCAATACACTTAATCCCCCATGACTTTATCTGTAATTCCATTACAGGGTCAAGTTCTTCCACAATATACAATGTTTCTACCTTTGCCGCAAAATCTTCAATTAGTTTTTTGGGCAATGGATTTACAATACCAAGCTTTAACACGGATACATTTGGAAAAGCCTCTTTCACATATTGATAAGGAATACCACTTGTAATAATTCCAATCTTTGTATCATTTATTTCTTCTCTATTAATTGAGAACTCACAACCATCCTCTATCATCCTGTTTGTTCTATCTTCTACAACCAAATGACGCTTTACGGCGTTAGCTGGCATCATAACATTTTTGGCAATATTTCTCTCATAAACCTTATCCTGCAAATCACTTCTGTCACAGAGCTCCACCATGCCTTGCGAATGAGCTAAGCGGGTTGTTATACGAAGAATTACTGGTGTGTCATACTTCTCGCTCATATCAAATGCAAATTTCATAAAGTCTTTTGCTTCCTGTGAGTCAGAAGGCTCTAATACAGGAAGCTGCGCCGCTCTTGCTACCATTCTGGTATCCTGCTCATTTTGTGAACTATATAATCCAGGATCATCTGCCGCAACAAGCACGAGTCCACCATTCACGCCAATATAGGAAACTGTAAATAAGGGATCTGCAGCCACATTAACACCGACATGCTTCATAGATGCCATTGCCCTCACTCCGCTAATAGATGCTCCAATCGCAACCTCCATTGCAACTTTTTCATTTGGAGACCATTCGCAATACAAATCGCCATTTCCAATTGTCCCATTACTTGAATACTGTACCAAATTCTCACTAATCTCGGTACTTGGAGTGCCCGGATATGCTGCTGATACTTTTACGCCTGCTTCATAAGCACCTCGTGCAATCGCTTCATTACCCAGCATAATAACTTGTTTTTTTTCGCTCATCATATACTCTCCTTTTTTTAACATAGAAAAAGCCCCATCCCACTTTACCATCCACATGCATTAAATACATGTGATACAATAATGGGACGAAGCATATCGTTTCGCGGTACCACCCAGTTTCTTACATGATAACCTCTAAATCAGCGGCCAACAATGTAAGCACTTGATCTGTTTAACGTACAGTAACGTTTTTACCTATTTTACACATATCATCCCTATTTGTGACATTCTGCTACTAATAAGGCATCCATGGTTTTCAATAAAACTGCTCCAGTGTGAAATTAAATTATTATCTGAACTTAAGGTAGCTTACAGCCGATGGCTTCCTCTCTCTGGTAGAAAATAATAATCTTTTGCACTATCAATGCATTTCATCTATTATATATTTCTTTATTTTATTAATTATATTCGTTACTATTTCAGATGTCAAGACCCAGCATAAAAGAATGCCCTGCAAACCCTAGGAACAGACTGCCCACATATTATGGAACCAGTTCTGTAATATTCCCATCTTTGTCAACATTTAACTTATATGTAATCTCTTTTGCTGGTTCATTATCTTCCCATTCTCGTGCATACGTAAAATACAGTTCCACTTCTCCTTCCTTAAGACCTTCAAATTCAAAGGAAAATGTACCACTTGCTCCAACCTGTCCATCTCCATTAGAATCAAGATACTCCGCCTTTGTTTCTTTGATAATGTCCTTCGGACTCATCACATACTGCCATGTATATCCCGTCGTTGTATTCCCTTTTAATGCAATTGTATATCTTTTTCTGCTTTCTGCCTCATCCACTTCTATTTCCTCATCATCTACTATCTCTTCTGCTTCTTCTATTTCTTCTATTTTTTCTGTTTCTTCTATTTTTTCTGTTTCTTCTGTTTCTTCTGTTTCTTCTATTTTTTCTGCTTCTAAAGATACTTTTTTACTACTACATCCCATAATATATGCCATTGTACACATAAGTAGTATTACTAATATCATATCTCTTTTATGCATAATGCAATTTCCTCCTTGCTTATAGCAAAAACTCATACTGATATTATCTGTAGCTAAACAGAATTCTGAAATCAATATGAGCAGCTATTTCATAGAATTTTATTTAAACCCTTCATTTTGTTAATGACGGTTCCATTTCTTATCATTTTTAGTTTCTCCTGCAGCGGCAATCCCATCAAGGTCTGTATCATTTAACTCTTCACATAATGATTTCACCTCATCAGAATGATTGATTTTTGAAATATGCTTAAACAAGTCCTTCTTACTACTGCTATCTTTTGCAAAATCTGCTCGTTTAAATATATTATCTCCTATCTGCTTCATCTACTGTTTACACCTCCTTTCAAAATTAGCAATTACAAATTCCTTTCATAGTTATATACGATTCTTGTCTGTATTCATCACATATCTATAAGCGATTCTTTTATTTGCTATAACAACATTCTATACTCTTCTTCGCTTAACATGCCTTTAAGTTTATGCAATACCCGTGATAGCTTAGTCGACAAAGCCGACTCACTAATTCCAAGTAATTCTGCGATCTGCTTATTTTTCATCTCTAAATAAAATTTCATGTATATAATCTCTCTGTCCTGCTCTCTCAGAATCTGCAATACCCGATAGACTTCTCTATTCGTTTCCTCTTGGATTAAGCAGCATTCGCCTTCAAAAGCAACTCTTCCCTCATATGCCACTTCCTCAATAGAAAGACTTTGCTTATTTCCACGATAATAATCTGTTAATGTATTCTGTGCGATTTTGAAAATCCATGTGGAAAATGAAGCTTTCTTTTCATTAAAGGTATCTATTTTAGAAACTACTTTGACGAAAATATTACTTACAATGTCTTCTGTCTTCTCTTTATGAAGGATTCGATAATATACATAATTATAAATTTTCGAATAGTATTCCTCGTACATTTCCTCCATGCTCTGTCTCTCTTCATCCTTCATATGCAAGGGCCCCCTGTACTGTTTGGCATATAGACACACTATTTCTTAACCTCAAACTGACAATGTACAACTGCAGTAATTTCTTTTTCTAGTGAATAAGTATCATTAATACCATAATCTGATACCTCATTAGAATAAAGAGGTGTGATCTGCATGACTCCCATGTCTGCATATTTTAGATTCCCTAACTTGCTTCCAGCATTTTCCGAAATCATTTCAGCTCTCTTACGCGCATCCTTCGTAGCCTCAGCCAACATAGTTACTTTTATATCAGCCAGTTTTGTGTACAGATATTGTGGTGCATAGGATTGAAATTCTACTCCCTCATCCAATAGCTCTGTCGCATTTCTAGAAATATCAGTTATTTTGTCAATTTCACCCGAGCTTATGGTTACTGTCTGAGATAAAGTATAGTACTCGATTTCGTTCGTTGTATTTCCATACTCCGAAATTAAATAGGTTGGCATTGTCTCAATCGCCGAAAAAACAAGATCCTCTTCTGCTACGCCCTGTTTTACCAGATAATCCCTAACCTTTTTCCTACTTCCTTCTAATGCTTTGTATGCATCATGAAGTCTGGGTGATTGCGTGCTAAAGTTACCAGTCCATACAATCAGGTCTGAAGTTATTTGCTGTTTTGCAGACCCCGTAACAGTAATATTTGTTCTGGAAGCCTTGATTTCTACAATACCACTTGTTACAATCAATGCTGCTGCAATTACTCCAATCGTTAGTATTATTGCAACAATAATTTTCCCTATATCTTTTTTTGCCTCTTCTCTCATAATAACCCCTTTCTATTTACAATCGTTACCAGTAGTATAACACAATTTTTTATAGAGAAACAGTAAAACCATATCTATTTAATAATCATTTTACATCTATTTATGAAAGGTAGTTCAGCTCAACATATGTTGTAAATATTGCTGGAGCATACTAATACCGGTAGTATTCTCTCCACCACGAGGTATAATGATATCGGCATAACGTTTCGATGGTTCTACAAAATCCTCGTGCATCGGTTTCACTGTTGCAGCGTACTGCGTGAGAATAGACTCCACGCTTCTCGCTCGCTCTACCACATCTCGCTTGATACGTCGCATCAGACGTTCATCTGCATCGGTATCTACAAATATTTTTACGTCCATCAGGTCGCGTAACTCTTTATTTTCCAGAATTAAGATTCCTTCTATAATAATTACCTTTTTAGGTAATACTGTCATTGTCTTATCAGAACGATTTTGAATCGCATAATCATAAATGGGGACTTCAATAGCCTGCCCACTTATAAGACTTCTGATATCTCCCGACATCCGTTCTGTCTCATAGGACTTTGGATGATCATAATTCAACCTGCTTCTTTCTTCATAATTCAATTCATCATGCGCTTTATAATAACTGTCATGATTAATAACAACAATATCTTCGCCAAAATTGTCTCTTATCTTATTTACAATTGTTGTCTTTCCCGATGCTGACCCTCCTGCAACTCCCACTACCCATATCTTATTCATTGTCGTTTTAACGCCTCTTTTCATTATTGATAACAATCATTTTTTATTACTTATCTTTCATTTTATATCATAATACTTTATTTGTGAAGTATGCTTTTATACAGGCCTTTTCCTGCTTTGTATCGTGCAAATTTCACTTGACTTTTAATCCTCACTTTGTTACTATTGCGTTAAAGTGTTTTTGCTTCAACGCGTTGAAGCGTCTGGCAAATAAAATTATTGTTATGAGAGGGGATTAACATGATACTAAAATTAATTTTACTAGTTATATTCTTTGGCATTATGCTTATTGTAGGTTTTAACTCTAGAAAACACGCCACTAATGTAAACGATTTTGTACTTGGTGGTCGATCAGTCGGCCCTTGGTTGACTGCTTTTGCTTTTGGCACTTCTTATTTTTCATCCGTTGTATTTGTCGGATATGCCGGGCAATTTGGGTGGAAATATGGTCTCTCCGCTACCTGGATTGGTATTGGAAATGCCGTTATTGGTAGCTTGCTTGCATGGATCGTACTTGGTAGAAGGACACGCATCATGACCAATCATTTAGATTCTTCAACCATGCCCGAATTTTTTGGGAAACGTTTTGAAAGTCACTCCCTTAAAATAGCTGCTTCTTTTATTGTTTTTATATTTTTGATTCCCTATACAGCCTCTGTATATAATGGACTTTCCAGACTTTTTGGTATGGCATTTGATGTTCCTTATGAAGCGTGTATTATTATAATGGCTTTGCTTACCGCCGTTTATGTAATTGCAGGTGGATATATGGCAACAGCTATCAATGACTTTATTCAGGGTATAATTATGCTTTTGGGCATTGTTGCTGTTATTGCAGCCATATTAAATGGACAGGGTGGCTTCATTGAGGCTATTGGAAAACTTGCACAATTTGAAAGTGATATTGAGCCGACGCTTGGTCAGCCAGGTGCCTTTACTTCCTTCTTTGGCCCAGATCCCATAAACCTTCTAAGTATTGTCATACTGACTTCATTAGGTACCTGGGGACTTCCACAGATGGTGCACAAGTTTTATACAATTAAAGACGAGCAATCCATTAAAACAGGTACCATTATTTCAACTGCATTTGCTGTTGTTGTAGCGGGCGGTTCTTATTTTCTTGGTAGTTTTGCAAGATTGTTTGATAATGAGTCTCTACATAATGAAACAGGCGGTATGATTTATGATGCCATCATTCCTTTTATGCTATCAAATTTATCTGATTTACTAGTTGGTATTGTTGTCGTACTCGTATTATCTGCATCTATGTCTACTTTATCCGCTCTCGTACTGACTTCAAGCTCGACTATGACATTAGACCTTATAAAAGACAATCTTATGAAAAATATGACTGAAAAGAAACAGTTAGTATCCATGCGCATCCTAATTGCACTTTTTATCATTTTGTCAGTTGCTATAGCTCTTGATCCCCCAACCTTCATTGCGCAGCTTATGGGTATCTCATGGGGTGCACTTGCGGGATCTTTTCTTGGTCCCTTTATCTATGGGCTATACTGGAAAAAGACCACAAAATTCTCCGTATGGGCAAGTTTTATATTGGGAATCGGCATTACTGTTACCAACATGCTATTCAAATTCACATCTCCAATTACTGCCGGCGCACTTGCTATGATTGCTTCTCTAATTATTGTTCCTATTGTAAGTTTGATTACACCAAAGCTAACCGTAGAATCTACAGATGCGATATTTGAGTGTTACAACGAAACGGTTATTGTTTCTAAGAAGAAGTCACTTGAACCATAATTAATGATCTGGTTTTCATACAAATAAAAAAAGGGAGAGTGCATATCATTATGTAATCTCCCTTTTTATTCTTTACTAATTACTTTTATAATTACTTTCATTTATTGCTTTTTGTCTATCCTTCGCTATCTTCTATACTTCAACTACCCATCCTTCGGGACCTATTATTTTTCCCAACTGAATTCCCGTTACAGTATCATATAGCTTCTGAGATATTTCGCCTATACCGCCATCTTTAACCTGAACAACTTTATCTTTCCATCGCAAATGTCCTACTGGTGAGATAACTGCTGCTGTACCGCTGCCCCATACTTCTTCAAGTGAACCGTCTTCTGCTGCCGCAAAAAGCTCCTGCACCGAAATTTTTCTCTCCTCAACAGAAATACCCCACAACTTACAAAGTTCCACACACGAATCGCGCGTAATCCCAGGAAGAATACTTCCATTTAGCTGTGGTGTAACAACAGTACCATTAATCTTGAAGAAAATATTCATCGCACCTACCTCTTCAATATATTTTCTCTCAATGCCATCCAGCCATAATACCTGTGAGTAGCCATCGTCATGTGCTTTCATCTGTGCTGCCATGCTTGCCACATAATTTGCCCCAGTTTTTGCTTCGCCTACTCCACCTTTTACAGCTCTGACATAATCATCTTCAATCCATATTTTAATTGGGTTTAGCCCTTCAGGATAATAAGCACCTACTGGTGACAAAATAATAATAAATTTATATGTATGGGAAGGTCTTACTCCCAAAAATGGATCTGTTGCGATAATAAATGGACGAATATAAAGTGAAGTACCTGCTTTTCGAGGAATCCAGTCAGCATCTGTCTTTACAATCGCTCTGACTGCCTGCACAAAATCCTCTATTGGAATCTCAGGGATACATATTCTTCTGTTTGTATTATTTGTTCTCTCCGCATTTTTGTCTGGTCGAAATAAAAGAATCTTTTCATCTGCAGCGTTATATGCTTTTAAGCCTTCAAACATTTCCTGACCGTAATGAAATACCATCGCTGAAGGTTCCATGATAAGTGGCTGATAGGGGATGACCCTTGGATCATACCATCCTTTACCTGCTTCGTAGTCCATCACAAACATATGATCTGTAAAAATAGTCCCAAACACCAATGGATTATCCTCAGATGGAAGCTGTTTGGGACTTGTTGTTTTTTCATAACTGATGTTTAACATTTGTAAAACCTACCTTTCGTGTCCGCACATATCTGCACAATTTCTTTTCTATTATTATACTTTTATTTTACACTGTCAAGAATAACCTGTTTTATAATAAACAAAATAGTCCGTAAATAATATTACACGAATTGTGAAGAATGCTATAGCATTAAAAAAAAGATTATGGTATACTAAAAAAAAATTGAAACCCCAAAAAAACGGAGACAAAGTAACTGTTTCTTTCTATTCATATGAGGAAAATTATGGTTCCTATAGTTAATAAAATCAGAGCATTTATTTTTAAAGACGTCATTCGAGAAAATGAAGTGAAGGACACTGCTGTTTTGCTTCGTTCCTTAACTTTGTTTGCCATATTATATCACTTATCTTTGCTAATCATTTTCCTTTCACATTTTCCATTGAAGGCAAGTGGTCTGACTCTCCTTATATTCTGTTTATTTGTGGGTGTCTTTATTATCTCATATAAGGATAAGACTATTTTTTGCTTATATGCCTACAGTATTATATCCGTTTTTGATGCTACTACGAGAACGCTATATTTTGGAAAATTGTTTTCCTTTCACTCTATACTTTTTTTTACCATCCTTCTTCTTTTTTTTAGAACAGAAGGTCCTTTGAAATTGAAATATTTTTCTGCTTTTTTTATAGGCTTGATTGTTTTTTTACTGACACTTCTCCCTGCAGGTTATAGACTATCAAGTGTTGATCTTACAAGCCTTTATCCTTATATTATTTTTCTAAACAGTTTATATATTACCATCGCCCTTATTACAATAGCAAGATTCTATTGTTTAAAATTTGCTGCTTCAGAAACAAAAATTATGCAATATTCCAGAAAGCTTGAGTTGCTTGCATCTGTTGACACACTAACCGGCTTGCAAAACAGAAGAAGTATGCTCGATTACTTAGAGAAACTTGAAAAGAATTATATCAAAAGTGATATTTCTTTTTCAATTGCAATTGCAGATATTGATTTTTTTAAAAATGTGAATGATACTTATGGACATGATACTGGTGATTATGTCTTAACAAAGCTCTCTAATATACTCCAAGATTTTATGTCAGATAAAGGATTTGTGGCCAGATGGGGTGGAGAAGAATTCTTATTTGCCTTTAACGGTAGTAACGCAGACGATATTTTTGTAGACTTGAGTAAACTAAAGAATATTATTCAGAACGAAGATTTTCAATATAAAAATAATCATCTTGCTATCACCTTGACATTTGGTCTTGAAGAATATGATTCAACCGCTGGATTAGAGGCCACAATTCGCAATGCAGATCAGAAACTCTATCTTGGCAAAGAACGAGGTCGTAACTGCGTTATCTATTAAATTTTATTTCTTTCATATCTCAGAAAAACGTACTCAATATTAAAGTATGTCTGTTCTTCACTATCTCCTGTTATGCTCCATTCGGGCATTTGGTCCAAATTTGGTAAATAAGCATCTGCCTCATAGTTATAGTCTATCTTCGTAATATGTGCAGTATCACAATATGGTAGCATCTGTTTATACACGCTTTCACCGCCGATAATGTAAATATCTTCCGATGGATACAACTTTAACTCTTCTAAAAGTTCTTCTATAGAATGCACGATAATCGCATCTTTGACCTTGAAATTTGTATTTGATGTTAGTATTATGTTTGTACGATTTTTAAGTGGAAGTCCATTTGGAAAAGTTTCCAATGTCTTTCGTCCCAATACTATCACTTTCCCTGTCGTTTCCTCTCTAAACATCTTCTGATCCTGCGGTATACTGACCAATAATTTATTCTTATACCCGATACCCCAATGTCTATCTACTGCTGCAATTAAATTCATACTATTTCTCCATTTCTGATTATACCGCTATTGGAATATTTTCTACCTGCGGCCCAGTAATATAGTTTTCCACCTTGACATCATTTCTAGTAAATTTGTAAAAATCCTTGATTTCTGGATTTAGCCAAAATGTAGGTGCTTCATAAGTTTCTCTTGTTATTAATTCCTTAACAATCGGAATATGCCTGTCATATATATGTGCATCTGCAATCACATGTATGAATTCGCCAACATACATATCGCATACCTGGGCTAACATATGGATCAAGACCGCATATTGTACTACATTCCAGTTATTTGCAGCAAGAACATCTTGTGAACGCTGATTAAGTATTGCATTTAATGTCAGTTTGTCTTCACCCATCCGTTGTGTAACATTAAATGTCATGCTATATGCGCATGGATACAAGTTCATCTCGTGTAAGTCCTGATGTACATAAATATTTGTAATGATACGCCGGCTATATGGATTATTCTTCAAATCATAGATCACTCTGTCAACTTGATCCATCATGCCCTCTTTGTATTGATGCTTCACACACATTTGATATCCATATGCTTTGCCAATGGAGCCATCCTCATCCGCCCATGCATCCCATATATGACTATGAAGCCAATTTACATTATTGGATTTTTCCTGCCATATCCAAAGCATTTCTTCCGTTGCACTCTTTAATGCTGTCTTACGCAATGTAATAATAGGGAATTCCTTTCGTAAATCGTATCGATTCACAACTCCAAATTTTTTTATGGTATATGCTGCGCTTCCATCTTCCCACTTTGGTCGCACTTTTTCACCCTCTGTACTGACTCCGTTTTCCAATATATCTGTACACATATCTATAAAAATTTTATCTGCTGTACTCATACTCTTCCTATCCTCTATTTTTCCCATTTATTACAAAGTGAATTAACCTGGTCAGCAAATTTAGCCAAATCTTTATTGGCGCTACCTTCATTTTTAAGAATAACTGCCATTAAATGTTGTCCTGCTGATACCAGTCTATTAAATACCGTTGAAGCTGCTTTTACCTTCTTAGGTGCAATCCTTACGCCTGCTGCTTCATATTCACACTCATTCTTCTGCAAGTCAAAACAGGTTCCGCTATAGGGCGCAAATGTATCATATCCAAAATGCTCATGCAGATACGCCGCATACTCATCACAAACATTATCGTCACCGTGAACAACAAAAACACGTTCTGGTTGCTTTTCAAATCCATTTATCCAATCTGTAAGACCGCCCTTATCCGCATGTCCGCTAAGTCCCTTAAGAGAAGTAATCTTTGCTCGAACTTCAACCTCTTCGCCAAACAACTTTACTTCCTTTGCCCCCTCTAGTAATGCGCGCCCCAGTGTCCCCACTGCTTGATACCCGACAAATAGAACTGCACATTCCTCTCTCCAAAGGTTGTGCTTCAAATGATGTCTGATACGTCCTGCCTCACACATACCAGATGCAGATAAAATAACCTTAGGTTCTTCATCAAAATTAATACTTTTTGATTCCTCGCTTGTGATAGAAAGATTCAAACCCGGAAATGTGATAGGATTAATACCACGATTTGCCAGTTCCAGAGCTTCCTCATCGAAACACTCATATATGTTCCTGTTGAAAATATTAGTCGCTTCAACAGCCAATGGGCTATCTACATATACTGCAAAATTATTGTGTCCTGCCACTAATTTATCCGCTCTTATTTTGCGCAGAAAATAAAGCATCTCTTGCGTCCTTCCCACTGCAAATGACGGTATTACAACATTTCCACCTTTATCAAAAGTTTCTTTCAGCAATGCTGCAAGTTCTGTTACATAATCTACTTCATCAGCTTCGTGATATCTATCTCCATAAGTAGATTCTATTACAATGTAGTCTGCTTCCTTAATGTGGCTCGGATCCCTAATCAAAGGTTGATTGACATTACCGATATCACCTGAAAAAACAATTTTTTTATCTCCTTCTGGCTCGCTGACCCATATCTCAATAGCTGCTGATCCCAATAGATGACCCACATCTGTAAATCTAATTTTTATTCCGTCAGATATCTGTAGTTCTTTTCCATAATGACATGGTACTAAGCATTTAATCGCACCATCTGCATCCTGCATATTATATAAAGGCACATATTCTGATATACCTGAACTTCTCTTAGCTTTTCGATTTCTCCATTCGGCTTCAAACATCTGAATATGTGCACTATCACGGAGCATTATTCCACATAAATCTACTGTTGCTGCGGTTGCAAACACCTTTCCTCTAAATCCTCTCGCATATAGCAAAGGAATCCATCCCGAATGGTCAATGTGAGCGTGTGTTAAAAAAACATAATCAATCAACGATTCTTCTACAGGGATCTCAATATTTTCATACAAATTCTGCCCTTGTTCCATACCACAGTCTATTAAAATATTTTTCCCACATGCCTCTAAATAGTGACAGCTTCCCGTAACCTCATGTGCCGCTCCGATAAATGTTAGTTTCATGCCTTTTCTCCTCCGTCTCCAGTGCTTTTAGTATTCTTCATATCATGCATTCTTGCATCCGCAATTTTCATGCAATCCTCCAATGATATTTTTTCATCACATCTCATAATGTAATAACCAATACTCACTTCAAGTAAATATTGTAACTCATGTTTTTCCGAAAACTCCTTCAGCTCAGCATTAATAATTTGCGACAACTGCTTTGCTCTTTCGTCAGATACATCTGCAGCAACAATTACAAACTCATCTCCGCCGAATCGAACTGTAATACCTTCCGAAGGGCATTGTAGATGTAATACATTTCCAACTACCTTAATTACAAAATCCCCTTGTTCATAACCACTAAAACTGTTGATTCCCCCTAAATTGTCTATATCTATAAACATTATCATAAGCGTCTTTTCCTTCAAACGGGCCATATCATATAAACTAGACGCATATTTAATAAAACCAAACCGATTATACAATTTTGTCATAGAATCACGCACATACATTTCATTTAGTAAGTCAACGGCCATACTAAGCTGCTCTTTACGCCATACATTTTCAAAAGAATTATTAAGATTGACCAGCCATAAATAATACAAATCTCTTGCTTCAATAAAAATACTGTTCTCTGTAATCAGATACCCTATAGACTTGTCCAGAAAATGGATAGGAGAAAATTCAAACATCCGTGGAAATTCACTTTCCTGTATGGGAAATGGAAATACATCCTTTGTAGGAAAATTAGGATAGGATACAGATACGCCTCCCTCATAGGCATATAAAACTTTCATATTATCATCATATCCCTTAATTCTATAATTCTCGCGTAACACTAATCGCTTAACCGCATCATCATCTCTTTTTTTCTCAAAATCGGTTGCATTCACACACAGGAAAAAAATATTACTCTCCAATAATGGAATGTAGTTCTTTATGCATTCCATGTGTTCGTCTATGTTTTCGCAATTTGTTAATTCTTCTGACATTTTCTGTGTTTTTTTATTAAATACATACTGATGATACTTCGTATAATAATGATCATGTCTAAAGTCCTCATAAGTAACCTCACTATTCTGCATACAACCACAGCTTTCAGTGAAATTACACTTTGCATTAAGAACAATCTTATTTGAAACAGCTGTTCCGGCCATTCTACTGATGATTTGATCACATGCGATATAGCCCATATCTAACATTGGTCGCCCTACGGAGGTAATACGCGGTGCATAGCTCTGCGCATCATCAATATTGTCAAATCCAACTACTGCCACCTGCCCAGGCACTTTAATACGGATTGCACGAAATACTTCACAAACTGCCATTGCCATCTCATCATTTGCACAAACAACAGCTTCTGGCAATTCTCTATTCGCAGAGCATATCTTTCTTCCTGCATCAATACCACTATCATAGTTAAATAAACCAATAAAAATACGTTCCGACTCTACTTTTAGTCCATGCTCACGTAGCGCATCTTTATACGCCATAAGTCGTTCATTACCTTCCACGCTATTAGGTGGACCCGTTACAAAATCTATTTTTTTGAAACCATGCTTTACGATAAGGTGCTCCACCACCTCTTTCATCGCTGCATAATTATCAATCCCGACGAAATCCATGTCTGGTACAGCTTCTTCTAGAAATACTGCCGGAATACCAGCCTCAGTTATTTTCTTGATGATTTTTTTCTTAGCTTTTTGAGATAATATGATATTAGAAATGACTATGGCACCATCAAAAACCCCTTCAATAGGCAGGTCAAACATGTTATATTCTCCCACACTATTTGGAGAAGTACTGTCAATTCCTGCATAACAATTTATGACAGACACATTGCAGTCTCCTTCCCTCGCGCGTTGAAAGATGCCTGTCAAAATGATCTTACATATATTATCATTCCAGCCTGCCATATATACTGCTATATTTTTTCTTCTATCGCCCATACATAGTTCTCGCTTTCTTAGGTTTTTCGCATCACATTATCTCAAAACTATAATACCCTATTATCAATTTTCTGCATCAAAAATGCTAATTCACTTGGTGTGTCAATCGTATAGTCTGCTTGCTCCACTTTGCCAAACCCATATGCAGCATAAATAATCGGAATACCTGCTTTTTTGCATGCTTCTGCATCCATTTGTGTATCTCCTACATAAATAGCGCTCTTTAATCCGTTACGTTCCATAATTAATTTAATGTTTTCAGCTTTTAGCAAACCTGTATCTCCCGGACAGGTATAGTCTTCAAAAAATGGCCCAAACCCAGTTGCATGTAATACTGTTTCAATATATCCTGCTTGACAGTTACTGACAATAAATAGCCGATAAGTCCCATGCAGTATTTTAAGCACATCTTCAACTCCTGGATATATCTTTCCTGGCTCTTTCTTTAAAAATGCATGCTCATATTCAAAACAAAGCGGCCCTAATTCCGCTTTTTTCTCTTCTGTCTCATCAGCAAAAAGTATATCAATAATCTCTTCCATCGGTCTTCCAAATAAAGCCTTAAGCTCTGCTGCTGTAATATTTTTGTCTAAAATTCCCGCCTTTTTTGCGGCCATGTTCCATGCTTTTTCAACAACTTCTGTTGAATCCCAAATTGTTCCATCAATATCAAATATAATTCCACCTGTCATTTATTGCTTTCCTTTTCAATCACAAATATTTTATATCAATTATATCACAATTCCTTTTCTCTTGCCATACGATTTGGAAAATAGTATGATTGTCATAGACATGATTTGAAATCCCATCAAAGGAGATTTTTCACTGATATGAAGTATAAAATACATGCGATATTATTGTCACTTATATTAATTTGCTTGACACTCATTTTTGTAATTGATCCGCTCGGTATATCAACTGTTAAAGCACACGCTGCCAATCATATTGTTATTGTAATCGATCCAGGACATGGTGGCCCAGGCACTACTGACGAGCAAGAACTTGGTGCAAAATATAATAATGTGGTTGAAAAAGACTTGACATTAATCACTGCCGAAGCTATGAAAACAGAATTAGAGAAGTACGGTAATGTAACAGTGTATCTAACAAGAACTTCTGATCAAGCGGTCACTTTGGCTAATCGTGCTGCATTTGCAGCAAGTGTCAGCGCCACTGCTATGATTAGCCTGCACTATAATGCCTCTTCCGAACACAATTTCTATGGTGCTGAGGTATTTACCTCTGCCTTCGGTCAATATTATGCAACTGGCACAGGTCTTGCTTCCTGCATTCTTGATGAGCTCACCGCTTCTGGTGCCGCTAATAAAGGTTCTAAAACAAGAATCGGACAATCTGGAGCGGATTATTATGGTCTTATCAGACACTGTGTGACTAACAGCATCCCTGCTATCATTGTGGAACATGGCTATATTGATAATGGAACTGACTGGAACCGAATTAACAATATCTCTGCCTGGCAACAATTAGGTGTTCGTGATGCAACAGCAATTGCACGTTATTACGGCCTTCAAAAAGGAGTTCTACTGGAGGAAATAACGCCTACCGTTACAGTTTCAGTACCAGGCAGCACAATGTTACCTGATTTAACACCGCCTGTAAATGTTTCTGCTACGATTACTGATCAGGATTCAGCTTCTGGAAAGGTTATCTGCGAGATACTAGCTTCTGAACCCGAAAGTAGCCTAATGTATTATACGTACAGTCTTGACGATGGACTGACCTACGCCGCTCTCAAATTATGGGATGGTGGAACTTCTCAAACTGCTTTCCTTGAAGTTCCTGCAAATTACAGTGGAAAGCTTCTCGTTAAGGTCTACAATAACTATGAGCTTGACGCGATATCCTCTCCTGTTTCAATTAGTTTAGAAGAAACCAAAGAAGCTTTTTCTGATAGTGCCTTATCAGATCTATCATCTCTTCCTACTGATAGTGACTCTGAGCAAGAGCCAGCGCCAGAGACTGTTTCTGCTGCAGCACCACCTTCTGTATCAAATTCCTCTACTGATTATTTATGGGCAGATACTTTAGAGGCTTCACTCGATAAAAACGAAATCGTAATTACACCTTCACCATCCAAAACAAACACTACTTCCATAAAAGTCATTATCTTTCTATCTGTTGCAATTGCTTTTATTCTTACAATTGTTGGCGTTGCCTTAATAAGATATTCCTTACATAAAAAGCGCAGAAGAAGATAAAAATATTTATTTACTGGTTGGTATTGTCTCATTTCACTCTCTGTACAATAAAAAGTAAGCCACTTCTAAGTGAAGTGGCTTACTTTTTGCATTTCTGCAAGAGCGATAGACGAGACTCGAACTCGCGACCTCAACCTTGGCAAGGTTGCGTACTACCAACTGTACTACTATCGCAAACGTTATTTTGAGAAAAAGTACTCTCGTTTCAGACAAGTTATAATATACTATATAGAAAACCATTTGTCAATGCAAAAATTATTTTTTTCGCAATACTTTAACAATGCAAGAATCCCTTGAAATATTGCTATCATCAAGGGATTCTCACACAACCACTGTTTCTTCTGTCCTGTCCATTGGACCATACCTCTCAATTCTGTTTTTCATACTGGTTACACTATTTCGTCATAATTTCAACGAATTCATCTTTCTTTGCACTCCCTCAAACTACTGGAATGCAACCTTACTTTTCTACTCTGTACGTTGACTTCATCTTTTGTACTTTAGGCTCTTTCTTCCGTACCCGTTAAGTCCTCCTTAGTTCTTCCGACTTATCCATCTTCTGTACGTACAATGTTTATACACTGTTGATTTTCCCCTGTACTATTTGACTATCTTAGGTACAATACTACATTTAGCACTATCAATTTGCATCTTCTGTACTTCCGACTTTTCCATCATCTGCACCTCAGTTAGTAGATGGTATATCCCTTGTATGACCTCTTTGGTTAACACCTTACGGCGTTCCTATGGACATCTCTTCTCGGATATATCCTTACCTACTTTTCGGCTATAAAAGAATGCCGCCCTCATACTACAACATGATTCATCTTTTGTACTTTGACCCTCATCTTTAGTACATAAACTTTATTTCTGTACCCTATCCGTACTTTATAACCTTGTAACTTGTAACCACGTACTACTCAACTCAGTAAATACTTTTAGGAATTTCATCTTAAGTTTTTGGTGGACTGTACCTCCTTTACTTAATTTTAAAACCTATCATATTACTAATCAGTTAAACAAAATATACTATTTAACTGTTAAGTTCATTATAATATATGGTATTATAATTGTCAATATTTTTATAAATAATTTATTATATTTTCTATTTATTTTATAAATATAATTGTATTATTTGTTAATAATGTTCGATTTTTTTGATTATTCTGTCTATTGCATACAATTCAAAATTGCTCTTAAACAGCATTTTTTCTGTATTCTTTGTAATATAGGATGAGAATATGCTATACTAACTATGATTAGTTTTCAATTAATTTTCATTTAAGGAGGAAATATATGACACCTAAGCAGGAAGCCTATGAAACACAGGCAAGGACTATTATTAAAAATTTAGAAAAACGTAATATGGAAGGCTATTATTTTGCAGATAAAAAATCCTGCAAAGATTTTATTCTGCAAATGCTTCCTACTGGAAGTGTTGTAACCAGTGGTGGTTCTATGACCACAAATGAAATTGGGCTTATGGACGAAATCACCGCTGGCAAATATCTGTTTATTGACCGCATGTCATCTACAACAGCTGCTGAAAAACGAGAGACTTTTTCTAAAATAGTTATGGCAGACTACTATTTTATGAGTACAAATGCAATAACTCTTGCGGGAGAGCTTGTCAATATAGATGGTGCCGGTAATCGTGTTGCATGTTTAATCCATGGTCCTGAAAATATTATAGTAGTCACTGGAATGAATAAAGTTGTCTCAACGGTAGAAGAAGGAATTAGTAGGTCTCAGAATATTGCTGCAGCTGCTAACGTAAAACGTTTAAGCAAAAAGACACCTTGCTTTGAAACAGGTGTCTGTGCAGATTGTCTCGCTCCTGACTGTATCTGTAATCAGATCGTCATTACACGCCGCAGTGGCATAAAGGGGCGTATTAAAGTATTTTTGATTGGAGAAACCTTAGGTTATTGATTTTGCTTTATTGAAATGCTTCTTCAATGATTTTTCTCGCAGTATCAGGATCAGAGGATACTGAAAGTATTACATATTTTCCACTCTTTATTACGATAGCATTATTTAACTTAACCAGTTCTTCGGGAACATAGTTCTCGAAGGACTCTTTTTGTTCCTCTATGCGTGTTCTGACTGCCGTTTCTGCCTTATTAGCATCTGTCGATGCTGCGCATTCAAACACTGCGATTTCCTCTGCTGTCGCCCCGCTACTCTCATATATGCAAACATTAGTTATTTCTGTATTATCAAGATAGTAAATCATCTCTGCCGTGTCTAAGTCAATAGCAGCTAATTCATCTTCATAGGTAATATTTGATAATAAACTTTCACCAAGCTCTGTTATCGTAATCTCTTTTGATTTTCCAGCACAACCTATAACAAAAACTGCAATGGCTGATATTAGCCCTACAATAATCCTTTTTTCAAAATTATTCTTACTCTTCATCATTTCATCTTCTTTCCTTTATTTTATACCATTTCATCATTGAACAATTGCATGTGCCATCAGATAGTTTTTCCAAAGTTCCATGTATTGCGCCTTTAAATGTATCCCATCTGCTGTCATATCTGAATAAAGTGCACCGTTTTCGTCCGATACGACCTCATTGATATCAATATAATATGCCTGCTCAACTTCTGCAAAATTCTTAAGCATCTCATTTCTAGCATCAATCACTTCGTTACTATGGACAGAATCCTCCTCTGACTTTTCTGCTGTCACATGAATCAGCCCGTGCACATATATAATAGCATTTGGTTCTAAAGCCCGGATTTTAGTGATTAATTCCATATATTTCTGCAAAAACATAGCATCTGTTCCCCAACCCATTTCATTAAGGCCAACCTTTATATAAACTTTTGTAAAGGCCTCTGGTTCAAGAACATCAAATATTGGCTTTTTACCATCTTCTGTCTTTACGACCTTGTAAGTATCTATTGCATGCAGCTGAAATCCAGTCGCAGTATAAAATGTCGCATTCAGACCAGAGTGCAGTCCCAAACCTTCTAATCTGGAATCGCCGATAAATAATGCATCATCAAAATAACTCTCCTCCACAAGCTGGAACGATTTTGGATAACTTGCCTCTTCTGAATTATCCGAAACACTCTCTTCTTCTACATTTTCCGCAGTATTATCTGATATCCCTTTATCTGCATTATCACTTACGGTAACTACATTGTTATTTGAAACAACTACATTGTTCTTGCTAAGTATATTCTCCTGCTGTATTCCCTGCTCTGGCTCTGTAGGGAATCCTGATTCATCCGTATCCTGTATTACTGCGTCTGTTTGATACATAGATTCTATCAACGCAGTCAGATCCTTGATGCTCTTCCCCTTCTCCAGGAGCGCAAGAAATACGCCAGCAAATGCCGCAATCAGCACCGTACAAAAAAATGTCAGTATAATCATAATCATACGTATCTGTTTATGTTTTCTTATTTCCCGCTCTTTATCAAAATCAATATTATGGACTTTTTTTTCATCCTGTTTACTATCATAATTCTCTTCCATTATCAATCTTCCAACCTTACTTCTTTATTTCCCCTTTTTATCCCCAATAATAATGCTTTCAGCCTGTCTTTACTGTAAAAGCTTATAAAAGTGCTTATCCTCTGTTAGATTTGAAAAATTATTCATAGTTAAAATATCTATTGGCTGTTTGTCCGCAATCAGCTCCCCTATACTTCCTGCAAAGTATCTTAAGTCAACAACATATATTGTATTATAATGATATGACAAAAAAGGGATCAAGCAGTTTGCATAGGAATCCTTTATGATAAGAATACTCTCTTTATCTTTTTCGCCATCTGCTGTATCAATCTGTACCATTCCATAATTTCCATATAAAAAAGTGGCATATTTATCAAATTCGCTTGCCTTAGAAACATCATATAAGTCCACTTTGCTTTCATTTGGAAGATACATATGATCAATAGGTATCTCAAAATACGTTATCGTATCAGGTTCCCTAATAAAGCCATCTGCCTTAGCATAATATGTTCCGGTAAAATTTGCAATACGCTTCTCTAATAAATTTGAGATTTCAATTGGTTCAAATCCTTTCTCCTCACAGTATGCCGTGTATGCATAATAGGCACCCAGTGTCGTCCAGTGATGGTCTGTGCGATAGTAGATGTACTCATCTGCATGTTTAGACAATGTCTTTTGCAAATCAAGCACAAAACAATTTCTATACAAATCTCCCCCTAAAAAGGCATTAAGTGTTGTTTCTTGATTTACGTTTGGTATCCCCTTTGGCAAATACTGTGCAAGCACACCATATGAATTTGGAGCTGCAGCCACTGTAATGGATTCCGCTTTATTATGATACTCTCGTACAAAATCTATGATATACCCCATATTTTCATTAAATTGTACGCCTGCTGAAAGCTTTTTTTCAAAGAGATAACCATTTTTACCCGCAATAATATCATTATTTTCTTGTCTAAGCATTACTCTCTGCAATAATGATTTTGCAAGTATCCACTGGCTTCGGAAAGGTATTTGTTCATTTACATAAGTCTCAAATTGTTTCATATAACTGCCATCAATTATACCTGAAGCAGAAAATGTTGGTCTTGTTGCAAGATATCTGTTCTCTTTTATAGAAAACTTTTCATCCTGCTTTATGACGCCCACAAGGCACATTACAGCCATAAATGCAATAAATATATATAGAAATAGCAATTGTCTGATTGATTTCATGACTGCCCCCCTATCAAAACCTAAAATATAAAAATGGATTGTAGGACGCATCTACAAGATATGCAATAGAAGCCAGCATTATAAATGCTAACAAGCAGATACCTGCTACCTTACTCTTATTTCTATCATACCATTTTTTTAAAATAGGTGTTGATAATATAATACCCAATACAAGTACAAATCCATAGTTCCTTAAGTAATAGTAAATCACATTACCATTAATTCCTTCCATTCTTACTTGGAAGCTAAAAAGCTTTGAAGTATATATTCTAAGTTCAGCAAAATCAGTAAGTGCAAATATCATCCAACTGCCGCCAATACTTAGGAGCGTGTATGCTCTTGCAAAAATGGTATGTCTCGCTAACCACTTTCCAAATCCAACACGTTCAATTGTCAATAACACAAAGAAAAAAATACCCCACAAGATAAAATTCCAACTAGCACCATGCCACAATCCAGTAATACTCCATACAACAAATAAGTTTACATAAGTTCTGAGCTTTCCTTTTTGGTTGCCTCCAAGCGGAATATAGAGATATTCCTTAAACCAACTGCTGAGCGTCATATGCCATCTTTTCCAGAACTCTGTGACAGACTTTGCTATATAAGGGAAATCAAAATTCTGTGGTATTGAAAACCCAAGCATTTTTCCTAGTCCAATTGCCATCAGTGAATAACCATTAAAATCAAAATAGATTTGCAGTGAAAACGCCAATATACCCAGCCAAGCTAACGGCATAGATAAATTCTCATATCCAATAACCGCCAGATCATCCCATAGTACACCGATATTATTAGCAATCAATACTTTTGAACCTAGACCCAGAATAAATATTTTCAATCCATCTTCAAAATCCTTTAAGCTGCATTTACGCTCTTCCAACTGCTGTGCTACCTTGGAGTAAACTACGATAGGACCCGCTATGAGTTGAGGGAACATTGCCAGATAAACTCCCAACCTTAAAATTGATTTCTCGACTGGTATTTTTCTTCTATATAAATCTATTACATAAGACATAATCTGAAAAGTATAAAAACTAATTCCAAGTGGTAGTACTATGTTAGTTGCATTAAAATCAGTATTTAGTATTCTATTACAATTTTCAAGCACAAAATCTGTATATTTAAATACTACCAGTAAGCCAATGTCAAACAAAAGAATACTAATTAAACAAGCCTTTCTGATTCCCGCTCTATTGTCAAAGCTATGCATCAAAAGTCCCGACAAATAATTAGCTGCAATAGAAACGACTATTAATAGCAGATATTTTGGCTCACCCCATGCATAAAATAATATACTCCCCAAAAAAAGTACTCCATTGCGAAATCGACTGGGGCATAGATAGTAGACGCCAAAAAAAATGGGCAAAAACCAAAACAAAAAGAGCAAACTACTGAAAACCATTTTAAATTCCTTCTTTTATTAGAAAAATTACTCGTTTCTGATTGCTGCCAGTGGCGAAAGTCGCATAGCGCGAAGTGCCGGGAAAAATCCTGCTACCATACCAACAATTACGGCAAAAACAAGTCCTGAAAATGAGAGCCATGCAGGTATATAGGAAACAGTTGATTGATACGCGTTCATGCTTGTTGCCACCTTGTTAATGAGAAAGGATATTCCATAACTTAATAATACACCTACAAAACCACCAATAAAACCAATATATGCTGCCTCTAATAAAAACAATGAGCGTATATTTCCAAGACTGCATCCTAATACTTTGATAACACCAATTTCTTTTGTTCTTTCATAAATAGACATCATCATTGTGTTTGTAATACCAATTGCTGCAACAAACAATGACACTGCGCCAATACCACCTAGTACTAACTGAATACTTTTGTACTGCTCCTGCATAGACGATACCCACTCTGCATTACTATCCGCCTGATAACCCATTTCCTTTATCATTGCCTGTACTGTACTTACTGAATCCATACTATCCGTATTAACCTGTATGCTATTATAGAACATTTCCTTATATGCTTTTCCATTACTTTTGGTCGGTTGTCCTGGAATTGGTTTATTCTTAAATACTTTTTTTAATTGCAATTTTAATGCTTCAATGTCACAGTACACATTCCACGAAAACTGATTATCCTCAGTCTCCGACTGCATCAAAACTCCTGCTGCTCCTATCATATATTTCTTTGGTGCCTTTACCACTTCTACCTGTCCCTGTTGCCCTGATTCAGGTCCGCCAGAAGCAGTGTTTTGAGAAGTGTAATAAGCCTCTGTATCAAATATGACAAACATTTCCTGGCCTGCAAAATCTATTTCCGGCAGTGTCTGTGTCTCCCAATAGGGATATTGGCCTGTTTTCGCATTATAAAAATCTCTCTGTACTGCGCCTCCATATATAAACTGTAGTGGAGCATTCTCGGCAGGAATTCCCCCTGTACTAAAAGTCATGTCTAACTGTTTGAGTCCCTCTAAAGAAATTCCTAACAATTGTGTATTCATTTCATAAATACCCTGTTTCAATATGACACTTGCATTTAATATTGGAGTCACACTCTCTACATTTTCCAATCCTTTCAAGGTCTCCACCAGTTCATCATCTAATCGCTTTTTCTCAGTCGATTTATTATCCTCTGCCATATTCTCTTCATATGCTTCAGATACATTCACGGTTGTAAGCCCTCCGTAGTTCTCAATCTGCTCCATTGTTGACTTGTTAAGCCCAAGACCAAGTGAAATCATAACAATGATAGAGGCAGTTCCAATTACAACACCCAAAACTGTCAATATCGTTCTTATTTTTCTTTTAAAAAGATTACTGCTACTCATACGTAATAAATCAACAAATTTCATTGTTTATTCCTCATCATCTTCTAGATCCTCTATTAGTAACTCTTGCTTGCGTTTTTTCTTCTTTTTCTTTTTCCAAACAACCAATCCCGTAATACCACCAGCAATTACTACTCCTACAATTAAAAGTCCATAAGGAAATCCACCTGTCTCTTCTACCATGCCCTCTTCCATGCTTGGATCATATTCCTCCATAACTTGCTCTGTCACATAAATATTAGTGGCGAATTCCTTTGAGAATACTGCCCCTGTATCATCTTCATAAGATACGATTATCTTTACTTCGCCCTCATCCATTGTCGGTGCTGCGCCTGTTACCATGACATCTACATTCCCCGTTGCACCCGATTCAAGATGACCAATAAAAGCATCTCCCCCCGTAATGGAATCCGCAATCAACTTCGCCTTGACATTATATAGCTTGGTTTTGCCAGTATTATAAATGCTAAACATCGCATTAGCTTCACTGCCTACCGTAATGCTCTGCGGCATCATATCTACAGAGCTAATGTCAAATTTGGACACCTGTTTTACGGGAATTGATACGCTTCCTGTAGATTCATAAGGATTATTTTCAGAGTCTTCATATTTCATTTTTACATTCAATACATATGGCTTTTGCGCCAAGTCTGCCTTTGCCGTAAATTCAACTGCCATATCAATATTACCGCCTGCTGGAATACTGTCTATATATACAGAATTAGAACCGGATGTAGGAAGAAAAGCTGAATAAGTAGCATTCTCATCAGTTCCTTCCACCGCTGCCTCTAAGTCAAATTCTACATTCTGTACTGCTGTTTTCTTAGATGTATTCTGCACATGAAGGTTTAGCATAAAGGCCTCGCCGGCAAATACATCTGTAGGAGATGTTTCAAAGCCTGTCACTATAATTCTCGGTGTCGACTCTTTCTCACTAGCATCCTCACCACTAATACTATCTGCACCTGGCTTACCTGTACACTTAATATATGTAGAAATCGTACAGGAACCTTGATCACATAACTCATCCGTATACAAAATTTGATAACTAATTGGATAATATCCGTTCAAAACATCCTCACGTACCTTAAACGTCCAAAAAAGATTTTTGGTCCTCTTATTCACATCTGGCTCAGCATTTGATCCTGCCAGACTGTCTAATTTTAACACATAATTAGTCTGTGTAATCTCAAATGGCCACGACTTACTATTACCACTAATCACAGGCGTAATGATAACATCCTTAATCGTATATGGTGTCATATTGACAATTGGCAATGTAACTGTAACCAATTCTCCATATTTACCAGATGGTGTAAACCAATAATTACCCGGCTTAATATATTCAGTCGAAGAATAAGCACCACTATAGGAACTGCCACCTGATGAACTATTGTCAGATGTCGATTCGGCATATGCTGGTTCCGCAAGCATCAAAAATGCGAAAGTAAAAATGATACTACCATATAACATACTTATTTTCCTTTTTTTATTCATACCCTATTCCTCTCCGCAATTGTTTTCATGATTATGCATTTTATTATTGTCTATCTTTGTAATTTTACCATCCTTAATGTGAAAAACCCTGTCTGCAAACGAAGCCAGTTGCTGATCATGCGTAACCATTACTAATGTCTGATTTTGTTCTCTGACTAGTTTTCGCATCAATTCCATAACTTCTGCAGAAGTATTTGAGTCCAAATTTCCAGTTGGCTCATCGGCAAAAATGATTTCTGGTTCCACTACAAGCGCTCTTGCCACACCGACTCTTTGCTGCTGTCCTCCTGAAAGTTGTGATGGTCTATGGCTGGCATGCTTCTTCAGTCCTACCAGTTTCAAAGTTGCTTCTGCTTTTAATAACCGCTCTTTCTTATCCATTCCACGAAATGTAAGCGGTAATGCTACATTTTCAACTGCGCTCAATGTCGAAAGCAGATTAAAGGACTGAAATATAAACCCTACTCTTTCACGCCTAAAGCTTACGAGTTCGTTTTCAGACATTTTTTCAATATGTGCACCCGCGATGATAATCTCCCCTTTTGATGGCGGTTCAAGACCAGCAAGCATATTAAGCAGTGTTGACTTTCCTGAACCTGAGGCCCCCACAATAGAACAAAATTCACCCTTATATATGGAAAAATCCACACCATTAAGAGCACGAACCTTTGTATCGCCAACTCTATATATTTTTTTTAGTCCTGTTACTTGTATAACTGGTATATTTTCTCTTTTTTCCATAACCTTACCCCAACCATTTATGATACATTATTGTAACTCTACCGTCAAATGTATTTCCTGTTTTTCACATTATTTAAACATTATTTTATAGATTATTTATACTTTTTTCCTTTTTACTTTTTTACATTTAAAAAATCAAATGCATGAAAAACACAGCCCAAGTCAAATACTTAAGCTGTGTCTCATATAAAGGTACATTACTACTATTGATTCAGTATGTAATTAGCGATATCTTATTCTTATATAAGCGGATACTTGTCTGTTAATGTCTGCACAATGGCTCTGGCTACTGGCACACCCTCTTCTCCTGTCTTAATGACAATAGAAATTGCCTCAGCTATGTTATCCATATCTGCTTCATTCATCCCACGTGAAGAAACCGCAGGCGTTCCGAGACGAATTCCGCTTGTAACAAATGGAGATTGTGGGTCATTTGGAATCGTATTTTTATTTGAAGTAATATGTGCCTGATCCAAAAGTCTTTCCACTTCTTTACCCGTTAGTCCGTAGGTTGTGAGATCCACCAACATTAAGTGATTGTCTGTTCCTCCTGAAACAATCTTAATGCCTCTGCTCATTAACCCTTTGGAAAGTGCCTGTGCATTATCATATACATGCTGCATATGTACCTTGAATGAAGGATTAAGTGCTTCTTCAAAGCAAACTGCTTTCGCTGCAATCACATGCATTAGTGGGCCTCCTTGAATACCAGGAAATATTGCTTTGTTAAAATTAAACTTATCAGCTGCTTCCTGGTTGCATAAAATCATACCTCCTCGAGGGCCACGCAATGTCTTGTGCGTTGTTGTTGTTACGACATCAGCATAAGGAATAGGGCTTTCATGCAATCCCGCTGCAACTAGGCCAGCAATGTGTGCTATATCCACCATCAGATATGCTCCTACTTCATCGCAGATTTCCCTGAACCGTTTAAAATCAATTGTCCTCGCATAGGCGCTAGCTCCCGCTACAATCATTTTAGGGTTACAAGAAATTGCAATCTCCCTTACTTGATCATAATCGATAAAGCCTTCATCATTAACACCATATGGAACACATTTAAAATATTTACCTGACATATTTACCGGTGAACCATGCGACAGATGGCCACCATGATTCAAATTCATTCCCATGAATGTATCACCTGGTTCCAGCATGGCAAAAAAAGCTGCCATATTTGCTTGTGCACCTGAGTGAGGCTGTACATTTGCATAATCACATCCAAATAGCTTCTTGGCTCTATCTCTTGCCAAGTCTTCCACAATATCTACACATTCACAGCCACCATAATATCTCTTGCCTGGATAACCTTCTGCATACTTATTGGTAAGTGGGCTTCCCATTGCTGCCATAACTGCCTTACTTACCCAATTTTCCGATGCTATTAATTCTATATGGCTGTTCTGTCTTTCCTGTTCCTTTATGATAGCCGCTGCTACTTCTGGGTCTACTGCTCTCACTTCATCTAATGAATACATTTTTAACCTCCACGATATCTATATTTATTTTATTGATTGCCTAATAATAAATATATCATAATTTAGTACATATGCAACAAAATTTTCTTGTTATTGTTGCATAAACGTAGTACACTTTGTTTATTAATAAATTCTTATGTCTAATAAACATTTTATGGGGGTGCTCCAATTGTTTCATTTTATTGTCAATCCTGCTTCAAGTACGGGTAATGGTGCAAAAATCTGGAGGTTAGTGGAACAGATATTGCTTGACCGTAATGTAGCGTACACTGCTTATTTGACAGAGGGTATGGGTTCTGCTGAAAAGCTTTCAAGTGCCATATCATCTCGCTATTCAAAATGCACTTTGGTTATTATCGGTGGCGATGGAACCATGAATGAAGTACTAAATGGTATTGACAATTATGCAGATGTAACGCTTGGATATATCCCAGCAGGCTCTAGCAATGATTTTGCACGAGATTTGCAAATCACATGCAATCCTATGCAAGCCCTGCTTGCTATTCTGAATCCAAAAGAATATGCATATTGTGATGTGGGTATTATAAAATATGATGGCATACAAAGAAATTTTGGAGTTAGTACAGGAATTGGGTATGATGCTGCCGTTTGTCATGAAGTATTGCATTCTCCCATGAAACGTTTTCTGAACAAGCTACATTTGGGTAAATTGATTTATTTGTATGTTGCACTAAAGCAGTTGGCGGCTACGAAACGATATGGCTGTGATATAATATTGGATGGGTCACGCAAAATTCATTTAGAAAATTACTATTTTGTAACGACAATGATTCATAAATTTGAAGGCGGGGGATTCAAATTTTGCCCAGAAGCAAATTGTGCTGATGGCATATTAGATGTCTGCACCGTTAATAATATTAGTAAGCTATGGGCACTTAGAATACTCCCAACTGCTTTTTCCGGCAAACACGTTAATCTTAAAGGCGTTGGCACATATAAAGCAAAAGAAATTAAAATTATCTCCGATGTTCCAACTGCTGTACATATGGATGGCGAATCCGCGGGTATTCGCTCAGAAGTTTCCATTTCTTTAGCAAAGCAGCAACTGCGAATAATTATAAAATAATATGATTACGAGGTATGAAATAGAAAAGACATTATGATTAATAACACAATTACAAAAATCAAAAAAACAACTTCAGATTTATTATTGCAAAAATGGAAACTCGCATTAATTGTTCCTGTGTATTTTTTAATATATATTCCCTGGTTTCGATACATTGAGCGGATTAACACAGCGACAAGCAGATATCATATCATTCATATGAAACTTGATGATTATGTTCCTTTTTGTGAATATTTTGTTATTCCTTATTTTCTTTGGTTTGCCTATATTGCTGTAGTGGTAATTGCTACCTTTTTTACAGATGACAGGGAGTACTTACGTTGTTGTACTTTTCTTTTTGTTGGCATGACCATATTCCTTATTATATCAACGTTATATCCAAATGGTCAGCTTCTTCGTCCACATGTATTTGAAAATCAAAATCTTTTTACATACTTGACGGGATACCTATACAGCATTGATACGCCTACTAATTTATTTCCCAGTATTCATGTTTTTAATTCTATTGGTGTTCACATAACTGTCAGGCGCAATAAAGTACTTCGCGAAATAAAATGGATACAGATTACTTCTTTTATTATTTGTGTTTCTATTATTCTCTCTACCGTATTTTTGAAGCAACATTCAATGTTCGATTTAATTACTGCCTTTATCATGGCAATTGTCCTTTATCCATTGGTTTATTTGGTAGATTATAGTCACGTACGCCAACAAAGGAAAGTTCCGCAGGAATAAAGATTTTACAAATAAAATGGCAGCCTACGCTGCCATTTTTCAATTAAATCCTACAAATCTACGTGCGATTTTATATTCAGCCAAAGAGATCTTTCTTCCACCTTTGCCCGGAAGATTAATAGCGCTTCCAACAACGCCAAAGCGAAGACGCAAATATACCATCTTATCTCGGTTCTTTAAATATTGCCACAACTCCCGCTTCTTCATCAAATTTTCTTCTGTACCAGACTTAATCAGCATAATAGAAGTAACTGTTGTGACTATCTCCAAATAATTCAGCATATATCGACGTGTTTTCGGATTTAAAATTGTATTCAGAGCCATATAATCTATCATGATTTTATTAACCTTAATTTGCTGATCTATGCGACCTATCATTACCTGTTCGTTAACCGACTGGTCTTCACGTCCTATAAAATATCGGTACAGGTTGACATCCATATAATACATCTTCTTTACATAAGGCAATGGTTGAAATACAAATATATTATCCACATAAAAAGTGTGTTTTGGCAGTTCCAGCTCACAATCAATCAGTAACTTGGTGCGATAGATTACTGAATGCATCAATATATATTGTCCTGGAAGAAAATGTTTTACATCGTTCCATGTAAAAAGACAATCCTTTGGCAGTGCCGTATGATAAGTCATGACCTTTTTATGTTTCATGCCATCCTTTTCATATACAAAGTTACAGATCATCATATCAGGTCCATTGGACTCCCCTACTAATTCCTTTAACTTATCAAGTACTTCTATATAAGCTGATTCTTTTACCCAATCATCACTATCCACAACTTTGAAATAAAGTCCGGTTGCATTTCGGATACCTGCATTCACAGCTTCTCCATGTCCCCCGTTTTCTTGATGAATGGCATAAACAATTCCTGGATACTTCTTTTCATACTCATCTGCAATCTCTCCAGTACGATCATGTGATCCATCATTAATCAAAAATATTTCCACATCATCTCCACCTGGAAGTAAAGATTCAACACATTTGCTCAAGTATGCCTCTGAATTGTAGCATGGTATTGCAATCGATAATAGTTTCATATATTTTCCTATTCCTCTCCTATATTCGTAATTGGCCAATCATCTTATACCTTTACATACTTTGTGAAAAGTGAGAAAGCCGATGGGACAGGGTATACATTTTCAATTTCAGCACGGTTTACAAACAAATCACTGTATCCATTCTCATTCTCCATAACGCCTGTCTCTGCAATTTTCACAATGTATGCCTGCATTCGCCATTCACAGTGTGTAAATATATGTATCGCCTCTGGGATTTTTTCAATATACATAGGAAAATATCCTAAGTTTTCAGTATACTGTTGCACTTGCTTCTCCGATAAGTGACCCTCAATATTCGGAAATTCATAAAGCCCCGCAAGCAAACCCTTAGAAGGACGTTTTCGAATTACCGTCTTCCGGTCATCCATAATTAAAACTACTGTTTTATAATCAATCCGACGTGATTTCTTTTTTGTCTTAACAGGTAATGCTAATTGTGTGCCTTGCTTAAATGCCTCACATACACAGACAGCATCCGTAGCAATAGGACAAACTGTACATTTAGGCTGTCCATTCGGGATGCAAACAGTTGCGCCAAGTTCCATAAGGGCCTGATTCATTGTACCTGCTATATTATGCATGGCAACCGGCATATCGCAAAATTCATACGTTTCTACGCCCTGCAACCATGCTCTGATTCCCTCTTCTGCACGTTTCTTGACAGATACTTCGGCAATATCACTATAGTCACCACCTATCCGCGCGAGAACACGTAAGACATTCCCGTCTACCGCTGGCTCTTTTAATCCAAAAGCAATTGAACCGACAGCACCCGCTGTATAGCTTCCAATTCCTGGCAATGATAACAACTTCGAATAGGTATCTGGAAATTGTCCTTCATACTCATTTGTGATAATCCGTGCTGCTTTTTGCATGTTTCGCACACGATTATAGTATCCAAGTCCTTCCCATAATTTCAGCAATTCATCTTCTTGTACTTCTGCAAGATCCTGCACCATTGGAAGTCTCTTGACAAATTGTGTAAAATATCCTTTGACAGCTTCCACTCGTGTCTGCTGAAGCATAATTTCTGAAATCCAGACTCTGTATGGCGTCACATCCTCGCGCCACGGCAAAACCCTTGCATGCTTCAAAAACCATGCAAGCAACGGAGCGGAAATAGTCTCCATTAGATTTCCTATTGTTCCGCTCTGCATTTTTTCTATCATAACGCTACCTCAGTCTGTTACATTCATATTTCTCTAATGTCATAAGACAATACTTAATATCTTCATATTTCTGTTCAACAGTTCCGTCTATTGCTTCCAGATCAAGTGCAATAGCCATCGTATTTAACATTCTTTTATCTAGTCTTCCTCTGAGCCGGACTAAAATGTCCATTTTCTTTTCATAGGAATCCGCATCAAGAAATTCCATCAGGCCTACATCAACTATGTCATCATCATCTAATGCCCCTAAAGATGATTCCACCATATAGTCTGTATCTAGCTTTATTTCTGTCGACTTCTTTGCTACAATTTCATCACTAAAATCCACTTTTTCAAACCGATATTTCTGTTGTGCTTCTGGGTATTGTTCACTATTTATTTCACCCATAAACATTTCAATCGGTCTTATAAATGATTGTCGCTCACCAGTTCCATAAAGGGGCATATATACAGCAAACTTTTCACCTGTCTCAGTATGTTCAGCAACTGTTATGATCTGATAGTATCGTCCTTTAAAATGTCTATAAACATCAAATGGTTTTGGCTCTTCTCTCATATTTATACTCCCATCCTTACTAGCTGTCACTTTGAACCCTTCTCAAAAATTGAATAAATCTATTTGCAACATAAACCTTCTTCAAGATTATAATATATAATTTTACATTGGTAAAGCGATAAAATGTATAAATAGACAAAATAAAAGGAACCGTTCTTTCATCAAAAACCGTTCCCTTTATCAATCTACAAACCATAGCATTCTAAATCATATTAGAAGTTAAATAATCCCAGCACTGCATTTTGTTCCTGTTCCATTTTCATACGCTGCACCATTGTTTGGTAATCATCAATTACTTCATTTTTCTTTGCATCTGAAATAGCCTTTGGCATATCCAAATCTTCAATTCTGCTCTGCGCAGCTGTTGTGTTAAGAGAAGTGTTCTTGTTTGAATCATATGCACTTTCAAGTGCATTTGTAGAAGCACCACCTGCACTTCTAGCTTCGTTAACCTTTTCCATCGCTGATGTAATTCTACTCATATCAAAATCGCCTGTCAAATCATATCCGTCAATTCCAAGTGCTTCTAATGTAGCATTCGCCATCTGTATCTTTTTTCCTGACCCATCCGGATTTGTAGCAAGTTCCATATCCGCCATACTACCATCCAACAGTTTAAGCGTATTATATTCCGTATTGGAAGCAGTCTCTGTTATGCCTTTTAATAATTGATCTACTTCTTTCTGCATTGCACCCAAATCTCTCCCAGAATTTAATCCACTCGAGGCTTTTACACTTAATTCCTGAATTCTTTGCAAGTAATCATTAATTCCTGCTAATGCGCCATCTGCAATATTCAATGCGTCTTTACCAGATTTTGCATTGTCTGCCCCGACATCAAGACCCGATGACTGCGTTTTTAATTTATTTGAAATCGCTAAACCAGACGCATCATCCGCCGCTTTATTAATCCTCTTTCCACTTGCCAACTGTCCATAATCAACGGAACTTCCTATTCCTTGTACTCCTGCCATATCGTTACCTCCTTGTATTTATTCCTATAGAACCATTTTGTCCTGTTACATATAGAATTCAACATATCGGAAAACTCACCTTTATATTTCAGTGTCAACCATCATACCCGAAAATGTATGGATTCTCTCCAGCATTTTCTGTGTTTCCTCTGGTGGAATTTCTCTTATAACTTCCTTATTTTCATCTGTAATTGTAATGATAATACGATTTATATCCTCGTTGTATTCAAATTTTGCATTTGTTCTGGTTGCTCGAACTCTGTTATTTGCATTTTCGACTGCTTTTTCTGTCATTACTTCGTTATATTTTTGATCCGTTGCACTTTCTCTTGATTCAGTAGTCTGTTTCGTGGCATCATGAGACAAACCCAAAGAGGGAATTGCAGACATCATCTTCTTCACTCCTGAATCCGTATTAATCCCATTTTCTGTTTTCGCTAATGCTTTTGCCTTTTGAGCATTTACATTCACATTTGGCATTGCTGTCGTATTTGTCATTGAGACGTTCATTGTAATATTACTTGTTGCTTCCACACTCACATAAATCACCTCCGTGTGATAACGATCCCTTTGTAAACTACTATTTTACAATAAAATTGCCTAATCCTCTAAATTAATTATACTACTTTAGAAATATTAGCACAAGTCTTTTGTGTAAATATAGATAAATCAGAGTGAATTGACAGACTTTACTGTTGATCATTCCTT
>CAZAAC010000020.1:30772-44969 GCA_964483155.1 uncultured Lachnospiraceae bacterium | reverse complement strand
AAGATGGTAGGTGAACTGAGTAGGGAAGAAGCAACACAGGAAGTAATTATGTCCCATATTTTGAGATCAAGTAAAGGAGAATAGACAATGGAAAAAGTAGCAGGTGTTTTGAAAAAAAATGCAATGATTTTTGCATTGCTTGCGGTTGTAATCTTTTTCTCAGTTGCAACAGGCGGCAAAATGATTTTACCACAAAATGTCAACAACTTGATTTCGCAAAATGCATATGTATTTATTCTTGCGACAGGTATGTTGCTTTGTATCTTAACAGGAGGTAATATCGATCTTTCGGTTGGCTGTGTCGTTTGTATATCAGGTGCTGCAGGCGGAAGCTTAATGATTCAAAGAGGCGTCAGTCCAGCGTTAGCAATTCCTGTGATGATTCTCATGGGTGTTCTCATTGGTATTTGGCAGGGCTTCTGGATTGCTTATGTTCGTATTCCATCTTTTATTGTTACACTTGCAGGTATGTTAATATGGAGAGGATTCTCTAATGTTATATTGCAGGGCCTTACACTGGCACCATTTCCAGAAAACTACTTAGCAATATTTAATGGTTATGTTCCTGATTTCATGGGTGGTACTACAGCAAATTATACATGTATTTTGGTTGGTATTGTAGCATGTATTATATATATCTTTTCACAATTGCGTGGACGTATCATTAAAGCAAAAAAGGGATATGAAGTTGAAAAAATGTCAAGCATGGTTTTCAAAGCAGTTGTTATTTGTGCAGCTATACTTTGGTTCACATTTAAACTAGCTTTGTATAAAGGAATTCCTTTTATATTGATTTGGATTGCAGCAGTCATTCTTATTTATACATATATCACACAGAAGACAGTTATTGGTCGTCACTTCTATGCGGTTGGTGGAAATGAAAAAGCGACAAAGCTTTCGGGTATCAATACAAATAGAATTTTGTTTGCTGCATATTTGAATATGTCATTTCTTGCTGCCGTTGCAGGTCTTGTTACAGCAGCACGCTTGAACTCAGCTAATCCAACAGCTGGAACGAACTACGAAATGGATGCAATTGGAGCCTGCTTTATTGGTGGTGCAAGTGCATATGGCGGTATTGGAAGTACAAGTGGTGTAGTTGTCGGTGCGCTTCTCATGGGTATTATCAACTTAGGTATGAGTATTATGGGCGTCGATGCAAACTGGCAAAAAGTAGTCAAAGGTATGGTATTGCTTGCGGCAGTAATATTTGATGTTTTATCTAAAAAACAGTCAAATAATTAATTATTTTGAGATATTGAATTCTGTTCATATATCTAATCAGGGAAAGATTCATTTGCTTCTTAGAAAACTAAGGCGCATTTGAATCTTTTTTTTATGTGAATAATCTAGATTCATATTTTTTTAAAGATAGTAATAGTAGCATACCTAGAAAACCACAGGATACTAATTCCCCAATACCTACTGTCAACATAAAATATAGAATAGAGCCTTCAAATTTATAGACATAAGCAAGAACCTGTGGCACGATTATAGTATTTGCTATAATAGGTGGCAAAGGTGCAAGCCATTTTAAAGAAGACCTTTTTGTAGTTGGAAGACAATTTGATAATTGACGAATACCATAAGTTCCTATTGCACCAATTAGTGTAGCAAGGCTGCCGAATACAACATCAAGGGGCATACATCCTGTAAGAATATTGCTGATGATACAGCCAACAAATAGTCCGGGTATGGCAACAGGTGTAAAATAAGGAAGAATAGTTAATGCTTCAGAAAAGCGTACCTGTATAGCATGATTGGCAAGTCCAAAGGCGTTGGCTAAAAAAGTAAGCACAACATAGATCGCAGCAATAGCAGCTGCTTGTGTAAGATAAAGCACTTTTTTGTTTTTCATATTTTGTTCTCCTAGTTTTGTTTTTTAGCAAAAAAATTGCATTGGTGTGGATGGTTTCGAACACACCGTTATTATCATATACCAAAATTAATGGTCGAGCAAGAAATATTAAAAAATAATACTATTTTTTTTGAAAATGCTGATAGTCTTTTGAGTGAATCCAGTCTCCGCCCCAGGTAAACCCATGCTCTAGAAATAATTTGTAACATAAATCATCATGTGAAATTTTTGCAATAAAATCTTCGTTGCGATTTGCATAGAGCTCGGAACCGGGTGGCGAAATGCATTCTACATTGCCTGGATAAGTAACATAGGGATTATAAAAAGGATTAATGTCGATTGCGAGTCCAAGAGCATGCATTGATAATGTCGTGGAACCTTCCACCACACGATAGTTAAAAGAAGAAGTATTGTTATCTAACATAGAGAGCGTGTCATCTCCACCATATTCGTCAACGAAACAAATTTTTTCGATGGGATATGCAGCTAAATATAAGTCATAGAATATTTCCACCAAATCCTCAGCAATGTCCTTGGAGCATAGGAGTTCACCTTCACACACTTTGCCATTAAAGTCATAGTGGAGTACACTAACATAGCGAAGATCTTCATAAGTGATAGTACTGTTTTCGACAGGATAAGAAATGCCTGTTATTCGTGACTTAATGGAATCTGATAAAGATTCATAAAAAAATCCTGTTTGATAAAGAACTCTGTCAGGCATAGGGATCTCTTTTTTAGTGGTATTCTCAGAGATTATATTTGATAAAGAAATATTATCTGATATTCGATTCACTTCTATCGTATAGCTTATACCTGGGTTTTCAGAAACAGTTTCTGTTTTTGCGGTAGGAGAGTCAGGTTCTGTTGCGACTATAGCAATTTTATTTGGTTTAGAGGTCTTGCTTGCTATTGGAGAAATATTATTTACCACTAACAATAATGCGACTATTATAATAGCGCATAGCAGAAAGAAAATTATGAGTATAAGTAATCTATTATGTTGCTTCATTTTTATCTCACCCAATAAGAATTTTATCATAAAAAAAGTAAGAAAGGTATAGAAAAAAAGACAAGAGTATCTATTTCACTTTATATTATGAGCAGGTTCGCTATTGAATGGGAATTTAATATATGATATTATATAAAACAGAAATAAAATGTTATCAAAGGCGTTAGCCGAAGTGCTTTAAAGCTGATGACTTCTACTTGTTTAAGTAGAGTAATCGGTTTTTTTGTTTATGGTATGGACAGAAAGTAGGATTTATGCGCAAATATATTTATATTGGTGGTGGCAGTTTTATGGGAGCCGTATTACGATATTTGATTAAAAACATACAAATACATAATTATTATGAAATTATTCCACTTAATACTCTTTTTATAAATGTTCTGGGAGCCTTTTTAATGGCTTTTATATTAATGATTGTATTTGAAGACGCTATTCTTCGCCTTGGTATAACGACGGGTATTCTAGGTGCTTTTACTACATTTTCAACGCTATGTAAAGAAATAGGTAGTCTAATAAAAAATGGTGATTTCTTTTCTGCAGTTTTATATATGACTGCGAGCATCCTGCTTGGGCTCGGAGCAGCATATGTGGGCATAATACTTGCTCGTGAAGTAAACGTTAAATTATTGAATAAAAAAGAAAAGATTAAAAATATAATCGAACAAGAAGGAGATGTGGATTAGTTGAACTTGATTTTAGTTGGTATCGGGGGAATGTTTGGGGGACTATGTAGATTTCAATTAGGAAAAATGATATCCCAAAAATCTAAAACAGTTTTTCCGACAGGAACATTTTTAATTAATATTACAGGCGCGATACTTCTTGGAATGCTGACAAGCATTGATGTAAAAAATAGAACTTATCTTCTTTTAGGCGATGGCTTTTTGGGAGCATACACGACTTTTTCAACATTTATGTATGAAGGCATTAACCTCTTTCAGAGAAACAAAGAGCGCAATGCGCTTGTTTATATTTTAAGTACTCTTTTTCTGGGAATTATAGGGTATCTATCTGGTTATGAAATTGTAAAATTACTTATATTACATTAAAAACAAGGAAACCATAAGGAAAACTTGATTATAGAGTTAAATGTGTGATAAAATTTATCTTGTAGTAAATTGTGATGATAGAGCAGACGACCATCACTCTAATAAAAATTCGACTGACTAATTAATGGAGGAATATAATATGAGTAGTGAAATCAGAGACATTAACTTAGCCGAAGCGGGTGAGAGAAAGATTGAATGGGTCAAGAGAAACTGTGACTTGCTTAGGACTTTGGAAAAGGAATTTACGGAAACAAAGCCTTTTAAAGGTAAAAAGGTAGCTCTATCTGTACACTTAGAAGCAAAGACAGCATATTTGTGCAAGGTACTGGCTGCAGGTGGGGCAGAGATGTATATCACAGGTTCAAATCCTTTATCTACACAAGATGATGTGGCTGCTGCACTTGTATCAGCAGGATTAGAGGTGCATGCATGGTATGATTGTACACCAGATGAATATGATAGGCATATTCGTAATGTGCTAAAAGTGGGTCCTAATATCATCATTGATGACGGCGGCGATTTGGTTAATATGATGCATACAGAGTTTGTAGACTTAATTCCTAATGTTATTGGAGGATGTGAAGAGACAACAACTGGTATTATTAGACTAGAGGCAATGAATAGAAATAAAGCATTAAAGTTTCCAATGGTAAAAGTAAATAATGCCGACTGCAAACATTTTTTTGATAACCGCTATGGTACGGGACAGTCTGTATGGGACGGGATAAATAGAACAACAAACTTAATAGTAGCAGGGAAGATGGTAGTTGTAGCAGGTTATGGTTGGTGTGGTAAGGGCGTGGCAATGAGAGCAAAAGGCCTCGGCGCACGTGTTATTGTAACAGAAATTGATCCTGTAAAAGCAATAGAAGCAGTAATGGATGGATTCGATGTTATGCCCATGATAGAGGCAGCTAAAGTTGGAGACTTTTTTATAACAGTAACGGGTTGCGATAAAGTAATTGATGCAGAGGATTTTGCAGCAATGAAGGACGGCGCAATTTTATGTAATGCAGGACATTTTGACTGCGAGATTGATATGGCAGGTCTTCGTGAGATTGCAACAGAAACACGTGAAATGAGAAAGAATATTCGGGGTTATAAGCTCCCTACTGGACAATGGATATTTATTCTTGCTGAAGGTCGCCTTGTGAATTTGGCAGCGGGAGATGGTCATCCAGCAGAGATTATGGATATGAGTTTTGCAATTCAAGCGCTCAGCGCAAAGTATCTTGTGGAGCACGAGAATGAATTAACAGAGAAACTAATTGATGTACCTAGAGAAGTTGATAACGATGTAGCTATTCGAAAACTTGCGTTTCTTGGCAAATATATTGATCAATTAACGGAAGAGCAGGAAAAATATTTAAACAGCTAAATTGCAGAATGAAATAGTAACAAATAAAAAAAGCGATGCATTTGTATGAAACAATGCATCGCTTTTACTACATATTATTTTCATTATAAGAAGCTACTAATGACTGAATGCGCTTACTTGGATTTAGAAGATCGCTGATAGAAGTATCATGATTTAATGTATCAATCAGATATGCAATATATTTACTCATATCACAATTAATATAATAAGGTTTTTCCAATAATTCCGGTGTTTGGTAAATTAAATTTGTAGTCAGAATTTTGTCAAATAATCCAGCCTCGTACGCCACATCAAATTTCTGAAGACCATTTGTAAAAAGTCCAAACGTAGATGCAATAAAGATGCGTCCAGCATTTCGATTTTTTAATTGTCTTGCAACATCAAGTACACTCTCACCTGAAGAAATCATATCATCTACAACAAGTACATCTTTGCCTTCAATCGAACTACCAAGAAACTCATGCGAAAGAATAGGATTATGACCGTTTACAATTTTTGTATAATCTCTTCTCTTGTAAAACATGCCCATATCAAGGCCAAGTACGTTAGCAATATAAATCGCACGGCTCATGCCGCCTTCATCAGGACTGACCACCATCATATGATCAGAATCGAGAATAATATTTGGAATATTTCTAAGTAATCCTTTTACAAACTGATAAGCAGGTTGGACTGTTTCAAAGCCATGTAAGGGAATCGCATTCTGTACTCTAACATCGTGTGCATCAAAGGTAATAATATTGTCAACACCCATATGAACTAATTCCTGCAAAGCGATTGCGCAGTCAAGAGATTCTCTGGCACTACGTTTATGCTGTCTGCTTTCATAAAGAAAAGGCATAATAACTGTAATCCTTCTTGCCTTGCCACCGACAGCTGCAATTACTCGTTTTAGATCTTGATAATGGTCATCAGGAGACATGTGATTCTCATGTCCACATAGTGAATAGGTCAAACTATAATTACCAACATCTACCAGTAAATACAAATCTGTACCGCGAACGGATTCGTTAATAATACCTTTTGCTTCGCCAGTTCCAAATCTGGAAACCTGAGCATCTAAAATGTAAGTGTCTCTTTGATAGCCGGAAAATGCAAGATTTGATTTGTGTTCATTCTTTCTTTCTATTCTCCAGGCTACAAGATACTTGTCAATTTTCTCACCAAGGGCTTTACACCCTTCTAGTGGAATCATGCCAAGAGATCCTACAGGAATCGTTTCAAGGTTACGCTTTTCCTCGCGAATGGGCATAAATGGTTCCTCTCTTTCACTGATTACTTTTCAGTTTTTTCTTTAGTCGAATATCTTGTACATCAAATTTAAATATTTGATAATAGCCAGATATTCTAGAAAAAGTTCTTTCTGAATATTGTTTTGCTACATTTTCTAAAGAAAGATTAGTAGAAATAATCGTTGATTTCTTTCTTAAGTAACGTTCATTTAGAATCAAAAATAATTGTGAAGAAACAAAAGAATTAGTTGTCTCTGTTCCTAAATCATCAATAATTAGTAAATCACAATTAAAAACATGGTCATAGATACTTTCGTTATCAGCCAAAGAATTATAAGGTCGAAAAGTATGCTTTGCAAGTACATCAAAAAGTTGAAATGCTGTAAAATAAATCACAGAATGACCGCTTTCTAATAATTCTTTTGCAATACAATTGGTTAAAAAAGTTTTGCCTACGCCTACATTACCATAAAAAAAGAGGTTACGGTAATCACGATCGAAGTGTGCAATATAACTTTTACTCTCATCTACAATTTTCTTTATTTGTACGGCTTCGGTCTGATTATAATACTCATAAGAGAAATTGTCAAAGTTCTCTTTTTCCAAAACAGATTTTATGTTTGACTGTGTATAAAGCATACTGATGATTGCCTGCTCTAAACAATAGCATTTTTTTCCATCCACATACCCAGTATCCTTGCAAAGTTCACACTTATAACCAAGAGACAAGTAGTCTGATGGGAACCCATATTCGTTAAGCAACTGATTTTTTCGTCCAGTTAATCGTGTCAGTTCTTCACGCATCTCAGACAAAGCATTTTCGTCTCCAGATACATAGCGCTTACCATGTTCAAGAGAAACTTGTGCAATTAAAGAATCTATATCTTTATATTCTGGGATAAGATCATATACTTCTTCTTTATGTTCTTCAAGTAAATGTCTGTTTTGTAACTGCGCATCTTCATAATCTCTAAATATAACATTGTACTGTGTATTCGTGAGTGCCATAATCACCCTCCATATATTGAAAACAGGTCAGTTGCTGAGGATTTCCTTTTCTAGTTCAGAGAAATCATAGGAACGTTGATTAAAATTATTAAATTTATTATTTGTATTTAAAACATTTGAACCTGCTGGTGATTTAGGTAAAGAACTGTTTTGTTTTGCTATCTTAAACTTTTCATCTAAAACCTTAATATCATTATAATGTTTAACATTATTTTGTTTCCAACTAGCCAGAATAGAGTCGGCATATTCAAAACTTGCAGTATGTGTGGTTTTCATAGTGCGATTGCATGCTTCTATGATAATCTCTGTATCAAACCCATAAATATCAGTCCATTTTTTGATAAAAACCATTTCGGGTTCGACGGGATTTCTGCCAGAAAGGCCAAGTGCCTTTAATATCTCATAAACTTCTTTGCGATAAAGTCCTACATTTTCTTTAGCTTCTTCTACAGTTGAAATGCCTGATTCTGCCCAGGATATAGCTACGGTTTCCATATATCGCATACTTTTCTTTTTATTATTAACACAATATTCAATCAAATATTCAATTAAATCAGTCGAAAAATGTAAAGAATCATACATAAATAACAAAGTAGAAATCTCAGTGCTACTAAGTGTTTTGCCAATATACTGTTCAGCAATAAAAAGCAATTGTGCAATATCATCTTTTTCTTTAAATTCCGCCAGTCTATCTAAAGAATAATCAGGTTTTGAAGGCAGATGGAATATATTGTCCTTTTGCGATGAAACCGGTTTCTCAACAAGAACAGCTATAGGTAAATGATCTTCACGAAAAGAATTCGTAGTTGAATTTTCGGTAGAATTTAAATCATGAAGCTTGATACCAACCAGATTTTTTGAATTATCAAAATCCAAAGAGAGTAACTTAGATTTTTCCCAGAATTTTAAAGCGCGAATAACGTCTTTCTCAGTATAATTAAAACAGTCCGCAATAAGTGATACGGAAATAGGCATATTGGCAGACATACATCTAAGTAAATATAGATATATTTTTATCTGTGCATCATTTGCACTCTGCATATAGTCATCTATGAATTTATTTGAAACAATTGTGGCATCAATATTGCAATCACTGTAAAGCGTTATTTGACTCATTTTCTCACTCACCCAATTCTAATATTTAAACTCATTGCCCCTCTCAAAGGCATTTGAGAACCAACTCAAGTAAGATGAATTATAGCACAACGTTTCAAAAAAAGAAACACTAAATTTGCTGAAAAGTCCGCATTTTTAGCGGGTTTCCGATAATGTGGATAATGTGAAAAGTGTGGACAAAAAAATGTTAATTCTTTATGTTGATATAAGAAACCTAGTGTTTAATAAGAAATTGTAAAATCTGAGAAAGTATTATGTAAATATAAAATCCACATCTGATTTCAAAATAAATTCTCAAAAGATGTGGATAATGTGGACAGATTATTTGCCAAGTAAACTTTCGCCGATTTTAACGACGTCTCCGGCTCCCATAGTTATTAACAAATCTCCGTGAATACAATTTTCTAATAAAAAATTTTCAATTTCATCAAAAGAAGGAAAATAGTAAGCTTCAACATTCAATTTATGCAATTCACGAAGCAAATCTTTGGAGCTGACACCTAATGTATCAGATTCTCTGGCAGCATAGATATCAGTCAAAACAACCTTATCAGCTAAGGATAAAGAATTGGCAAAATCATTCAAAAAAGCCTTTGTTCTAGTATAAGTATGTGGTTGGAATACACACCAAGTGGTTTCGTGAGGATAATTTTTAGCTGCAGATAGTGTGGCAGCAATTTCTGTAGGATGATGTGCGTAATCATCTATTATGGTTACACCGCCTATACAGCCTTTATATTCAAAACGTCGTATGGTGCCTGAAAAAACATACAAAGATTTTTTAATAGTATCCAAATCAATGAGAAGTAAGTCTGCCAAAGCAATAGCTGCTAAAGAATTTGATACATTATGTATTCCTGGAACCTGTAAAGTAAAGCTGTCTATTGATTTATTGTTATGGATTAAATTAAAAGTAGCACAAGCATTGGTATCAAAAATTATATTTTCAGCCGAATAATCAGCCTTATGTTGAAGCCCGAATGTAATGATATTACAGGACAATCCTTCAATTAATTCTTCATAATCATCGATATCCGTATTTATGATAAGTGTACCATCAGCAGGCAGTAATTCTGCGAAACGACGAAAAGAGTTACGTATCTCAAAAATATCTTTAAAAAAATCCATATGGTCTTCTTCTATATTTAAAATGATGCTAATTTTCGGAAAAAAACTTAGAAAACTATTAGTATACTCACATGCTTCAGTTACAAAAAGCTTAGAACCACCAACACGAATATTCCCGTTTAATGCTTTTAGCACACCTCCTATTGATAGTGTAGGATCTGCGTCTGCACCAAGAAGAATCTGGGATATCATAGAAGTAGTAGTCGTTTTGCCATGTGTACCAGAAACGGCAATCGGGAGTTCATAGTTTTTCATGATCTGACCAAGTAACTCGGCTCTGGTAATGTGTGGAATATTACGTCTTATTACTTCAGAAAGCTCGAGATTGTCACTTCTTATGGCGGCCGTATATACTACTAAATCTATGTTATCTTGAATATTTGCGGCTCTTTGTCCATAATATAGTTTAATTCCTTTTTGCTCAAGATCTTCTGTCAATTTTGAAACATTAGAATCAGAGCCTGAAATATAGAAACCTTCTTTTAGAAGAATTTCAGCAAGACCGCTCATACTAATGCCACCAATACCAATAAAATGAATATGAATGGGTGTATTAAAATCAATTTGATACATATCAGCACTTCCTAATAAATTATTTAAGATATTTTCTCAAAAATCCAGCAACTAAAAAAATGAAGGAACATAAAATAGCAAGAATGTTTTGATTAGTTACATTATACCCGTATATTTGAAAAAAACAATAGCAAAATTACAGTACGCACTACTATATATGGAGTAAACTGAATTGGTAGCCACCAAAAAAATTTTTTAGTAAAATGCTATATAATTCAAAAATAATACCGCAAAAAATTGTAAAAAATGTTCACGGTAATGAAAAAGTATGATATAATTATTTCACTAGAAAACTATGCAAGAGGTGATAGCGTGATTAAGAAAGAAATGATAGCAATGTTACTTGCAGGAGGTCAAGGTAGCAGACTTGGAGTTCTTACGTCTAAGGTAGCAAAACCGGCTGTATCTTTTGGCGGGAAATATAGAATTATTGACTTTCCGCTCAGCAATTGTATTAATTCAGGCGTTGATACGGTAGGTGTATTGACTCAGTATCAGCCTCTTCGTTTAAACACTCATATAGGAATCGGAATCCCATGGGATTTGGATCGTAATATTGGTGGCGTAACAATTCTTCCCCCATATGAAAAATCGGGAAATAGCGAATGGTATACTGGTACAGCAAATGCTATTTACCAGAATATTGATTACATGGAGACTTTTAATCCAGATTATGTGCTTATCCTTTCAGGAGATCATATATATAAGATGGATTATGAAGTTATGCTCGATTTTCACAAAGCTAATAATGCTGATGTTTCCATAGCAGCAATGCCGGTTCCTTTGGAGGAAGCAAAGCGTTTTGGTATTGTAATTACCGATGAGGATAGAAAAATATTGGAGTTTGAAGAAAAACCAGAGAATCCCAGAAGCAATCTGGCATCTATGGGTATTTATATTTTTAGTTGGAAAGTATTAAAGAAAGCTTTGATTGCAAATGCAGAGCAGCCGGCACTTGACTTTGGAAAGCATGTGATTCCTTATTGTCATGAAAACGGCGGAGCCCTATTTGCGTATGAATATAACGGCTATTGGAAGGATGTTGGAACGCTTAATTCATATTGGGAGGCTAATATGGAGTTGATAGATATTATTCCGGAATTCAATTTGTATGAAGAATACTGGAAAATTTATACTAGAAGTAGTATTCTTCCACCGCAATATATTTCTGGGGAAAGTGTCGTTGAAAGAAGTATCATTGGAGAAGGTTCCAGTATATATGGCAAAGTTTATAATTCTGTTATCGGTTGTGGAGTTACAATAGGAAAGAACGCTATAGTACGCGACTCAATTATTATGAATGAAGCTGTAATTGGAGATAATGCAGAAATAAATAAGGCTATTATTGCAGAAAACACTGTGATTGGTGATGGAGCAATGCTGGGATTTGGCGATGAAGTTACAAATGAAACAGATCCCAATATTTATACAAATGGTATCGTAGCTGTCGGGGAAAACTCAATTATTCCAATGGGAGTCAGCATCGGCAAAAACACTGTAATAGCAGGCAAAACAGAGATAACAGATTATGTAAACAGAAGGCTAGAGAGTGGAAAATCATTGGTTAAGGCAGGTGGAGAATAATGAGAGCAATCGGTATTATTTTGGCAGGCGGCAACAGTTTTAGGATGAAAGAACTTTCTAAGAAAAGGGCTATTTCAGCTATGCCTGTGGCAGGAAGTTATAGAAGCATAGATTTTTCGTTAAGCAATATGAGCAATTCTCATATTCAGAGAGTAGCAGTATTTACACAATATAACGCAAGAAGCTTAAATGAGCACCTCAGTTCATCAAAATGGTGGGATTTTGGTCGTAAGCAAGGAGGACTTTTTGTATTTACGCCTACTGTGACGCAGGAAAATAGCTCGTGGTATCGTGGAACTGCAGATGCAATTTTTCAAAATTTAAATTTTTTAAAAAGTTCTCATGAGCCATATGTGGTAATCACGTCGGGTGATGGAATCTATAAGATGGATTACAATAAGATACTGGAATATCATATTGAAAAGAAAGCGGATATTACTGTTGCATGCAAAGACGTAAATGCAGGTGAAGACGTTGAAAGATTTGGCATTATAAAAATGAACGAGGAATGCAGAATTGAAGAGTTTGAAGAAAAACCAATGGTTGCGCGTTCTAATACAATTTCATGCGGCATTTATGTGATTAGAAGGAGACAACTTATAGAGTTGATAGAAAAGTGTGCGGAAGAGGATCGACATGATTTTGTCAGAGATGTCTTGATTCGATATAAAAATATGAAAAGAATTTATGCATATAAGATAGAAGAGTATTGGAGCAATATTGCTTCCGTTGAGGATTACTTCAGAACCAATATGGATTTTTTAAAGCCAGAGATTAGAGATTATTTTTTCAAACAATATCCAGACATTTATTCCAAGGTGGATGATCTACCACCAGCAAAGTATAATGTAGGATCAAATATTAGAAACAGTTTAATTTCCAGCGGATGCATTATGAATGGTACCGTAGAAGACTCTATTATATTTAAGAAAGTTTTTGTGGGAAATAATTGTTTTATAAAAAATTCTATTGTATTGAATGATGTTTATATTGGTGACAATACACATATAGAAAATTGCATTGTTGAGAGCCGCGATACTATTAGAGCTAATTCATATTATTGTGGCGAGGATGATATAAAAATCGTATTAGAAATGAACGAAAGATATGTATTATAGGTTGAGAGAGAGGGTTTGATAACGATTTTTGAATTCAGTGGTGTGTAGACCCACTGGCAGGGAAGGGAGAAGGCAGAATGAAAATTACAGATGTGCGAGTGAGAAAAGTTGCTAAGGAAGGAAAAATGAAAGCTGTTGTTTCAATTACATTGGATGATGAATTTGTCGTACATGATATTAAAGTAATTGAAGGTGAAAAAGGACTATTTATTGCTATGCCTAGTAGAAAAGCTTCTGACGGAGAATATCGAGATATTGCACACCCCATTAATTCCGGAACGAGAGAAATCATTCAAAGAATCATTCTAGAAAGTTATGAAAAAGCACTTCTTGAAGAGGCTAAAAATCTAACAAGTGAATAAGAATATCAAGAGGCAACCATGGAAGGCATAGAGTTTTCCATGGTTTTTTAAGTTGTCAAAATGTATTCTTGTAGATAAGGGGTAACTCATGCTATACTAAACGCTGAGAAATAAGAAATATAGTAATTCAAACCGTAAAATGTAAGCCAGATACTATTAAAACAGGAGTAAGATATGTATATTATAATAGGCCTTGGTAATCCAAAAAGAGAATACAAGAATACACGACATAATATCGGTTTTGATACAATAGAGTTATTATCTGACAAATATAATATTAATATTGGTTATGATAGGCATAAAGCTTTATGCGGTAAAGGCTCTATTGAGGGCGAAAAAGTAATACTTGCAATGCCACAGACGTATATGAATCTTAGCGGTGAGAGTGCAAGAGAGATAGTAGAGTACTATAAAATTGATTCTTCCTCACAGCTGATTGTGATTTATGATGATGTCAGTCTGGATTTAGGACAGATTCGTGTGCGTCCAAAAGGAACAGATGGAGGTCATAATGGGTTAAAGAGTATCATAGCACAACTTGGAACCAACCAATTTATGAGAGTAAGAATTGGAGTAGGAGAAAAACCAAAAGGATATGATTTAGCCGATTATGTGTTAGGCCATTTTTCAAAGACAGAGCGTGAGACTATTGACGAGGCTATTATAAATGCCACAGAAGCAGTTAGGTGTATTTTAACTTCAGGTATAGAAGAAGCAATGAATATATTTAATAAGAAAAAAATATACATGGCAGTCAATATCCTCATCTCATGTAGGAA
>CAZAAC010000020.1:0-30762 GCA_964483155.1 uncultured Lachnospiraceae bacterium | reverse complement strand
TAATAAGAAAAAAAAGGAAGAGTAAGGTGATTTTGTGGAGGCATTACGCAGTCCTCTAGAACAATTAGCGGAATTTGAGACAATTAGAGAGAAACTTAAAAAAAACAAAGGAATTATAGAAGTTTCTGGGTGTGTTGACTCACAGAAGCTGCATATGATATATGGACTTAGCGATGGTTTTAAACATAAAATCATCGTTACTTTTAATGATATAAGGGCGAAAGAGATTTATGATGATTACAGGTTTTATGATAAAAGGGTAGCGTTATATCCAGCGAAGGATTTGATTTTTTATCAGGCAGATATACATGGTAATCTGATTACAAAGCAAAGAATTAATTGCTTGAAAGCACTTTTACTTGATAAGCCGGTGACGATCATAACAACTATTGATGCTTTTATGGAACATATTGTTCCTTTTGAACGTATTAAAGAGCATATTTTTGAACTTAAAAAAGGCGACAGCCTGGATTTATCTGAATTAGCAATAAAATTAATTACACTTGGCTATGAGAAAACAGATCAGGTAGAGGTAAGTGGACAGTTTGCAATCAGGGGAGGTATTGTCGATTTATTTCTTTTAACAGAGGATAATCCCATAAGAATAGAACTTTGGGGAGATGAAGTCGATTCCATCCGCATGTTCGATGTGCTTAGTCAGCGATCGGTAGAGGTCGGGGAGGAAATGGAAAGTGAGAGTGAATATTCAAAAGCAGCCTCACAGGATAAAGAAAAAGAAAATCCAAAGTTAATGCAAAGAGTTGTAATATATCCAGCAACGGAAACAATTCTATCATATGATGAGATTGCGGAAGGTGTAAAATATATAGAGAAAAGTGCAAAAGAAGCATCAGAACAATTGCGGAAAGAGTTTAAGACGGAAGAAGCACATCGTATGAAGCAAATAGCTTCGGGGATTTGTGAGCAGCTTTTGGAGCTTTCAGGAGTTTGTAATATTGAGAGCTATTTAGACTACTTTTATAAGAAACATGTTTCATTTATAGATTATTTTTCAAGTCAGGAAACAATTGTTTTTATGGATGAGCCAGGTAGACTTTTAGATAAGAGTAAAACCGTAGAGCTTGAATTCAGAGAGAGCATGGAAAACCGTTTATTGAAAGGCTATTTACTTCCTGGGCAGATGAATATTTTATATTCAAAAGAAGAAATTTTTACAAAACTGGCACGAGGAAAAGCAGTGGCGCTTTCTATATTACCAGCGCAGCAAGGCTTGTATAAATCAGAAGCAAAATATGTTATTACAACAAAGGCGATGAATTCATATAATAATAGTTTTGAAGCCTTAATAGCTGATTTAAAAAGATATAAGAAAAGCAGTTATCGAGTAATATTGCTATCTGGTTCTAGGACGAGGGCCAAAAGACTGGCCGCAGACTTAGTGGAGTATGAATTAAGTAGCTTCTATACAGAAGACAGAGATCACGAGGTCAAGCCGGGTGAAATTATGGTAATGTATGGAAGAATCGGACAGGGATATGAGTATCCACTCATTAAATTTGTCGTAATATCTGAGAGTGATATTTTTACTGTAGAAAAGAAGAAGCGTAAAAAAAGAAAAACATATGAAGGCCAAAAAATACAGAGCTTTATGGAATTGTCAGTAGGAGATTATGTTGTACATGAGAATCATGGCCTTGGCATTTATAGAGGAATTGAGCAAGTAGTCATAGATAAGATTACTAAGGACTATATCAAAATTGAATACAGCAATAATGGAAATTTGTATATTCCTGCTACTGGCCTGCATGTTATCCAAAAATATGCATCGAAGGATGCAAGAAAACCAAAATTGAATAAATTAGGCAGTTCTGAGTGGGTAAAGACAAAAGCCCGTGTCAAGACAGCAGTCGATGTGATAGCGACTGATCTTGTAGAGCTTTATGCTGCGCGAAATGAAAAAAATGGATATTTGTTTAGTCAAGACACAGTATGGCAGAGTGAGTTTGAAGAATTATTTCCTTTTGAGGAGACAGAAGATCAATTGCTGGCAATAGAAGCAACAAAGCGAGACATGGAAAGCAGGAGAATCATGGATCGACTAATATGCGGAGATGTTGGTTATGGAAAAACCGAAATAGCAATTCGTGCAGCATTTAAAGCCGTCCAGGATGGCAAGCAGGTGGTCTATTTGGTACCAACAACAATTCTTGCGCAACAGCACTATAATACCTTTGTGCAGCGTATGAAGGACTATCCTGTCAAGATAGAGTTGCTATCTCGATTCAGGACCCCGACGGAACAGAAGAAAACCGTGAGTAATTTAAAAAAAGGGCTTGTTGATATTGTAATAGGAACACACCGTGTGGTTTCCGCAGATATTGGATTTAAAGATTTAGGATTGTTAATTATTGATGAAGAGCAGAGATTTGGCGTGAGACATAAAGAAAAAATCAAGAAGTTAAAAGAGAGCGTTGACGTGTTAACCTTAACCGCAACGCCGATTCCAAGAACTCTGCATATGAGTCTTGTAGGCATTCGTGATATGAGCGTGCTGGAGGAAGCACCTTTAGATAGAATGCCAATTCAGACATTTGTAATGGAGTATAATGAGGAGATGGTGCGTGAGGCGATTTGCCGCGAATTATCGCGTGGTGGACAGGTATTTTATGTATATAATCGTATTAGTACAATTGCCGACATGACAGCCGTTATACAAAAATTAGTGCCAGATGTCAATATTGCTTATGCGCACGGCCAAATGAAGGAACATGAGTTGGAACATATCATGTATGATTTTATTAATGGGGATATAGACGTACTGGTATCAACTACTATTATTGAGACAGGACTGGATATTTCAAATGTAAATACTATGATTATTCATGATTCTGATAATATGGGACTCGCACAATTATATCAATTGCGCGGACGGGTTGGACGCTCTAACAGAACGGCATATGCATTTTTAATGTATAAGAAAGACAAGCTTCTTAAAGAGGTGGCGGAAAAAAGACTACAGGCTATTCGAGAATTTACTGAGCTGGGTAGTGGATTTAAAATCGCCATGCGAGATTTAGAAATAAGAGGCGCTGGTAATCTGTTAGGCGAGAAACAGAGTGGACATATGGAAGCGGTAGGCTATGATTTATATTGTAAGATGCTAAACGAGGCAGTAAAAAAGAAAAAGGGATTGAAAGTTGAAGAGGAGTATTCTGTAGCAATAGATTTAAATGTGGATGCGTTTATTCCTACTACATATATCGTGAATGAGTTTCAAAAAATTGATATCTATAAACGTATCGCAGGTATTGAGAGCGAGCAGGAAAAAGAAGATATGATGGAGGAACTTGCAGATCGCTTTGGAGAAATTCCAGGACCAGTGCAAAACCTATTAGACATTGCTTATATGAGAATATTGGCTAAAGATGTATACGTAACAGAGATTAAAGGTAAGAATGGTATGATTAAGTTTAGTGTATATGAAAATGCCATATATAATAATGCAGAAATCGTAAAATTAGTTGAAAAGCATAAAGGCAATCTGGTACTGAAGGCAGTAGAGAAACCGTATTTTCTTTATAAAATGAAAAAAGAGAATGCTGGAAATGCTGATGAAATGTTGATTAATTCCAGAGATATTTTAATAGATATGAGAGAACTACTACTACCTGTAGATATCACTTCTGCAACTGCTGTCATAGTGGATGTATCAGACAAAATGCAGGATTAGTCTAAAAATCTGTGTACAAAAAGAAAATTGTGAGATATAATAGGGCTTGAACAAAAAATGAGTATTTTAAATAGAAAGGATGAATTAATATGGCATTAGTAACAACAACCGAAATGTTTAAGAGAGCTTACGAAGGCGGCTATGCAATCGGTGCTTTCAATGTTAACAACATGGAAATCGTTCAAGGAATAACAGAAGCAGCTGGTGAACTTAAGTCTCCCATTATTCTTCAAGTTTCCGCAGGCGCTAGAAAATACGCAAAGCATAATTATCTTGTAAAATTAGTTGAGGCGGCTCTTCTTGAGTATCCTGAACTTCCTATTGCACTTCATTTAGATCATGGTGATACATTCGAACTTTGTAAATCATGTATTGATGGTGGGTTTACATCAGTTATGATTGATGGTTCACATCATAGTTTTGAGGACAATATTATTCTTACAAAAAAGGTAGTTGAGTATGCACATGCGCATGGTGCTGTTGTAGAAGGTGAACTTGGAAGACTTGCAGGTATTGAAGATGCAGTAAATGTAAGCGCTGAAGATGCTTCTTATACAAGACCTGAAGAAGTAGAAGAATTTGTTTCACGTACAGGTGTTGACTCACTAGCAATTGCAATTGGTACAAGCCACGGTGCATTTAAGTTTAAACCAGGCCAAAAACCGATGTTGAAGTTTGATATTCTTGAAGAAGTAGAGAAGAGACTTCCTCTTTTTCCTATCGTTCTTCATGGCGCATCAAGCGTTGTTCCTGAGTATGTTGATATTATCAATAAAAATGGCGGAAAAATGGCAGATGCAATTGGTATTCCAGAAGATATGTTAAGAAAAGCAGCTTCCATGGCAGTGTGTAAAATAAATATTGACTCTGACTTGAGATTAGCTCTTACAGCAGGGATTAGAGAATACATGTTTGCTAATCCAAGCGCATTTGATCCTCGTCAGTATTTAACACCAGCGAGAGCAAACATCAAAACAATTGTAGAACATAAGATTAAAAATGTACTTGGCTCATACGACAAAGCTTAAGTATAGTATATTTAGAAAATAATGATTTCGGAGACAGTTCAAATGAATTGTCTCCGTTTTACTTTATAAGTATAAGCAAATCTTTTACAAATATCTTGTAGAAAACCATTATATTATTGTACAATATAGACACACTAACTTTTGGTTTTGGTGATAAGGGGGTTATTATATGAGTGAAAACGTAACCGAGAATTTTACTGAGGACATGAAAAAATTGGAACCGTTAGAGGAAGTAAACGGATTCCGGGTACGTCCAGGTTTCTATTCTCTTAATGGCGCAATAGTAGCGCAAAACGGTGTAAGCTTTACGATTCATTCACATAATGCCACGGGCATAGAGTTAGTACTATTTAAAAGAACAGAAATGATTCCTTATGCAATCATTCCATTTCCAAAGAATTACCGTATTGGTAAGGTTTTTTCTATGATGGTTTTTGATTTAAATATTGCTGAATTTGAATATGCTTATAGAATCAGTGGACCATATGATTATGAGAGAGGACTTATCTTTGATCATACAAAATACTTACTTGATCCTTACGCACGCGCAGTAGTAGGTCAAAGTAAATGGGGGCAGAAAATCGGAGACAATGTTTTTTATAAAGCAAGAGTAGTACAAAATAATTTTGAGTGGGGTAATGCGAAACAGCCATTGCTTCCCATGTCAGACTTGATTATTTATGAACTTCATGTGCACGCATTTACATGTGCGGATTCGTCTGGTGTTCAGTTTCCCGGCACTTTTGCAGGAGTCAAAGAGAAGATTCCGTATTTAAAAGAATTGGGAATTAATGCGGTTGAGTTGATGCCTGTATTTGAATTTGATGAAACAAATAACAGCAGAGAAATTGATGGGAGGAAATTGTATGAGTGTTGGGGCTATAATACAACTTCTTTTTTTGCTCCTAATACTTGTTATTGTTCGGCGCTTGAGTATAACCATGAAGGAAATGAACTCAAGGATTTAATTAAAACATTAAATGAAAATGGGATTGAAGTTATTTTAGATGTTGTATTTAATCATACAGGGGAAGGAAATGAAAAAGGACCATTTTTTTCATTTAAAGGTGTGGATAATAATATTTACTATTTACTGACACCTGATGGACAGTATTACAATTTTAGTGGTTGTGGTAATACATTAAATTGTAATCATCCTATTGTACAACAAATGATATTGGAATGCTTACGCTACTGGGTCGTTAATTATCGTGTAGACGGTTTTCGATTTGATCTTGCATCCATTCTTGGGCGAAATGAAGATGGTTCGCCAATGAGTAAACCACCTTTATTACAGAGCCTGGCATTTGACCCTATACTTGGAGATACAAAATTAATAGCAGAGGCATGGGATGCTGGTGGGTTATACCAGGTGGGATCTTTTCCATCTTGGAACAGGTGGGCCGAATGGAACGGAAAATATCGTGATGACTTACGCAGTTTCTTAAGAGGTGATGATGGAAAGGCGCAGGCAGCTATCATGCGATTGACTGGATCTAGTGATCTATATCCACATGAAATCAGAGGACGTAATGCATCTGTTAATTTTCTGACATGTCATGATGGTTTTACATTATATGATTTATACGCATATAATGAAAAGCACAATGAAGTAAATGGATGGAATAACACAGATGGAGATGATAACGGATATAGTTGGAACTGCGGTGTTGAAGGCGATACAGATGATGCAGAAGTATTAAAACTTCGTATGCGCATGATTAAAAATGCTTGTGTAGCATTAATGTGCAGCAGGGGTACGCCAATGTTTTTTGCTGGAGATGAATTTGGAAATACGCAATTCGGTAACAATAATGCATATTGCCAAGACAATGAAATAGCATGGCTGGATTGGAATCAGAAAGAAAAAAATCATGATTTATTTGAATTCTTTAAGTTTATGATCTGCTTTCGTAATGAGCATAATGTAATCAAGCGAGATATGAAATCATGTTCATTGGGATTCCCAGCTATAAGTACACATGATGTCAAGCCATGGGTATCAAAATTTTGTTGGGAAAGCAAATTGGTAGCTGTCATGTTTGCTGGACGAAATGTAGAAGATACTGAGGATGATATCGTTTATGCCGTTTTTAATGCCTATTGGGAAAAACAGCTTATAATGCTTCCAGAATTAGCAGAAAATATGAAGTGGAAGCTTGTTGTTGATACATTTGCACAAAAAAGTAATACAGTAGGCGAAGAGTCAGAACTAGTTGATAAAAGGATAGAAATAGGGCCAAAAACGGCAATGGTTCTTGTGGCCAGGCAAGTAGAAAATGCGGGCGCTACAATATTGTAAAAATAGAAATGTAATATTTTTATAGAAGTGTGTTATAGTAGTCTGAAAATAAAATTGTTATAGTTATTATCAAATGAAACACTATGTATAGATAAGGGTGGCAGCTATGGCAAGTAATTATATACAGGATATGACGGAAGGAAAAGAAGTTTCTTTGCTCGTTAAATTTTCTGTTCCGATGTTGATAGGAAATATATTTCAACAATTTTATAATATGGCAGATTCTATTATTGTCGGAAACTATGTAGGTGCGGGCGCATTGGCAGCAGTTGGGGCAACAGCCTCTTTGAATTTTCTCTTTTTTTCATTGTGCATGGGAATGGCAGTTGGTATTAGCATCTTAACGGCACAGCATTTTGGTGCAAAGGAAGATGAATACGTGAAGAAAATCATTGCGAATACAATATACATAACATTAGTGACTGGAATTCTCATGAGTATAGCAGGCGTCGTATTTGCCCGTCCCATTTTAGTTTTATTACGAACGCCGGCATCTATATTAGAAGATGCTACCATATATATGAAAATTGTGAACGCGGGAATACTCGGCGTTGCAGCATATAATGCTATAGCAGCGATTTTGCGTGCATTGGGTGATTCTAGGTCACCGCTCTTTTTTTTGATTATAGCAAGTATTATAAATGTGATTCTAGATTTGATATTTGTCAGACAATTTGGATTAGGTGTCAAAGGAGTCGCATATGCAACGATCATTTCGCAAGTGATAGCGGCTGCTGGTCTGCTGCTGTTCGCAGTGATGAAAAACTCATATTTTCATATTGAAAAAGACCAACTTAGGATGGATAGAAAAATTATAGAGAGAAGTATAAAACTGGGAGTCCCAATAGCAGCACAAAGCTCTTTGATTGCGGTATCCTGCATAGCACTTCAGGTTGTGGTCAATGGATTTGGAGAAAGTGTAGTTGCTGCTTATACGGCAACCAACAGGATAGAGCAGTTAGTGCAGCAGCCCTTTAATTCTTTAGGTGCTGCAATATCTACATTTACAGGTCAGAACATTGGTGCAAATAAGCTGGAAAGGGTAAAAAGAGGCTATTATAAAAGTAATCTTTTGGCAGCTGGTTTTAGTATTATGATGTTGTTTCTTGCATGGATCTGCGGGGAGTGGATTATGAGGTTGTTTGTTAAGGATGCAACCGTTATTAGGGTTGGGAGCCTGGCATTAAGGATTACCAGTACCATGTATTTTCCACTTGGACTAATCTATACAACGCGTGGATTGTTAAATGGCGCAGGAGATTCATTTTATGCGATGGTAAATGGAGCTGTTGAAGTAGCAGGAAGAGTCATATTTCCATTATTACTGGTTGCAATCCCAATAATAGGAGTGTGGGGTATCTGGTATGCAACTGGTTTTACATGGGTAATTACGGCGATTGCCAGTATCATACGATACAGGCAGGGAAAATGGAAATATAAATCTGTTGTTTTAAAAAATTCATAATATGTGAAATGAGGATAAAGAAATGAAAGTAGTAGTTTTGCATGGACAATCTCATAAGAAAAACACATATCGTTTAGTACATATGCTTTTAGAGAGACTGCGTTGTACAGAAGAAGATGTTAAAGAATATGTGGCAAATGGTACTGGACAGTGTATTGGCTGTACAAAATGTATTTTGGAGGATGAAAAGTTATGTCCTCATCGTGAACAAATAGCGCCAATCATAGAAGCAATTGATGAAGCAGATGTTATTATACTTGATTCACCAAATTACTGCATGGGAATGTCAGGACAATTAAAGTCTTTTTGTGATCATATGGCATACAGGTGGATATCTCATCGCCCAAATCCAGATATGAGGCATAAAATCGGCATAGCGGTGTCTACAACTGCCGGAGCCGGAGCAGGTAAAGCAACGAAAGCAATCAGGGAACAGTTTATCTGGTGGGCAGTGGGAAGAACCTATATGCTTCCGTTTACGGTAGCTGCTAATACAATCGATGAGATGAATGAAAAGAAAAAGAAAAAAATGAATCAAAAAGTACAAAAATTGGCAAATAAAATAAATCATACACCTGGTTCGGTTAAACCAAGTATAAAAACAAGAGTACTCTTCATGATTATGACAAAAGTACACGACAAATTTAGATGGAGTGAAATAGAAACAAAGTATTGGCAGGAAAAGGGATTAATAAGATAAATCAGTTGTCCTGACTCATTTCATCCAATAATGATATTTTCATATCATACAAATTCTTTGATAAGTCAACATAAACTCTATGTGGATTAATGAGACGTCTTGTTTCTTCCCAAAGCGTTTCAAGTTCCTGGTGGCAATATTCCTTGATTTCCATTACTTTTGGCGAGTTATAAACACATTCTCCATTTATAAAAATAGGAACGAGAAGTTCGCGTATTGTATACGAAGAGGGGTGTAATCTTGTTTTCTTCCAGGGTTCCGAAGGATCAAAAAGCAATAAGGATTCTTTTTCATTAAGAACTTCACCAACTAGGCATACGAGATCAGCCTTTAACTTACCAGTAGCTTTTTCATAAATTCTGAAGATAGTCTTATTTCCTGGGTTTGTTATTTTTTCAGTATTTTCAGATAGTTTTATTTTGGGAATAAAAGTTCCGTCTTTATCCATTACAGCGGCTAATTTATAAACACCTCCGAATGCAGGCCAATCTTTTGAGGTAATCAGGTTAGTCCCAACACCCCAAGAAGTTATTGTTGCACCTTGTGCTTTTAAACTATCAATCAAAAACTCGTCCAAATCATTTGAGGCAGAGATGACAGCATCTGAAAAACCTGCCTCATCAAGCATAATTCTTGCTTTTTTGGATAAATAAGCAAGATCACCGCTATCTAGGCGAATTCCATAAAAAGTAAGAGGGATGCCAGCTTCGCGCATTTCGCTAAAAACACGAATAGCATTTGGTACGCCAGATTTAAGAGAATCATAAGTATCTACTAGTAAAATACAAGCCGAAGGATATAAATCAGCATAGGTCTTGAAAGCGGTATATTCATCAGGAAAACTCATAATCCAACTGTGAGCATGTGTGCCTCTTACTGGAACATCAAACATTTTTCCAGCAAGCACATTACTTGTACCGATACAGCCACCTATCATTGCTGCTCGTGCACCATAAATCCCAGCATCAGGTCCTTGTGCGCGGCGTAAGCCAAATTCCATAATCCCGTCACCCCGTGCTGCATGTACAACGCGTGCAGTTTTTGTCGCGATAAGACTCTGGTGATTTATGATATTTAAGATAGCTGTTTCCACAAGTTGAGCTTCCATGATAGGAGCTATTACTTTTACGAGGGGTTCTCTTGGAAAGATAACGGTACCTTCAGGAATCGAATAAATATCACCTGAAAATTTGAAATCTTTTAAATAAGCAAGAAAATCATGATCAAATATTCCTAATGTTCCGAGATAGGCAATATCTTCTTCTGAAAAATGAAGATTTTTAATATAGTCAATCACCTGATCTAATCCAGCAATGATAGAATAACCACTATCTAAGGGGTTATTTCGGTAAAACATATCAAAGATAACAGTATCGTTGCAGGTTGCATTTTTGTAATATCCCTGCATCATTGTAAGTTCATATAAATCGGTTAGCAGGGTAAGATTATTGTAATTCATGTCACTAGTCCTCCATAAAATAGCCATTTTCCGCGTCTGCTGACTGGCCATAGATTTTTATAACATTTACCAGAAGAGAAACGTATTATAATTATATATTATAATACGTTAATTTGAAAAATAAATCAATCTGTACGACTAAGTCTTGACAAAATCAAGAGTTTGACCGTATAATCGCCTTATTAGAATAAATAGTATATAAATAAAGATATTGACGAAGAGAGTAGATTATTTTCGAAAGGCAAAGCGAGTCGGAGATGGTGAGAGTCCGGTACGAGTACATTAGTACAGATAGAAAATGATTGAACATCACTTCTGAATCTCTAGCCGAACAATCTGCACAGGGATAGTATTCTTTTTGCAGGATTAGTAAGTGTTGACGGACTTCCACCGTTATCGGAAACCATATTAAAGCAATTGTAAGTATTGCCAAGTATGTCGTATCGGGTGGTTAACCGGGAATCATATTGAAATTGTGACCTCGTCCTAATATAGGAGGAGGTCTTTTTGTGTGATTGGCAATACGATGCCAGTCATCAGATTATTTGAAAAAGGAGACTAATAATGTATAAGAAAGTATCAACAGACTTAAATTTTGTCGATAGGGAAAAAGCAGTAGAGAAATTTTGGAGTGATCATAGTATTTTTGAGAAAAGTATAGAAAACAGAAAAGAAGGGGAAACCTATACCTTCTATGACGGGCCGCCAACTGCAAATGGGAAGCCTCATATTGGACATGTTCTTACACGTGTTATCAAAGATATGATTCCGAGATATCAGACGATGAAGGGCAAGATGGTTCCAAGAAAAGCGGGTTGGGATACACATGGACTTCCAGTGGAATTAGAAGTAGAGAAAATGTTAGGGCTTGATGGAAAAGAGCAGATTGAAGAATATGGTCTGGATCCTTTTATTACAAAATGTAAAGAGAGTGTGTGGCAGTATAAGGAAATGTGGGAGGATTTTTCTGCGACAGTTGGATTTTGGGCTGATATGGAGAATCCGTATGTTACATATCATGATGATTATATTGAGTCAGAATGGTGGGCATTGAAGGAAATCTGGAATAAGGGATTATTATATAAAGGATTCAAAATTGTACCTTATTGTCCTCGTTGTGGAACACCGCTTTCAAGTCACGAAGTGGCACAAGGCTATAAGGATGTAAAAGAACGTTCTGCCATTGTTAGATTTAAAGTTAAGGATGAGGATGCCTATATTCTTGCGTGGACGACAACACCATGGACGCTTCCCTCTAATGTTGGATTATGTGTAAATCCAGAAGAAACTTACGTTAAGGTAAAAGCAGCAGATGGTTATACCTATTATATGGCAGAAGCACTATTAGATCAAACGCTATCGGGACTCGGAAATCAAGAAAGCGATGAGAAGGCATATGAAATTATAGAGTCTTATAAGGGAAAAGATTTAGAATACAAGGAGTATGAGCCACTTTTTGATTATGCAGTTGCAATCTGCGAAAAACAACATAAGAAAGCATTTTATGTTACTTGTGCCAATTTTGTTACATTGACAGATGGTACAGGTGTTGTTCATATGGCGTGCGCATTTGGTGAAGATGATGCGCAGGTTGGACGTAAATATGATTTGCCTTTTGTCCAATTAGTAGATGGAAAAGGGGAGATGACGATAGAGACAGACTGGCCAGGTGTTTTTTGTAAGAAGGCTGATCCACTTATACTAAAAGCATTAGAGGATAAAAAACTGTTGTTTTCAGCGCCAAAATTCGAGCATAGCTATCCGCATTGTTGGAGATGTGATACACCACTGATTTATTATGCACGTGAGTCTTGGTTTATTAAAATGACAGATGTAAAAGAGGACTTAATAAGAAATAACAACACAATAAACTGGATTCCAGAATCTATTGGAAAAGGACGTTTTGGCGACTGGCTGGAAAATATTCAGGATTGGGGCATTTCACGTAATCGCTATTGGGGAACACCGCTTAATGTTTGGGAGTGTGAGTGTGGACATATGCATTCCATTGGAAGCCGTGCAGAACTAAAGGAAATGAGTGGGCGAGAAGATGCTATGACAGTAGAACTGCATAGACCGTATATTGATGAATATACAATTGTTTGCCCTAAGTGTGGTAAATTAATGATACGTGTGCCAGAAGTGATTGACTGCTGGTTTGATTCAGGAGCTATGCCATTTGCACAACACCATTACCCATTTGAAAATAAGGAATTATTTGAACAACAGTTTCCAGCACAGTTTATTTCAGAAGCTGTTGACCAGACAAGAGGCTGGTTCTATTCTTTACTTGCGGAATCGACATTGTTATTTAATAAAGCTCCTTATGAAAATGTAATCGTACTTGGTCATGTGCAGGATGAGAATGGTCAGAAGATGAGCAAATCCAAGGGAAATGCAGTTGATCCTTTTGATGCACTAAGTACTTACGGCGCAGATGCAATCCGCTGGTACTTTTATGTAAACTCAGCACCATGGCTACCGAATCGTTTTCATGGGAAAGCGGTTGTGGAAGGACAGCGCAAGTTTATGGGTACTTTGTGGAATACCTATGCATTTTTTGTGCTATATGCTAATATTGACAATTTTGATGCAACAAAACATTCTTTAGAATATGATAAGTTGCAGGTAATGGATAAGTGGCTGCTATCTAAACTTAATACACTTGTAAAAGCAGTAGATGATAATTTGGCACATTACAGAATACCAGAAGCAGCAAGAGCATTACAGGATTATGTGGATGATATGAGTAACTGGTATGTCAGAAGAAGCAGAGAACGTTTCTGGGCAAAGGGGATGGAACAGGACAAGATAAATGCTTATATGACACTTTATACAGCAATTGTAACCGTGTGTAAAGCAGCAGCGCCAATGATTCCATTTATGACAGAAGATATTTATCAAAATCTTGTATGTAGCATTGATAAAACAGCACCAGAGAGCATTCATTTATGTGATTTCCCTATTGCTGATGATAAAATCGTGGATAAAGATTTGGAAGATAATATGGATGAAGTCCTGAGAGTAGTAGTTATGGGACGTGCTTGTAGAAATGTGGCAAACATCAAAAATAGGCAGCCAATCGGAAAAATGTTTATTAAAGCACCATCAATACTATCTGATTTTTATAAGCAGATTGTAAATGAAGAACTAAATGTGAAAGAAATCATCTTTTCTAATGATGTAAGAGAATTTACAACCTATAACTTCAAACCTCAATTAAAGACAGTTGGCCCTAAATATGGAAAGCAACTTGGCGGAATACAAAAAGAATTGGCAGTGCTGGATGGCAATGCTGCGATGGATACGCTGAGGGAAACGGGGAGTCTTAAGTTTGATATTAATGGTGTACAGGTGTTGTTGACAGAGGAAGATTTGCTGATTGAAATGATACAGAAAGAGGGTTATGTAACGGAAGCTGATAATCAGGTAACTGTGATTATTGATACAAAACTAACGCCAGAGCTTATTGAAGAAGGGTTTGTATATGAAATAATTAGTAAGATACAAACAATGCGTAAAGAAGCAGATTTTGAAGTAATGGATCATATAGACATCTATGTAAACGATAATGATAAAATAGTTGCTATTATAAATAGAAATAGTGTAGCCATAAAAGAAAAAGTCCTTGCAGAAACAATTATTGCAGGAGAATTGAAGGGTTATATTAAAGAATGGAATATTAATGGTGAAAAGGTTAATCTAGGAGTAGAGAAAAAGTAGAGAAAAAATGAGACATATTTGCATTTATGCTTGAATCAAGGTATACTATATAAGGCAGGTTATTCGTTAACCTGTCTTATATAATATAGTGATTATTAGGAGGTTTTTATCATGATCAGAAAATCGACAACAACCCCTCGTTTTGATAAAGAGTTGTTTAAAAGAAGTGTATTATACAACGTAAGGACATTATATCGTAAAACTATCGAGGAGGCTAATGAGCAACAGATATTTCAGGCTGTGGCTTATGCTATTAAAGATCAAATCGTTGATAATTGGCTAAAGACACAAAAGGAATATGAAAAGCGGGACGTGAAAACAGTTTATTATCTTTCTATGGAATTCTTGATGGGACGTGCGTTGGGCAATGATCTAATCAATATGAAAGCATATCAGGAAGTGAATGAGGCATTAAATGAATTAGGGTTAAACCTTAATGCAATAGAAGATCAGGAACCAGATGCAGCCCTTGGAAATGGTGGTCTTGGACGATTAGCGGCATGCTTTCTCGATTCGCTTGCGACATTAGGTTATGCTGCATATGGCTGTGGAATTAGGTATAAATATGGTATGTTTATGCAAATGATAAAAGACGGATATCAGTTAGAAGCTCCAGATAACTGGTTAAAAGATGGGAACCCTTTTGAACTTCGCCGGTTGGAGTATACAAAAATTATTAAATTTGGTGGAAATATCGTTTTAAAAACGGATGAGTTTGGGAAAAAGCAATTTGTTCAGGAAAATTACCAGTCGGTACAGGCAATCCCCTATGATTTGCCAATTGTAGGATATGGGAATGGAATTGTAAATACCCTTCGCATCTGGGACGCGCAGCCCGTAGAATGTTTTCAACTTGATTCATTTGATAAGGGAGATTATCAGAAAGCAGTTGAGCAAGAGAATCTGGCAAAAAATATCGTGGAAGTACTTTATCCAAATGACAATCACTATGCAGGGAAAGAACTACGATTAAAGCAGCAATATTTCTTTATCTCAGCAAGCGTGCAAGAAGCAATAAGCAAATATATGCGTAAACACGATGATATTAAGAAATTCTATGAAAAGGTCGTATTTCAGCTTAATGATACACATCCAACAGTAGCAATTGCAGAACTAATGCGTATCCTGATGGATGAATATTGCTTGGAGTGGGAAGAGGCATGGTTTATTACAAATAAAACGTGTGCTTATACAAATCATACGATTATGTCGGAAGCACTTGAAAAATGGCCCATTGAGCTGTTCTCAAGACTATTGCCGAGAATTTATCAGATTATCGAAGAGATTAACCGTAGATTTATTATGCAGATAGAAGAAAAATATCCTGGTAGACAGGAAAAAATCCGTGAAATGGCTATTATTTATGATGGACAGGTTAAGATGGCAAACCTCGCCATTGTAGCTAGTTTCTCTGTTAATGGTGTTGCAAGATTACATACTGAGATCTTAAAGAAACAGGAACTAAAAGAATTTTATGAAATGATGCCTGATAAATTTAATAATAAAACAAACGGTATTACACAAAGAAGATTTCTATTGCATGGAAATCCACTGTTAGCTGATTGGGTAACAGCGCATGTGGGAGATGATTGGATAACTGATTTGCCTAAGATTAAGAAACTGGGTGTGTTTGCGGAAGATCCGAAAGCGCAACAGGAATTTATGAATATTAAATACAAGAATAAGGTTCGCTTGGCTAAATATATTTTGAAAAATAATGAGGTAGTAGTTGATCCACGTTCAATTTTTGATGTGCAGGTTAAAAGATTGCATGAATATAAGCGTCAATTACTAAATATTTTACATGTAATGTATTTATACAATGAAATCAAAGAACACCCAGAAATGCCTTTTTATCCAAGGACCTTTATATTTGGAGCAAAAGCGGCAGCAGGGTATAAAGTTGCCAAACTTACTATTAAATTAATAAATACAGTAGCTGACGTTGTCAATAATGATGCCTCTATTAATGGCAAGCTAAAAGTAGTGTTTATTGAAAATTATCGTGTTTCAAATGCAGAATTAATATTTGCGGCAGCAGATGTTTCTGAACAAATCTCAACGGCCAGCAAAGAGGCTTCTGGAACAGGCAATATGAAATTCATGTTAAATGGTGCGCTTACGATTGGGACGATGGATGGTGCCAACGTGGAAATCGTAGAAGAGGTAGGGGAAGAGAATGCTTTCATTTTCGGTCTTTCATCTGACGAAGTTATTAACTATGAAAAGCAAGGTGCTTATTATCCTATTGATATTTTCAATAACGATCCAGATATACGAAAAGTATTGATGCAGTTAATTAATGGATTTTATTCACCGAATGATCCCGATTTGTTTAGAGATTTGTACAATTCTTTGTTAAATACACAAAGTACAGCAAAAGCCGATACTTACTTTATTTTAAAAGATTTTAAAGCATATGCCGAAGCCCAGCGAAAAGTGGAGGCAGCATATAGAGATGAAAAAAGGTGGGCAAGAAGTGCAATTCTTAATATTGCCTGTGCAGGGAAATTCACATCTGACAGAACAATACAACAATATGTAGATGAGATATGGCATTTAGATAAGGTTAAGCTTAACGGGTAAAAAGGTTTTTTGATTTTTTAAATACTGTTTGATAGATGGCCGTGCAAAGTACTTGTGCGGCCCCTTTTATGCTGTTTTTTGTGTCTTCCGGTGAAGCATCGCCTGTAAAGTAGATCAGAGCACTATCGAGTGCCTTACGACTTTGCCATGAGATAAAAAGTTCTTCATAATCAATGATGGCCATGCGGCCCCATGTAGAGATAAGTAATTTGGGAGTATCGCCTGCTATCATCCCTGTAATTGTAACAAAGTGGTTTCTCATGATTTTTTTTGTAAGACTAGAATCATCAATATTACGACAATCTTCGCCAAACAAGCTCAAAAAATGTTGGTTATAGGAAGTTAACATGCCGACACATCCACTCGCAGATAAGCCTTGTTTGATAAAGCACAATGCATTTTCATAATCACAAAATGCGGCTGGAAGGGCATGACTTTTTAAGAAAATAGAATGCTTCTTAGCATATTTTAAAGTGCCTCGGATATATCCGCAGATACTTCTGCCATTGTTAGGAGAGATTTTTTGAAAAAAAGCATTATTTCTTTTACAGTGGTCATATATTTTCCCCAGAATAGGAACTTCCCATGTTTTCATGGTTTCATAAACATCATTCATAAGAAATAGATAGTTCTGCATCGAAACAATAGTACCTTGTTGAAATTTTATATCTAATTTTTCAGCATTGAGTGGGTTGTTCTTTGCAAAACATAATAATATGTTTGTTGCTGATACGGGTCCGCAACCGGCTCTTGCACGCGTATTACTTAAATACCAGGATTGATTACCGCCATAATACATTTTATCTATTGTAGAATCATATACGCTTATAAAATCTGAACAGTCTATGAGTTCGTGATAATTCATTAATGGAATCTCCCTTAAAATAGGATAGTATAGTTTTCATAAATTATATCATAGTCTAATAAGATGCGTCACCTAACTTGTAAAAGAAGGTGTTGCAAACCCCGTACTTCTACTATACAATAAAATACGGACGAAATTCAAATTCCCAGTCTATGAAATGAAAATTCATTATGATTTATGTCACAGGCGTCAGTGACGGAATGGAGATTAAAAATGATAAAATTGTATAACGGTGGTGCATATTTAATAGAAGGCCAGCAAATTATAGTAGAGCAAGAGAATGCACTTTTACAGGTGGCACAAAAAACAGGCAAGAAAATCACGCGTGAAGAAGCAGCTAAGAGTACGATGGCATATAGCATCTTAGAAAAGCATAACACATCAGGAGATATCAAAAAACTGAAAATTAAGTTTGATAAATTAACATCACATGATATTACGTTTGTAGGCATTATCCAGACGGCACGTGCCTCCGGACTTGAAAAATTTCCAGTTCCCTATGTGCTAACAAACTGTCATAATAGTCTGTGCGCTGTAGGTGGAACCATTAACGAAGATGATCACATGTATGGTTTGACATGTGCAAAAAAATACGGAGGAATCTATGTACCTCCTCATCAGGCAGTAATTCATCAGTTTGCGAGAGAAATGTTAGCAGGGTGCGGTAAGATGATACTGGGCTCTGATAGCCATACCAGATACGGCGCGCTTGGAACGATGGCAATGGGTGAAGGCGGTCCAGAACTTGTAAAGCAATTATTGTCAAAAACATATGATATTAACATGCCAGAAATAGTGGGCATATATATGAAGGGGACACCAATGCCAGGTGTAGGACCTCAAGATGTTGCATTGGCCATAATAGGGGCAGTATTTGCGAATGGATATGTTAATAATAAAGTCATGGAATTTATGGGTCCTGGAGTAGATAATCTGAGTGCTGATTTTAGAATTGGAATCGATGTCATGACAACAGAAACAACATGCCTATCTTCCATTTGGAAAACAGATGCTATTGTCAAAGAATTCTATGAAGTGCATGGTAGAGTGGAAGAATATAAGGAACTTAACCCAGGGCAAGTTGCATATTATGATGGGTTGATTGAAGTGGATTTGGATAAAATCAAACCAATGATTGCGATGCCATTTCATCCCAGTAATACATATACAATAGAAGAAGTAAAAGCAAACCTTATGGATATTCTCAATGATGTAGAGAAAAAAGCGTATGTGAGCCTGGGCGGCCAAGTTGAATATAATTTAAAAGATAAAGTGAGAAATGGGAAACTATATGTGGAGCAGGGAATTATAGCTGGTTGTGCTGGAGGAGGTTTTGAAAATATATGTGCTGCAGCAGATATATTAAAGGGTGCGAGTATTGGCGCCGATGAATTTACACTTAGTGTATATCCAGCTTCTACACCAATTTATATGGAAATTGTTAAAAACGGTGTAGCAGCAACACTTATGGAAACGGGGGCAATTTTAAAGACAGCATTTTGCGGACCTTGTTTTGGCGCAGGAGATACGCCAGCTAATAACGCATTTAGCATCCGCCATTCAACACGCAATTTCCCTAACCGAGAAGGTTCTAAACTCCAAAATGGTCAGATTTCATCTGTTGCACTTATGGATGCTCGTTCTATTGCAGCAACTGCAGCAAATAAAGGCTTTTTGACAGCAGCTACGGATGTAGATCTTAGTCGTATGAATCAAAAACATCAGTACTTTTTTGATAAAACGATTTATGAAAACAGAGTATTTGACAGCAAGGGAATAGCAGATGATTCTGTTAATATTAAATTTGGTCCGAACATTAAAGATTGGCCTAAAATGAGTACACTTACAGAAAATCTGGTATTGAAGGTGGTAGCGGAGATTCATGATCCCGTTACAACAACAGATGAGTTAATCCCATCGGGGGAGACTTCCTCCTATCGCTCAAATCCACTGGGACTGGCCGAATTTACATTGTCAAGAAAAGACCCGGCATATGTTGGACTTGCAAAGGAAATACAGACAGCTGAGACAGCGAGACTTGCAGGGAAAGATCCAAGTGAAGCCAACGCAGAAGTGAAAGCAATTATGGAAATGATTAATACTGCGTATCCAGAGGTAGATAGTAATAATACTGGATTCGGAAGCACAATATTTGCAGTAAAGCCAGGGGATGGTTCTGCGCGGGAGCAGGCAGCATCCTGTCAGAAAGTTTTAGGTGGCTGGGCAAATATTGCAAATAGTTATGCAACAAAGAGATACCGCTCAAACCTGATTAATTGGGGAATGCTTCCCTTTTTAATCGAGCAAGGTGATTTGCCATTTTCAAATAAAGAATTTATCTTTATCCCAAACATAAGAAAAGCAGTTGAGGACAAAATATCTGATATTAAAGCATATACAGTAGGAGACTCGCTAAGAGAATTTACATTGAAGTTAGGCGAGATGACAGATGATGAAAGAATGATTATTTTGAAAGGATGTCTAATTAATTATTATCACGATTGATTTTTAAATGTTACAGAAAAGGACTTGGTTTATGCCAAGTTCTTTTCTATAGTACGTCCGGCAGGCATATGTTTCTGTGACAGTTTGATTACTTATACTAAATTATTTCCAAAAAGTGCCGATACAAATAGTACACAACATAGAGCTTGATGGCCACAAGACGAAATGTGGTGAATAACAGAGACTGACCACGGAGGGTGTATCATTAGAAAGAAGGGATTTTTTCTAAAGGAATACTCTTTTTTATGTAAAGACAGGGAAGAAATTGTATAAAATGTGGTTCTACTCTCATTAGGAGGAATTGATTGATCATTGGGAGCAGTAACATAAGAATGGAGTCTGCCAGAAGATATTCTTCTGTAAGCATGGATGCGAGAAGTCTGACTATGTGGAATAATGCAGGGCAGGTAAACTCGGCAACATCAGGAACATTAAGTGCAGAGGGTACAACACAAAAAGCCCTGATGGGGAACAGAACAAGTTTGTTTCAGGATTCCATGAATCAATTAATGCAAAAGTTTTCTGAAATATCAACAACAAAAGTAGTTAGTACAAAGCAGGAAAAAGACACACAGATGAAAGTGAAAGCACAATGTATCGATTTCCTGTTACAGTTATTGTTTGGAATGAAAAAAAAGAATGGTACGGAAACAGCAGAAAGTGCGCAAAACACGGATACAAGTAGTTTGTTGAATCTTGGTTTTATGGCAGGGACAAATTTTAACAGTGTGGTAGGAGGAACAGTACAAAATGAATACTATCATGCAGAATCCGAGTGTACAGCATTTTCGACAGAAGGAAAAGTTGTAACGGCAGATGGACGTGAGCTAACATTTGAATTAAGTTTTGAAATGAGTCGTAGTTTTGAAGAAGCTTATTCTGAAAAATATGATTTTGGAACAACATATGTTGACCCACTAGTCATCAATCTGGATACAGATGTAGCGAGTGTATCAACACAGAAGTTTATGTTTGATATTGATGCAAATGGTGTTCTTGACAGTATATCAAATTTAAATGGAGGTAGTGGCTACCTGGCTCTGGATTTGAATGAAGATGGCACAATTAACGATGGCAGTGAGCTATTTGGAACAAAATCGGGCGATGGTTTTTCGGATCTTGAAAAGTATGATTCTGATGGAAATGGCTGGATTGACGAAGCAGATGATATTTGGAACAAGCTTCTTATCTGGACAAAAGATACAAATGGAAATGATATGTTGTATGGATTAAGTGAAAAAGGTATGGGTGCTATTTATTTGGGTAATGTTAGCACAGATTTTTCACTGAATTCCCTTAGTGACAACACAGCGAATGCAGCAATTCGGAAAACAGGGATTTTCTTATATGAAAATGGAAATGTTGGAACTGTTCAGCATTTAGACCTAGCCCAATAAATCTGAAAATGAGCAGCCTTTAAAAAATAAGGGCTGCTCATCTATGATACAAGGTTTGCAACAAAACCATACATAAAAACAAAATGACATGTACTGCCAGCTAAAATAAATAAGTGAAAAATTTCATGGGAACCAAAAGCAGGGTGTATAGAATTGAAAATCGGTAATTTAAGTGCATAGATAATACCGCCTACAGTATAAAGAATGCCACCAGCAAGAAGCCAAAGCAAAGCACTATTTGACAGAGCCTCCATTAAAGGAGATAGGGTGAAGATACAAGTCCAGCCCATTCCAATATAGATGACAGAGGAAAACCACTTCGGACAGGTAATCCAAAAAGCTTTTATCAATATGCCGATGATAGCAAGTCCCCAAATCGTAATTAGCATTGCAATACCAGCATTTCCTTTTAGAACCAGTAGGCAAATCGGTGTATAAGAACCAGCAATTAATACAAAAATCATCATATGGTCAACTTTACGAAAAACCTTAACTACTTTTGCAGACAAATTAATAGAGTGATAAGTAGTGCTTGCAGTATATAATAAAATCATACTAACAATAAAGATGATCATTGCAAGGACATTTATGAGGGAAGATGTTTTTGTGGCACGGATAATAAGGGGGATAGAGGCAATGGCTGAAAACAAAGCTCCAATAAAGTGTGTGATGGCACTGCCGGGTTCTCTTAGTTTTGGCATAAAAATACTCCTTCTCTGCATGTAGTATCAGTTACTATGTGATGTATAAATAGATACTACTACAATAGGAGCAAAAATGCAATACTAATCTTCCTCAATAATATGTATTTCCAAATAATCAAAATCAATTTCTTCTATAAAATTATCCTGTAAAAAGCGTGTTTTAGCATGTTTTTTAAAACTTGCAACAGTTGAATCTAACCAAATAGGCTTCCCTAAATCAAACTCACTGCATATGGAGTCTAAGGCGGTAAATATTTTTTGAGTCCTAGTGTTATTTGAGATATCACAAATCAAGGTATCTTTTACCATTCTATTATTTTTGAATTCCTTGGCCCACAATCGAAACATAATGTTTTATCTGCCTTTCAAATATTCTTTATCATGTAAAAGTATATCACTTTATTTTGACTTGTAAATAAAGGAAATGCAATTCGTGTAAAGTGTGTGTAAATTATTAATAAAAAGCATAAATTATCTATAAAAATCATGTATTATCTAGGAAAGTATGGTATAATAATTACAAATTTGTTACGTGAGGAAGTGAAACAATTGGAATTTAAAGTAAAAGATTATGAAGATGTAGATAGTTGGCAAACAATAATTTTACTTTATACATCAGCATTAAAGGAAATAGGAACAAAGTTGGAAATACTAAATGATGAATTCCAACATATACATCAGTATAATCCCATCGAACATATTAAATCCAGAATTAAAACACCTGAGAGTATAGTAAAAAAACTTAAGAAACGCGGTTATGAATCTACAATGGACAACATGGTCAAATATGTGAATGACATTGCTGGAATCAGAATCATCTGTTCTTTTACTTCCGATATATATAGGATTGCTGAGATGCTTAGAAATCAAAGCGATATTAAAGTAATATCTATTAAGGATTATATAAAGACACCAAAAGAAAGTGGCTATAAGAGTTATCATATGCTGGTGGCAATTCCGATTTATTTATCTGACAGTGTGGTAGATACAAAAGTAGAAATTCAGATTCGAACGGTTGCAATGGATTTTTGGGCAAGTTTGGAGCATAAGATTAATTATAAGTTTGATAGAAATGCGCCAGAACATATTATAAAGGAATTATATGAATGTGCCATGATGGTTTCAGAACTTGATGCAAAAATGTTATCATTAAATGAGGAAATTCAGCAGACAGTTGTAGCGGGTGAAGAATAGAAAAAGTAATTTAGGTTTATACATGAGGAGTGCCCGGGCGGATGAGATTCGCCCGGGCAAATTATGAAAAAATTTCTATGTGTAATATTATCATTACATACATTAATTCATAAGTAAAAGTTTAGCAGTAAATTATGAACAAAATGTGAATGAGATATGAAATAAAAGTGAAAATTACTAAAAAAAAGTATGAAACGGAACTCTTTTGTACAATTTGCACAAAATAGGAACATGTGCTTGAACTTGTTATACGAGATAAATAATGATACAATAAAAAATAATAATGATTGCGGAGGTGGTAAGATTATGGAAAGCTTCATGGATAAACTATATAATAAAATCACAGCAGGTTCTGGGCAACAATATGTGAATAATATGGATCAACGTAAAAAGGTTATCACTGAAAATAGAATAGAGATGTTGTCTAACCTAATTAATGAGAATGATAGCAAGCAATTAGAATGTATTGTGGCGGTATTGGAGCAGGAAAGCGAAGAAAAAAAAGTTAAAATGAATGAAATACTGCAGGCAATTCAAAACACAGCTGAGACAATTAATCAGCTTCAGATGGAACAGTCTTTTCAGGAGACACCTCCAAGTGCAGATATCTCACCAGAGGTATTTCATAATTTAGAAGAGCATGTACATAAGGAAAATGTCAAGTGCTATAGAAATGTGCAGGCTTCTGTAGTGGAACAGGCTGAATTACAAATGGTTCAGACGCGGGAATCGATAGCACCAATAAGAATCATGATAATAATTTTAATGGGCCTGTCTGTCATTAATATAGGATTACTTGTAGTACATATACTGGGGTTGATTTAATATGGGAAAAATAGAATGGAAACCAGGCAATATGCTATATCCACTTCCTGTGGTCATGGTTAGCATTGCTGATGAAAATAGAAAAAAGAATATTCTTACGATTGCGTGGACGGGAACATTGTGTACAAATCCACCGATGGTATATATTTCTGTTAGACCAGAACGATATTCTTATGATGTTATCAAAAAAACAGGTGAGTTTGTAATCAATCTTACAACAGAGGAACTAGCATATGCAACTGATTATTGTGGTGTAAAGTCGGGTAGAGATGTTGATAAGTTTGAGGAGATGAAGTTGACACCTGTTGCAGGCTCCGTCGTGAAGGCACCACTCATATCAGAATGTCCAGTTAATATTGAATGTAAGGTGACTGAAATAAAAGAACTAGGTAGTCATGATATGTTTATGGCTGAAGTTGTTGCCGTGCACGTAGATGCGGACTTGATTGATGATAAAGAAAAGTTTCATTTGGCAGATGCAAATCCAATCGTGTATTCGCATGGAGAATACCATGGTTTAAATGGTTTGCTGGGGACGTTTGGATATAGTGTAAAGAAAAAATAGGATAAGATTGCTATTTTAGAGGGAGTTCTTTTTTAAAGAACTTCCTCTTATTATAGAATCATCTCCAAATTTTTGACGAATCGAGTCAAGCGCCTGGTCGAGCTGCTTTTGTTTATTGTTTTTCAAATTATCATCAAGTATATCAAAGAAGTCTAACTGGATAGGTTCTGTAGCGTCAAGCAACTTAGAAGTTCGCACTCCGATTAGCCGGACAAAAGAACCGTTCCATAGACTTTTGTATAATAAGCAGGCAGCGTTGTAAATAATAGCGCTCGTATTGGTGGGACTCACAAATTGCATTTGTTTGGAAACACTAGTAAAATCAAAATACTTAATTTCTATACTAACCATGCTGGCAAGCTGATTTGCATTTCGCAGGCGTGATGAAACCTTATCCGATAGTTGTAGTAATATTTCACAAGCTTCTTCATATGATTCAATATCTGCAGGCAGAGTAGTTGAGTTCCCGACACCTTTAAGGGGTGGCTTGGTCGAGGCCAGAGTTGAATTGTCAATTCCATTCGCATATTCCCAAAGTAACAGTCCATGACTTTTCAGATGGGAAGAGAGGATTTCGGGTCTTGCTTTTGCCAAATCTCCAATAGTTAGGATTCCTAGTTTATGTAAGGTAGCTACCGCAGACTTTCCACACATATATAAATCACTAATGGGAAGTGGCCACATTTTTGTTTCAATTTCATCGGGAAACAGAGTATGAACGAGGTTTGGTTTCTTAAAGTCAGAAGCCATTTTGGCAAGGACTTTTTTTGAAGAAATACCTATATTGACTGTAAATCCGAGGGTCTCATAAACTTTATCCTTTATTAGAGTAGCTGCCTCAAATGGAGAAGCATAACTTGACATATAGGAAGTGAAATCTAAAAAGCACTCATCAATACTTAACTGCTCCAGATCGGAGCAATAAAAAGAAAGCAGCGTCATAAGACATTGACTGTATTCTCGATAAAGGATATGATCTGGTTTTTCAATTACAAGCGAGGGACATTTTTTTAGTGCATTTACAATAGGTTCTCCTGTTTGTATGCCATATGGCTTAGCAGGAATAGATTTGGCCAATACAATGCCATGGCGGTTACTTCTGTCACCACCTATAATAGAAGGTATTAAACGCAAATCATAAGTAGATTTGGTTTTTAATATTTCCACGGCAGACCAACTTAAGAAAGCCGAATTTACATCAACATGAAAGTAAATGGTATCGCACATGTCCTCACCTCATAATCAGTATACCACAAAGTCAAAGTAGACTTATACCTTAAAATTTGATATAGTGTAAAAGGCAATGGCATATTATTTTTTTGACCATTTTTTCAGGTTATAAGTGTTTTTCTAAATTCAATTTTATCAGAATTTATAGTGCAATATGGACATCCCTTTTTTAGAAGGTATGTTTATGGATATTTGCGGGCACTTTTTGATAGGAGTTATCCAACATGGGAGCATTAACAAAATATAATAAAATGATAAAGATTACAAATATTGCTACAATGCTGCTAGCAATGATTGTTATACTTATTTTTGCCCCTGCTATTCAAAAATATACGAAATCAGGCAATAATTTATTTAAAATGTATGTTAACGGAGTTCCTGTTGGTATTATCGATCGTGTAGATATCACTGATGATTTAATGCTGGAAGCCAGAAAAATGGTTGCAAAGGAGAATGATGAATTAGTTCTTTTAGATTATGAGGTTGCATTAAATGGCGAGGAAGTAGTCTTTGGGCAAACGGATAGTATAAATGATGTAGTCAATAATATCTATAAAGTACTGCTGGACTCTGTACAAAAGACTAAAAAACGTGTTTATACTGTTAAGATAAATGAATATACAGTCAATCTCCAAACATCTGAGGAGGTCTTGGAACTTCTGCGGGTTGTAAAAGACAAATATGATACAGAGTCAAAATTTGAGGTAGGTCTTGTATTAGACCCAACAAGAGAATTGAATGTACTGACAACAAAAGTTGATTCTAATGATAAAGATGATGAAGGAGAAATGGAACTCTATCCCGAGGCAGGTGCTACGAAAGCAATTGACAAACTATTGGATGAAATAATAGCGAGTGATGACAGCAATTTCGATTTGGGACTGATTTCGCTCGACTTTGGGGAGAATATAGAGGTTGTCCAGGCATATGTGGATGAGGATCAGGTAAGTACAATTGATATAGCGATTGAGCAGATTACAAAAAATCAAGAGAAAAGTAAAATATATGAGGTAACTTCTGGAGACAGTTTATCGGTTATTGCGGAAAAAAATAATACCTCAATAGAAAAAATCCTTGAGATGAATAATAGCATTGAAGATGAAAATGCAGTTATTCGTATTGGCGATGAGATAATTGTTACGGTACCAGAGCCAGAACTGTCTGTTGTAAGAACAGAAGAAGTATATTATGAGGAAGAGTATAATGCAGAAATAGAGTATGTTGATAATGACGACTGGTATACAACGGACATGAAGACGTTGCAAGATCCCATCAGTGGATTCAGAAAGGTTGTAGCAGACATTACCTATCGAAACGATGAAGAGGCTGGAAAGGTACTGGTAAATGAAGATATTGTTATGGCTGCGGTTCCAAAGATCGTAGAAAGAGGGACAAAAACGCCGCCTACTTACATAAAACCTATTTCTGGAGGAAGATTATCTTCTCTCTTTGGAAGGCGAAGTGCACCAGTCAAGGGGGCTTCGACATATCACAAGGGCATAGACTGGGCAACTTCGATTGGTACTGCTGTGGCGGCATCTTCTGGTGGTACTGTGGCAAAGGCTGGATGGGGAAGCGGATATGGATATGTTATTTATATTAATCATCCAGATGGTAAGCAGACGCGGTACGGACATTTAAGTAAGATTCTTGTGAAATCGGGGCAATCGGTAAAGCAGGGAGATAAGATCGCACTTACTGGTAACACTGGACGTAGTTCTGGTCCTCATATCCATTTTGAGATATTAGTAGGTGGAACCCAGGTAAATCCGCTTAATTATCTTAATTAGCGTAATGCAATCAGTATTTTGACATTGATAAAAAGAGAATAGTATGGTAAAATGCAAATTAATATTTATATAGAGGTGTAAACATTGGAACAATATATCATAAAAGGTGGTAATCCACTTGTTGGTGAAGTGGAAATTGGTGGTGCCAAGAATGCTGCGCTTGCTATTTTGGCGGCTTCCATCATGACCGATGAGACAGTAACAATTGAAAATATTCCAGATGTACGAGATGTAAGTGTGCTATTGCAAGCAATGGAAGCAATAGGTGTAATGATAGAACACGTTGATAGAAATACACTGAAAATCAATGGATCCTCTATACACAGTCTGAGTATTGATAAAGAATACATAAAAAAAATCCGTGCGTCATACTATTTATTAGGAGCATTGCTTGGAAAATATAAGAGAGCTGAGGTAGCACTTCCAGGAGGATGCAATATTGGAAGTCGTCCGATTGATCAACATATTAAAGGTTTCCGTGCCCTTGGCGCAGAAGTCAAGATAGTACATGGACTGATACAGACAGAAGCTGATAAATTGATAGGAAGTCATATTTATTTAGATGTTGTAACAGTGGGTGCAACTATTAATATTATGATGGCGGCTGCGATGGCAGAGGGAAAGACAATAATAGAAAATGCAGCGAAGGAACCACATGTCGTAGATGTTGCAAACTTTCTTAATAGTATGGGCGCAAATATTAAGGGTGCAGGTACTGACATCATTAGGATTAGAGGAGTAGAAAAACTTCATAAAACAACCTACTCAATAATACCAGATCAGATTGAAGCAGGTACTTTTATGTTTGCGGCGGCAGTAACCAAAGGTGATGTTACAGTTAAGAATGTTATTCCTAAGCATTTGGAATCTATTAGCGCTAAATTGCTTGAAATTGGCTGTGAAGTAGAAGAATTTGATGATGCTGTGAGGGTGGTTTCATCAAAACCGCTGAAGCACACACATGTAAAAACATTACCATATCCTGGTTTTCCAACAGATATGCAACCACAAATCGGTGTGGCATTGGGGCTCTCGGATGGAACTAGTATTATTACAGAAAGTATATTTGAAAACAGGTTTAAATATGTGGACGAATTATCCTGTATGGGAGCCAATATTAAAGTAGAAGGTAATACCGCTATTATCGAAGGCATCGAGAGATATACGGGAACTGCAATTACGGCACCGGATTTAAGAGCAGGAGCAGCACTGGTGCTTGCTGGACTGAGTGCTGATGGAATTACGGTAATAGATGATATCATGTATATAGAGCGAGGTTATGAAGATTTTCCAGGTAAGCTGCAAAGTCTGGGAGCACAAATTGACAAAGTATCCTCAGAAAAAGAAATTCAGAAATTCAAATTAAAAACAGGTTGATTGCAACCTGTTTTTAATTTATTGAATATTTCTTAATCATTTTTATCAGTAAAAAGAAAATTTTCTGGTTATACAAATGTTTCAATAAATATGCTGGGTTCTTTTGATAAATCAATAAAGGTTTTGCCACACTTTATTAATGGTTTTGACAGGCAGTTTCTATTCATAAAAACGATATCACCTTCTTTGCCATTACTAAGGCGTACCCGATTATTCATATAAGTAGTGGCTATATGTTCTAAGAAGGTAAGAATATATTTGCTGTCATATTTCTGCAGACCTTCGGTTTCAAATATGCCAATTACTTTAAACGGACAAAGAGGCCCTCGATATATTCTGGCAGCAGTCATTGCATCATAAACATCAGCGATTGCAACGATTTTAACAAAGGCACTAAGTCGGTCACTATTGACACCCAATGGATATCCAGAACCATCACATCGTTCATGATGCATGAGCGCAGCTTCCTTAATATTATCATTGATATTGTAATCTATTAATATGTTATAGCCCTGAAGCGTATGTGTCTTGATAATATTATATTCTGCGGGAGACAGTCGAGCAGGCTTCCTGATAATTTTGTCAGGTATCAATACTTTTCCAATATCATGTAGTAGTCCGCATAAAGTGGCTGTTTCGATATCTGCACTTGAAAAGTCCAGCCATTTAGCAAATATATTACAAATCAAAGCAACATTTATACTGTGCATATAAGTGAAATCATCATACTGACGCATGTTATGTAACATATCAAATACAGTAACACTGCTCATGTTATCACTTATAAGACTGGTTACCTCTTTGTACATGGAGTCAGTATCCAGAGGTATTTTCTTATCTACAATTTGGTTGATCATTGTTTGGAAAAATTCTGTTTTATGCAAATAATTTGCTTCAAATTCTTGAAATTGTTTACTCGATAGAACTTTCTTCGAGTACGATGTGGTTTCTTCAAACTCTTCCTCATCAGCCATTATCTCATAGCCGAGAGAATCGACGCTTATTTTAATTGCTAATACAGAATAAAACTCAAGACGGGTAATCATTTTATCTGTCAAAGTTGTATTTTTTGGAAGAATCATTTGGTTGTTGTAGGAATACACATCTTCTGCTGTTCTCATGCCCGGCATTAAGTCGACAGTTCGTATTCTCTTCATAAGTTCACCAGTGGTCCTTTCTGTATTCTTTAATAATAGTATAGAAATATTAGATAGAAAAGTCAATCAAATATCATCATTTTGCTTGACGCATATAAAAGAAAGAAGTATACTACTTTCAGATAATACAATTCCATATTGAACTATTTTCTCTTATTCAGAGTGGTGGAGATACAAAGGATCTGTGAAGCCACGGCAA
>CAZAAC010000019.1:731-45159 GCA_964483155.1 uncultured Lachnospiraceae bacterium | reverse complement strand
ACAGATATACAACGTCAGAATTTCTTAGTGCAATAGAAAAGATTTTCGATGTGAGTAAGCCCCAAAATGAGCCATATAAGCCGATGCAAAAAGGGGAAGTGGGAATGTATCTTGATCAAAACTGGTATGCATTAAGGATTCGTGAAGCATATAAAAACAGTGATCCAGTGAACGGTCTTGATGTGTCAATATTGCAGAATTATTTATTAAAACCAATTCTTAATATTGCAGATCCTAAAACAGATAATAGAATTGATTTTGTTGGTGGGATAAGAGGATTAAAGGAACTTGAGAAAAGGGTTACAGGGGATTGTAAGGTTGCTTTTGCAATGTATCCGACTTCTATCAGCGAACTTTTTGATGTCGCAGATGCTGGATTATTAATGCCACCAAAGTCAACATGGTTTGAGCCAAAACTTCGAAGCGGCTTATTTATACATGAATTGAATTGATCAAAAATATAACCATGGAGGGCGAATATGAGCGATAAATTATATAAGTTGATGAACTGGGCCAGAATTGAAGGAGTCGTATATTCCGAAGAGGATAATCCACACGAGATTCTAGGCGCCAGTATAGTAAACAACGGTACGCTGATTCAGACCTTTCAACCATTCGCAGAATCGGTCTTAGTAAGATTGGAAGACAGTGGGAAACTCGTAGTAATGGAACTGGTAGATGAAGAAGGCTTCTTTGCAGTGCTCATAAAGGATAAGTCTGATTTTAAATATACTTATTTATCAAAAGGAAAAGACGGTATTCAACGAGAAATAAAGGAAGTGTATAATCATTCGCCGATTATTAGTAAGAAGGATGCGGATAAGTTCAATGCTGGTCTACATTATCATATTTACTCGATTCTAGGTGCACATAGTATGAACAAGGATGGTGTCGAGGGCGTTGGCTTTGCTGTATGGGCACCAAATGCACTCCGTGTTAGTGTGGTTGGCGACTTTAACAATTGGGACGGACGCGTTCACCAGATGAGACGTTTTCAGAGCTCCGGTATTTTCGAACTATTTATTCCTGATGTAAAAGAGGGCGATATATATAAATATGAAATTAAAATTAAAGGTGGATTAGTAATACTGAAGTCAGATCCTTACGCTTTTGGCTCGCAATTGCGCCCAGAAAGTGCTTCTGTTGTCAGAGATATCAATCACTATCAATGGCATGATGATGCGTGGATGTCAAACAGGAAAATGATTCAAAAACAGGATCAACCCATATCCATTTATGAGGTCCACTTAGGGTCATTTATGAAGCCTGAAGATGGAAGAACTTTTTATAATTACCGTGAAATTGCGCCTTTGCTTGCAGCATATGTAAAAGAGATGGGATACACACATGTAGAATTGATGCCTATCATGGAACACCCATTGGATGCGTCATGGGGTTATCAGGTAATAGGATATTATGCACCAACTTCAAGATTTGGGACTGCCGAGGATTTTATGTTTTTTATGGATTTTATGCATGAGCAAGAGATTGCTGTAATATTGGATTGGGTCCCAGCACATTTCCCGCGAGATGCATATGGACTGTCTGGATTTGATGGAACGTGCTTATATGAACATCAAGACCCAAGGCAGGGGTTTCATCCACAATGGGGAACATTAATTTATAACTATGGGAGGCCAGAGGTTAAAAACTATTTGATAGCCAATGCACTTTATTGGGTAAGAGAGTACCATGTAGATGGAATCAGAATGGACGCCGTTGCATCAATGCTGTATTTGGATTATGGAAAACATAATGGCGATTGGGTTGCCAATATATATGGCGGTAATGAAAACTTAGATGCAGTTGAGATGCTGAAACACTTAAACTCCGTATTAAAAAAAGAAGATAGTAGTGTAATCCTTATTGCAGAGGAATCCACAGCATGGCCAAAGGTAACCGATGACTTGAGAAATGAAGGACTTGGTTTTGATTATAAATGGAATCTTGGCTGGATGAATGATTTTTTGGGATATATGCGTCATGACTCATATTATAGAACCCATCACTATGGAGAATTAACGTTTAGTATGATATATGCATATAGTGAGAATTATGTACTTGCGCTTTCTCATGATGAAATGGTTCACGAAAAAGCAACAATGCTAGGAAAGATGCCAGGAGAATTAAAAGAAAAATTTGCAAATTTACGTGCAGTCTACGGATTTCAAATGACACATCCAGGTAAGAAATTAGTATTTATGGGACAAGATATTGCGGAAACTGATGAGTGGAATGAAAAAAGAGGTGTCGATTGGGAATTGCTGCAATATGATGCGCATAAACAAATGCAGTTATATGTGCGGACACTGAACCAATTATATAAAGCACATCCAGCGTTATATCAGTTGGACCATGTTACAGAAGGATTTGAATGGATTAACAATATATCAGCAAATGAAAATATTATTGTTTATTTGCGAAAGAGTATAAATGAAGAAGAGTCATTGTTAGTAGTATGTAATTTTGGAAGCACGGCAAGAGATAACTATAAAATCGGAGTTCCTGGAAATGGAAAGTATAAGGAAATATTTAATTCTGATGCTGTAGAATTTGGTGGGGACGGATTTGTGAATCAAAGACTGAAACAATCTAAGAAAGATGAGTGTGATAATCGTGAGGATTCCATCAGAATCAAGATTGCTTCTTTTAGCACCTGTGTATTTCAATATACAAAGGCAAATAAACAATTAACAAACAATGAAACGGTCAAAGAAAGTTATAAAAATATTGGAAAGAATACGCATAGCAAAAAGAGTTTAAAGAAAGAGCTGCAAAAGAAGTTTGAAAAAGAAGAAAGAAGTGTGTAATATATGGATAATGTTATTGCGGGAGTAGTGGATAAAGGATTCATACAGGATTATCTGCAAATGTTGCCAGAAAAGTTAATTAATCTTGGGCTACGTGTTATTCTGGCATCACTACTATTTATTATAGGGATACAATTAATCAGACTCTTACGTAGGATGATCAAAAAATCTATGCATAAGGCATCCGTAGAAGTAGGAGTAGTACAATTTCTTGATTCTTGTATCAAAACGACACTTTATATTATTTTGATTGTAATGCTTGGTGCCTGGTTTGGGATTGATGCTACTTCTGTGATTGCAGTACTGGGGTCATTTGGACTGACGCTTGGACTGGCAATGCAAGGGAGTCTGGCAAATTTCGCAGGGGGAGTGCTGATACTAACGACGAAGCCTTTTAAAGTAGATGACTATATAGTGGAAGATACCTATAAGAATGAGGGATTTGTTACGGAAATCGATCTTTTCTATACAAGACTTGTTACAATTGATAATAAGATTATTATTATCCCAAATGGAACACTTGCGAATAGTTCACTTACAAATTTGACACTTATGGAGGAACGAATGCTAGACCTAAAGGTCAATATTGATTACAATGCAGACATTAAGGCAGCGAAGGATATTATTTTATCTGTCTTACAAAATGAAAGTGCAATACTGAAAGACAGGGAAAATACGGTTTTTGTGGATGAACTTGCAGAAAATGCTATTGTGATTGGATTTAGGAGTTGGGTGGGTACAAAAGATTATTGGAATACAAAAAGAGCACTTCTTGAAAAGGTGATACATTCATTTCATGAGAGTGGAATCAAAATACCATTTCAACAACTTGATATTCATATGATAGACAATGTGTCACAAAAATGATATAATATTTTTTAGTGCATAGTTTTCAACAATGGCTTGCGGAGGGTTTGATATGTCTTTTTTTCAAGCAATTTTACTTGGAATATTACAAGGTCTGACAGAATTTCTACCTATTAGTAGTTCTGGTCATTTGTCAATTTTTAAGAATTTATTAAAGATTAATTTAGAGACGGGTATTCTGTATGACGTTTTATTACATGTAGCTACATTATTATCCATTTGTATTGTATATTTTAGGGATGTAGTAAGATTAATTGTGGAATTCATTATGATTATTGTGGATATATTTAGAAATCTTGGTATTTTGTTTAAAAATGCATTTTCAGATTCTGATGAGGAATATATTAAATTAACACGTACTTCCTATAAAAAATTTGTCGTACTGATAATTGTTACGTCTATACCCACTGGAGTGATTGGCTTTCTTATGCAGGATATTGTAGGCACAGTAGGAACAACTTTGTTTATACCCGGTTTGTGCCTAATGATTTCAGGTGGGGTTTTATTGATTGCAGACATGATACCAAGTGGCAAAAAGAAGCCAAAGGATGCGACTTATTTAAATGCTTTTTCTATTGGTATGACGCAAGGAATTGCATCTCTGCCAGGTCTGTCCAGATCGGGAACAACAATCACCGCGTGTTTATTATGTGGTTTTGATCGAAGATTTGCGGTCAAATACTCTTTTATTATGTCTATTCCTGCAATTTTGGGTGCACTATTATTACAAATGAAGGACATGACAACGGTAACTGTTGAGACAACTGAAATAATCAGTTATATTGTGGGTATGGTAGTTGCGACCATTGTGGGTTTGGTTAGTATTAAAGTCATGATGGCAATTGTGCAAAGTAAAAAGTTTAAAGGGTTTGCCGTGTATTGTTTGATTGTCGGAGCTCTGTCAATTATTGGATTTCTAGTGATGTTATAATCATAGTATTTTAAATAATTGTGATGAAGTGTCTAAATCGGGAGGATTTGTAATGGCACCAAATTCCAAAGGAAATAGGAAAAGTTCAGTTTCTAAAAAGAAAGAAAATCATAAGCAAAGTGGATTGCAGGACGAAATTGTTCTGCTCTTTGTACTTGCTATATCAGTTATTTTATTATTAAGTAATTTTGGAATGATTCAGGCAAAATTTGCAGTTGCAGTAAAAAATGTAATGTTCGGTCTGTTTGGAATCATGTCATACGTGGCACCCATTTTATTATTTGTGGTAACTCTTTTTATCATATCAAATAAAGGGAATCGGATAGCAACAATAAAGGCTGTTGCTGCAATTATACTCTTTATTGATTTATGTGCCTTTATGCAATTGCTTTTTGGTGAAAATGAAACGATCTTATCTGTGAAAGATTACTATGTTCTTTCCTCGGCGAATCAAGAGGGTGGTGGAATTTTAGGCGGTTGTATGACGCTACTTTTAATTAAGGCAGTAGATATTATCGGGACTTATGTGATAATGATTATACTTGTGATTATATGTATTGTATTAATAACAGAACGTTCTTTTTTTGGAAGTGTTAAGCAGAAGAGTGAAACGATTGTACACACTGCCCGAGATGACGCAAAGCGTAGAAAAGAATTGCGTGAAGAGCGAGACTATATAAAAGAAGACAAGCGAAAGGCAAATCAGACAAAAGACGATAAAACTGAAGAGGATAAGATTCCAAGAATAAATAAAAAGTTTGCAGGTGTTATTGCTGATACTACAATAAAGCAGGATGATAGAGATAATGAGGATATTCATGAAGTATTAATAAAAGAAGATGATTTTGAGAAAATCAATATTCGGACTGCTCATACGATTGAAAATGTAAATGAAGGTCAAAATAATGAACCGGAAATATATTTGGAAAAAGAGAAAAAGCAAACTGCCAAGCAAATTGAAAAATCAACTGAGAAATCAAGCGATTTGTTAAATACGATTGAAAAAGAACAGAGCCACATCGGAAACGCATATGTTTTTCCTGGCATTAATCTGTTAAAAAAAGGTGTTAAAAAAGGAATAAGTGATACAGAAAAACAGTTGCGTGAAACGGCAAAAAAATTGCAAATGACATTAAGCAATTTTGGCGTTAATGTTACAATTACAGATATTAGTCAGGGACCAACAGTTACCAGATATGAGATGCAGCCTGAGCAGGGCGTAAAGGTAAGCAAAATAGTTGGATTGACAGATGATATCAAACTTAATCTTGCAGCAACGGATATACGAATTGAAGCACCAATCCCAGGGAAAGCGGCTGTAGGAATAGAGGTGCCAAATAAAGATGTCATGCCAGTCATGTTTCGTGATTTGGTTGAATCAAAGGAATATGAAGAATTTAAGAGCAATCTGGCTTTTGCTGTAGGCAAGGATATTAGCGGAAAGACGATAGTTGCTGATATTGCTAAAATGCCGCATTTACTAATCGCTGGAGCGACAGGCTCAGGAAAATCAGTGTGTATCAATACCTTGATTATGAGCATTATATATAAGTCGCATCCAGATGATGTAAAAATGATCATGATTGATCCAAAGGTTGTTGAACTTAGTGTGTATAATAAAATTCCACATCTTATGATACCGGTTGTATCTGATCCTAAAAAAGCAGCTGCTGCATTGCATTGGGGCGTTGCAGAAATGTCAGATCGATATAAAAAATTTGCTGATTTCAATGTGAGAGATTTGAAAGGCTATAATAAAAAAGTTGAAGAACTTAAGAATAGCCATGATGAAGAAAAACCTAAGAAATTACCACAGATTGTTATTATCGTGGATGAACTTGCAGATTTAATGATGGTTTCGCCAAGTGAAGTAGAGGAATCTATATGCCGTCTGGCACAACTTGCAAGAGCGGCTGGAATTCACTTGATTATTGCAACACAAAGGCCTTCCGTCGACGTCATTACGGGATTGATTAAAGCAAATATGCCAAGTCGAATTGCTTTTAGTGTGACAAGTGGGATTGACTCAAGAACAATATTGGATATGAATGGGGCCGAGAAACTGCTCGGGAAGGGCGATATGCTTTTTTATCCACAGGGATACTCTAAGCCGGCCAGAATACAAGGTGCATTTATTTCGGATCAAGAAGTATTTGATGTTGCACAGTTTTTAACTAAATTTGCCGGTGAACAGAATTATAGTGCAGAGGTAGAAGAAAAGATTGCAAATGCAGGAGCAGTATCAAATATGACAGATCATGCAAGTGCATCAGATAAGGACGCTTATTTTGTGGATGCCGCAAAATTTATTATCGAAAAGGATAAAGCATCAATTGGAATGTTGCAAAGAGTTTTTAAGATTGGATTTAATCGTGCAGCTCGTATTATGGATCAACTTGCGGATGCAGGGGTAGTAGGGGAAGAAGAAGGCACAAAGCCGAGAAAAATATTGATGACATTGGAAGAATTTGAGCAGTATGAAGAAGAGTATTGATAGAAATGATAGTGGTAGGAGAATGCATGAAAATGAAATCAGACATTGAAATCGCACAGGAAGCAAATTTAAAGCCAATTAAGGAAATTGCTGCAAAACTAAATATTATGGAAGATGACATTGAATTATTCGGAAAATATAAAGCTAAGTTATCCGAAGAATTTTTGCGTAATATTGAAAAAAATCCTATGGGAAAGCTAATACTTGTCACAGCTATCAATCCGACACCTGCTGGCGAGGGTAAAACAACTACCAGCATCGGACTTGCGCAGGCATTTAACTTATTAGATAAAAAAGCGGTTGTTGCCTTGCGTGAGCCATCACTTGGCCCGTGTTTTGGTATCAAGGGAGGGGCTGCCGGTGGTGGATATGCGCAAGTAGTTCCGATGGAAGAATTAAATCTTCATTTTACAGGTGATTTTCACGCAATTACATCAGCAAATAATCTTTTGGCTGCTTTATTGGATAATCATATTCAACAAGGAAATGATAAAAGAATTGATACGAGATGTGTAGTATGGAAAAGATGTATTGATTTGAATGACAGAGTATTACGTAATGTAATAGTTGGGCTTGGTAATAAAACAGACGGCGTGGTGCGAGAAGATCATTTTGTTATCACAGTTGCATCTGAGATTATGGCTATTTTATGTTTGGCAAGTGATTTGAAAGATTTAAAAACCAGATTAAGCCGTATTGTAGTTGCTTATAATTATGATGGAGAGCCTGTTACAGCAGAAGATATTAATGCTGTTGGTTCCATGACAGCATTGTTGAAGGATGCCATAAAGCCAAATCTAATACAAACGTTAGAAAATACACCTGCATTTGTGCACGGAGGTCCTTTTGCAAATATAGCACATGGCTGCAATAGTATCAGAGCAACCAAAGCAGCATTAAAAACTGCTGATTATTGTATTACGGAAGCAGGTTTTGGCGCTGACTTAGGAGCAGAAAAATTTTTTGATATTAAATGTCGGGATGCAGAACTAAAACCTGATGCGGTTGTAATTGTTGCAACAATAAGGGCATTAAAATATAACGGTGGAATACAAAAAGAACAATTAGGAGAAGAAAATCTTCCAGCATTAATTGCGGGAATTGAAAATTTGGGGAAACATATTGAAAACCTTCACAAATACGGGGTTCCGATTGTGGTTGCACTAAATTCATTTGTCTCAGATAGGAATGAAGAGGTGCAATTTGTAAAAAAATTCTGTGAGAATAGAAATTGTGAGTTTGCATTATCCACAGTATGGGAGTTTGGCGGCAAAGGTGGCATTGAACTGGCAGAGAAAGTCTTAAATACAATAGAGAATAATAAAAGTAATTTTAAACCCCTTTATGAACTATCACTTCCCATAAAAGATAAAATCGAAACAATTGCAAAAGAAATCTATGGGGCTGATGGGGTTGATTTTTCATCTGAGGTTCTTTCAGAAATAACGAAACTGGAAAGACTGGGTTTTGGAAAACTCCCTGTCTGTATGGCAAAAACACAATATTCTTTGTCTGATGATGCAAGTAAACTAGGAAGACCAACAGGGTTTAAAATTTCTATACGTGAAGTGTATGTATCTGCGGGAGCAGGATTTGTTGTGGCAATTACTGGGAAAGTAATGACAATGCCTGGCCTTCCAAAGAAACCTGCGGCATATAGTATTGATGTAAATGATGATGGAATCATAACAGGACTGTTTTAGAAAGGACTATTAATGACAAAGATAATAGATGGGAAGGCTATCTCAACACAAATTAAAGAGGAACTTAAAGAAAAGGTATCTGCACTAAAAAAGAGTGGTACGAATATTAAATTGGTTGTTATTCAGGTGGGAAAAGATCCTGCTTCAACAGTGTATGTTGCCAACAAGAAAAAGGCTTGTAATGATATAGGGATTGAATCATTGTCTTATGAGCTCGATGCAGAAATGAAAGAAGAAGAGCTGGTTGCACTTATTCAGCAACTAAATGCTGATCAAGAAGTGAATGGAATTTTAGTACAGTTACCATTGCCGAAACATATTAGCGAGGACAGAATTATAAAAACGATTGATACAAGCAAAGATGTTGATGGCTTTCATCCAATTTCAGTGGGTAATCTTTGTATAGGACAGCCTGGATTCCTATCTTGTACACCAGCAGGCATTATACAATTGTTAAAACGATCTAATATTGATATTGCTGGTAAAGAGTGTGTTATTATTGGCCGGAGCAATATTGTTGGCAAACCGATGGCACTTCTTTTATTGCGTGAAAATGCTACGGTGACAATCACACATTCAAAAACGATTCATCTGCAGGAAGTCACAAAGCGAGCAGATATTTTAATAGTTGCAATAGGAAAGCAAAAGATGATTACGCGCGAATATATTAAAGAGGGCGCTGTTGTAATAGATGTCGGTATGCATAGAAATGTGAATAATAAACTTTGCGGAGATGTTGATTATGATGATGTGTTTTCTATATGTAGTGCAATTACACCGGTTCCAGGTGGCGTTGGTCCAATGACGATTGCAATGCTTATGAATAATTGCGTAGAAGCAATCAGTCTACAGAAATGAGAGTGAGTCATGATATGTCCGAATTGTAATACGGAACTTCCAGGGGGACATTTATATTGTGAAAAATGTGGCACAGAAATACAAATGGTCCCAGTATTTGAACCAGAAGTAGAAGAGAGTATCAGTAAAACATTATCCGATATTGCGGAAATAATTGAGCCGGTACAACAAAAAGAAGAACGGACAAAAGATAAAATCGTTAAAAGGCGGCCGAGACTAAGAATGTATTATTTCATTCCTATCGGTTTTTTTGTTGTTATTGCAATGGTTTTTATTACAGTTTATGTAAGTCGGCAGTATTCTTACTCATTTCAATATCGTGAAGCGCTTGATTATTATAATGATAAAGACTATGAAACAGCAATTTCATATGCAAAAAGAGCAATTAAGTTGGATAGTAGTGCAAAGGATGCTGCTGTTTTGTTGGCCGATTTGTATGTGCAAGCAGAGAAGTATGATGAAGCAATAGCAGTAATATTGCCATTATTGGATGTAGACCAGGCTGACAAGGATATCTATGAAGAGATTGTGATGATATATGAAAAACAAGGTAATTATGAAGCAATCAATCAGTTGATAAGTGCATGCAAAGATGTTCAGATTATAGCTATGTTCGATGAATATACGGCTGTCCCACCAGAATTCAGTCTTGAAGAAGGAATCTATTATAAATCTGAAAAATTGAAACTACTTGTAAGTAGTAAAGGCACAATATATTATACGATAGATGGTCAGGAACCAACTCTATCAAGTACACCCTATAGTAAGGAGATTGTTTTAGAAGAAGGTACTAATACTATAACCGCGATTTTTGTAAATGAATGGGGTGTCATGAGCACACCTGTAAAAAGAACATTTACTGTAGAATTAAAGATGCCAAAGATGCCAATAATTAAGCCGGAAAGTGGTAATTATACAATACCTGAGGCAATTACGGTAGATGTTGAAAATAGTCAAGATGCAATTATCTATTATACTGATGATGGTTCACAGCCTACGGTTAGCTCAAATGAGTATATTACATCAATTCCAATGCCGCTTAATAATAGTACCTTCAATTTTATGGCAGTAAGTAGAGAAGGAATTTGTAGTGAAGTGGTAAAAAGAGAATATAATTTGCAGATTACATCTCTGGTTGATATTAATGCAGCTGAGCAAGCGGTTATCATCACTTTATACGGAAAAGGAGAATTATTAGATTTAACAGGAAAACCAAAAGACGGTGAGGGTATTAATTCATATAAATGTAATGCTGCAGCGAAAGCTGGTTCAAGAGTATATTATATTGTTGAAGAATTTAAAGAAAAAGATTCTTTACAAGAAAGCACAGGAAGGTATTTTGGTGTTGATGTAAGAACGGGAGAGTTGTATAATGTAACAATCAATCTGGAAACAGGTCTATACGAATTTTCACTTTTTTCACTAATATTTTAATTGCTATGCAGTCTAAGGACTATAATATAAAACTATAAGGAGAAATATATCATGTACAGAATTTTAAAAGCAGAGATGTTGGCAGAAAATATTTATTTAATGAATGTTGAAGCCAAAAGAATTGCGAAAACTTGCTTGCCAGGTCAGTTCGTAATTGTCAAGATGGACGAGAAGGGCGAAAGAATTCCATTGACAATATGTGATTATGACCGTGAAGCGGGAACAATTACAATTGTATTTCAGACTGTCGGTTCATCAACCGAAAGAATGTCCGTGTTAAAAGAGGGAGATGCATTTAGAGATTTCACTGGTCCGCTCGGTCAACCGTCAGAATTTGTTATGGAAGAATTAGATACGTTAAAAAAGAAGAAAATTCTTTTTGTAGCAGGAGGTGTTGGAACTGCGCCTGTGTATCCACAGGTTAAATGGTTTCATGAGAACGGTATTAATGTTGATGTTATCGTAGGTGCCAAAAACAAAGAGCTGCTTATTCTTGAGAAGGAAATGAGAGCAGTTGCAGGAAATCTTTATATTACGACAGATGATGGCTCTTATATAAGAAAAGGCATGGTTACAGAAGTGATTAAGGATTTAGTACAAAATCAAGGTATGCAATATGATATCTGTATTGCCATTGGCCCTATGATTATGATGAAATTTGTATGTTTACTGACAAAGGAGCTAGGTATTCCTACTGTTGTCAGTATGAATCCTGTTATGGTTGATGGAACCGGAATGTGTGGTGCCTGCCGACTAACAGTTGCAGGAGAAATAAAATTTGCCTGTGTGGATGGTCCTGAGTTTGATGGACATGCAGTTAATTTTGACGAAGCAATGAAGAGACAACAATTATATAAAACGGATGAAGGAAGAGCAATACTGCGACGCAAAGAGGGTGACACTCATCATGGTGGTTGCGGAAACTGTGGGGGTGAAGAATAATGGATATATTGAAAAAAATTCCGGTAAGAGAACAGGATGCAAAGGTTCGTGCGGGCAACTTTGAAGAAGTGTGCTACGGATATAATGAAGAAGAGGCAATTGCAGAGGCATCACGCTGTATTAATTGTAAAAATGCAAAATGTATTGTAGGCTGTCCAGTTGCGATTGATATACCTTCCTTTATTTATGAAGTGAAAGAAGGAAATTTTGAAGAAGCGAGTAAGATAATTGGTAAAGCATCGGCACTACCTGCTGTTTGTGGTCGCGTGTGTCCACAAGAAAGTCAGTGCGAGGAAAGATGCATCAGAGGAATTAAAGGAGAAGCGGTTTCAATCGGAAAATTAGAACGCTTTGTGGCTGATTGGGCAAGAGATAATGGAATCAAACCTGAATTACCAGCAAGTAAAAATGGAAAGAAAGTAGCTGTTATCGGATCAGGCCCGGCAGGTCTTACCTGTGCAGGAGAACTTGCAAAAACAGGGTATGATGTTACGATATTCGAGGCATTGCATGAGGCAGGTGGAGTATTGGTATATGGTATTCCAGAATTTCGTTTGCCAAAAAGTAAAGTGGTTCAACAAGAGATTGACAATGTAAAATATCTTGGCGTTAAAATTGAAACAAATGTTGTAATCGGAAAATCTACAACAATAGATGAACTCATGAACGAAGAAGGCTATGAAGCAGTTTTTATTGGTTCTGGTGCAGGGCTTCCTAAATTTATGGGCATTCCGGGAGAAAACGCAAACGGAGTATTTTCGGCAAATGAGTATTTAACAAGAAGTAATTTGATGAAAGCATTTGATGATACCTATGATACCCCAATTATGATGGGTAAAAAAGTTGCAGTAGTCGGTGGTGGCAATGTTGCCATGGATGCGGCTAGAACAGCCCTAAGACTTGGTGCCGAGGTACATATAGTATATAGAAGAAGTGAAGAAGAACTTCCTGCAAGAGTAGAAGAGGTTCATCATGCTATGCAGGAGGGAATCATATTTAACCTCTTAACAAATCCCACGGAGATACTGGCAGATGAAAATGGCTGGGTAAAAGGGATGCGATGTGTAGAAATGGAACTAGGAGAGCCAGATGCATCTGGAAGAAGAAGACCTGTGGTAAAAGAGGGTTCTGAATTCGAAATGGAACTGGATATGGTTATTATGTCACTGGGAACATCACCGAATCCATTGATTTCATCTACGACAGAAGGACTTGAGGCAGATAAGTGGAAATGTATCATTGCAAATGAAGAGAATGGGAAAACCACAAAAGAAGGTGTTTATGCAGGAGGAGATGCAGTAACAGGAGCAGCTACGGTCATTCTAGCAATGGGTGCTGGAAAAGCTGCAGCAAAAGGAATTCATGAATATCTGTCTCAAAAATAAACGATTGCAAAAAGGAGAATGAATATGGCTTGGTGCCCAAAATGTAAAAATGAATATAAGTTCGGAATAACAATGTGTAGTGATTGTGGCGAGGAACTTGTAGAAAGTCTAGATATGGAAGAAAAATCCGCGGTTATGTATGGAGAAGAATCCTTAATGAACAGACTCTGCGATTTTTTGATTTATAATCATATTCCATCAGCGGAGATTTTTTTGGATGCAAAGTCAGATTTGTATGAAGTTAAGGTAGAAAACACCGATTTGAATAAAGCCAAGAAGATTGCTATCATTTTTTTAAAAGAAGAAAAAGAGAGCGCAGAACAAGATCAGGTGCAAGCGGAAGTTGAGGAAAAGCCTGACTTTGAGCATGCCTATGTCAAAGCAGAAGAAAAGGCTGAAAATTATAAGTCCTCAGCTTATCTGCTTATTCTTGTTGGTGCATTAGGAATGATCGTTGTAATTCTTTTTATGCTGGGCATGATTCAAATTAATATTGCAGAGAATATCCGTATCATATCATATATTACGTTAACAATTCTTTTTATGGTATTTCTTATTATGGGTGTTCATTCTGCCAGAGATGCAAAAAAATATAGTAAAGAAGCAGAGGATGAGAATCAATTAACGGTAGAAATAACCCAATGGTTTTTAGAATCATATACACCAGATAGTTTAGAGCAATATGTGGAAGAACCATCAGATGATGATGCAGACGAAATCAAGTATTTTAAAAGAATTGAAGCGATTAGTGCCTTAATTTCAAAGCGTTATGAGAAACTGGACAAGGCTTTTCTGAGTAAAATAATTGATGATTTGTATCAGGAATTATATGGAATATGAATATCACGATTATCGCAGTGGGAAAGTTAAAAGAACGCTATTTTACAGAGGCAGTCGAAGAATATACGAAAAGACTGGAACGATATTGTAAGCTAAATATTATTGAGGTTGCTGATGAAAAGACGCCAGCAAAGAATAGTGCTATCTTAAATGAACAAATAAAAAAGAAAGAAGCAGAAAGCATTTTACGATTTTTGAGGGAAGATGCTTATGTTGTGACTCTCGAAATAGAAGGAAATCATCAAACATCGGAGCAATTTGCAGATATGATTGATAAGCTTGGTATTAGTGGAATAAGTCACATTGTTTTTGTTATTGGAGGTTCACTTGGATTGCATGAATCAGTTATAAAAAAGGCCAATTATCACTTGAGTTTTTCAAAAATGACCTATCCGCATCAATTGATGCGCGTGATTCTATTGGAGCAAATATACCGAGGGTACAGAATTATACATCTTGAACCATATCACAAATAGTAGGTATGGAAAAAATAAAGTAGATAAAGGAAGTGCTTTTATTATGTATATGGTAGAATTGATTGAAAAGAAAAGGGATGGAGAAGAACTATCCCAAAAAGAGATTGCTTTTATGATAAGCGGATATTTAAGCGGAGAGATAACAGATTATCAGATGGCGGCGATTTTAATGGCTATTTATTTTCGTGGCATGACGCCCCGTGAAACAGTAGATTTAACGATGGCGATGGCGCATAGCGGAGATATGCTTGATCTGTCAACAATTGAGGGTATTAAAGTGGATAAGCACAGTACGGGTGGAGTAGGCGACAAGACGTCGCTCGTTCTTGCACCTATGGTGGCTGCTCTTGGGGTTCCTGTTGCAAAAATGAGTGGCAGAGGTCTGGGGCATACTGGGGGTACAATTGATAAACTGGAGAGTTTCAGTGGATTTAATACGAGTATTTCGACCGACCAATTTGTCAAAAATGTAAATCAAATAAAACTTGCAATTATGGGACAGACAGCTAATTTGGCACCAGCAGATAAAGCGCTTTATGCACTTCGTGATGTTACAGCTACAGTAGATAATATGCCACTTATTGCAAGCTCAATCATGAGCAAGAAGTTAGCTGCAGGTGCAGATGCAATTGTTTTAGATGTAAAAACAGGAAGTGGCGCTTTTATGAAAAGCGAAGAAAATGCAATAGCGCTAGCAAAAGCAATGGTAAGTATTGGAAATTTGGCTGGAAAGAAAACAATAGCCATAATATCTGACATGGATCAACCTCTCGGTTATTATGTTGGTAATGCTTTAGAGGTCAAAGAAGCAATTGATACTCTAAACGGAGAGGGACCAGAGGACCTTATGGAACTGTGTCTTACATTAGGGTCGTATATGCTGCTTTGTGCAAATAAGGCAGATACTGTTGAGGACGCAAGAGAAATGTTACAGAATACAATTACAAGTAAAACTGCACTTGATAAGCTTGCTGAGTTTGTCGCAGCACAAGGGGGCGATAATCGCGCCGTATATGATACAGACTTGTTACCGAAAGCAAAAATTGAAGAAGAATTAGTTTCAATAGAAGAGGGATATGTTGCAAAAATTATCTGTGATAAAGTAGGTGTAGCATCATTGATGCTAGGTGGCGGTAGACAAACAAAAGAAAGTGAAATTGATTTGGCTGTGGGTATCAAATTACATAAAAAAGTGGGAGACTATGTAAAAATCGGAGAAAGTCTTGCAACGATATATGGAAATGATGCGATTAAAGTGAAAGAAGCTAAGCAATGTATGCTTGATGCCTATTGCTATGCAAATGATTCTATTCAAAAATCCAAATTCATAAAGTGTATTATAACGGAATAGAAGATACTTACAAACATAATTTTATTTATGAATCATATTGAGACTCAAATATCAAAGGCAGGTTTATATGCAAAACGAAAACAGAAATGAATTCTATAATCAGAAAGAATATTTGTTTTATACTGCCATATTTTTTATGACACCTATTGTGGTGGGGTTTTCTTCTTATTTTAGCAGTATGAGCACAACAAATATTATGCGAAATGTCATTATAAGCATCATCGGTATTGGATTAACCTTATATATGATTCTGCAGGCAAATATAGCAAAAGATTATTTATTTGACAATGCAGTACACGTCGATAGAACTTGCATTCTATATTCAATATGTCTTTTAGGGATTGCAGTTATGGCACAAAAATCAAATCTTTATATGCTGTTTCCTTATACGGCAATGGCGGCAATGCTATTATTATTTTCCAATTTTCATATTGGATTAATGATGTATCTTCATTGTATGATTATTTTTGCAGTTCTAGCTGATATGCCTCTTGAATTTTTCTTGCTGTATCTTATTTTAGGTCTTATTGTAATTAGCATATTAAGAAGCGGTAGTAAGTGCTTCAAAATAGTATGGACAATCATGCTTGCATTTGGACAGTATATTATCCTGTATGCTGTATTTGTTATGCTAGTGAATGAAAGAGGTCTCTATATGCTACAATCAATATCGTTTTTGGGAGGACTTGCTAGTAATACTTTAGTATTACTAATTTCACTGCTTGTAATTGATAAAGCAATCATTAATAAGTATAAGAGTAGATATGATGCACTTTGTAATCCAGAGCATGAATTGTTGACCAAACTGAAAGCTGTTGCACCAGCTGAATACTATAATGCCATTCATACAGCATACTTAAGTGACAGATTATCAAAGCTATTGTATGGGGATAGTTTACTTGCAAAAACGGGTGGATACTATCATAAAATCGGACTGCTACAATCGAAGAACCATGTGAGTAAAAGTATTGAAATTGGAAATGAGTACAATTTTCCGCCAAATCTCATACAATTAATTCGTGAATACACAGGGTGTTATGAGCCACCAAAGACATTGGAAGCAGTTATCGTTATGCTATCAGATTCTATAGTATCAACAATTATGTATCTGTTTGAGAAGGAACCGGACAGGGACCCAGATTATGATAAAATAATTGAAGCGGTATTCAAAAAAAAGTATGAGAGTGGTATATTGAAAGATGCGGGCATTACATTGTCAGTGTTTCATCAAATGAAGGAATACTATAAATCGGAGGTGATATACTATGAGTTTTTACGTTGATTATGAGAAGAAAGTAAATTGGGATTTCAATATTGAAGAACAATTAAGGGTTGTTGCAGAAGAGACGCTAGACCACGAAAAATGTCCTTTTGAAGTAAGCCTTAATCTGTTAATAACTGATAATGATGAAATACGGAAAGTGAACAAAGAGCAAAGAAATATAGATAGCGTCACAGATGTCCTGTCATTTCCAATGATTGATTTTAAGAAACCAAGCGATTTTGCGGATAAAAGTATCATAACACAGGACTGCTTTGACCCTGATTCAGGAGAACTGATGCTTGGTGATATCGTGCTCTCTGCTGATAAGGTTGAGGAGCAGGCAATTGCATTTGGACATACAATTTTGAGAGAATTTTCTTTTCTTATTGCACATAGTATGTTACACTTGCTTGGATATGACCATCTTTCAAGTGAGGAAGAAGCGTTAATGGAAAGCAATCAAAAAGATATATTAAGCGCCTTGCATATAGAGCGCTAATACAATGTTGAAAAGAGGTACTTTTATGAAAAGGATGAGAACTGTAACATGCTTGCTCATCGGAACAGTAGTGTTCTTAATTTTTGGATGTGGTAAAAATGAAACGAAAGATATAACAGATGAAAAAAATGATATTACAGCAACGGAAGCAGTTTCTACTGATATTGTAGAAGAAAATGCGGAAGCGGCGGATGATGATGGAAAAATAAGAAGCTATCTTACGGGACGGGTAACTGACCCTTCCATTTCCAGAAGAAGACCTGTTGCAATCATGCTTAACAATTTGAAAGCAGCACAGCCAATGTGTGGCATTTCGAGAGCTGAGGTTGTGTATGAGAGCGTTGTTGAAGGATCAATAACAAGATTAATGGGGATTTTTGAAGATTATGAAGATCTAGAGAAGATTGGCTCCGTCAGAAGTTGTAGGGAGTATTATGTATATTTTGCATTAGAATTTGATGCAATTTATGCACACTATGGACAAGCTGCTTATGCAGTAGAACTTTTAGAAAAGGATTATGTCGATAATTTAAGTGGATTGTCTGCGATTGGAAGTACTGTGTTTTATAGAACAAGTGATAGAAAGTCACCGCATAATGTCTATGCAAGCGCTGAAGGAATCAAAGCAGGAATAGAAAAACTGGGATATGATACTGAATATCGCAGTACCTATGAGGGTAAGTTTAAGTTTGCAAAGGATGGAGAACTTACAAAAAATCAGGATGGAGATGACGCTACCTATGTGGCACCAGGTTATCTTATTAATAAGCCATGGTTTGAATATAATAGTGAAGATATGAAATATTATAGATTCCAGTTTGAAGAGCCACAGATAGATGAATTGACGGGAGAACAGATATCATATGATAATATTGTTTTGCAGTATTGTAAATGCATTCAGTTAGACGAGAATGACTATTTGGCATTTGATTGTCATAGCGGTGGGAAAATAAAATACATTACTGGTGGTAAGGTGGTTGATGGATTTTGGATTCGTACAGTAGAGGGAGATGATCCTGAAAATCATGATGAGGGTGTTGCAAAATATTATGATAACGAAGGTAATGAAATCGTTATGAATCAAGGAAAGACGTGGATATGTATCATTCAAGACTTTGCAGAAGATAAGGTAGAGATAAAATAAGTATTCATTATGAGGAATTAAGCAATAATGGGAAGAAGTATAAAAAGCAGACGTTCTAATTTCATAGTACAAGGTGGTATTTTGGCTACAGCAGGCATTATATCAAGATTAATAGGTCTGCTATATAGAGTGCCCCTTACAAACATTATCGGTGATGAAGGAAATGGTTTGTATGCAGCGGCATTTCAAATCTATTCGATAATGCTATTGCTATCTTCCTATAGCCTTCCCCTCGCCGTTTCCAAGCTTGTATCAGCACGACAGGCTAAGGGACAGTATAATAATGCAAAAAAAGTATTTAGAGGTGCACTTTTGCTTGCCCTAATTTTGGGCGGAATAGTGTGCCTCCTTGTATTTTTTGAAGCTGATTTTTTTTCTGGAACACTTATGACAGAACCCAGAAGCGCAATTGCCCTACGTGTTTTGGCACCGACCTTGTTAGTGGTTGCTTTAATGGGAGTCATTCGTGGGTATTTTCAGGGAATGGGAACTATGATGCCTACTGCAATATCGCAAGTGCTCGAGCAGATTGTAAATGCGATTATATCAATAGCAATGGCATCCTATTTATTTGCTTACGGAACTAAGGTGGCAGTACTTTTACGTGAAGACTCTTACTCATATGCATATGGGGCCGCAGGAGGAACAATAGGTACTGGAGCTGGAGCTGTTACAGGACTTCTTTTTCTTGCTTTGATCCTCTTGTTTCAAAGCGGTGCAAGGAAACGTAAAGTGGCAAGGGATAATTCACATCATCAAGAAACATATGCACAGGTTTTTAGAGTATTGTGGATTACCATTTTACCAGTCATATTGAGTGCAGCAATTTATAATATTAGTGATCCTCTTGACCAAGGTATTTTCAATTATATTATGACAAAAAATGGTATGGGAGATATGCAGACAGCATATTGGGGCATGTTTTCTGGTAAATATCGCGTACTTACTAATGTCCCAATTGCATTAGCGAGTGCCATTTGTGCCTCAATGATGCCTACACTAACGGAATCAATGGAAAATGGGGATTACCATATGGTGCGGCATAAAGTCGGTACCGCGACAAGATTTACAATGCTTATTGCTATTCCATGTGCTATGGGTCTTACTGTTCTTGCAAAACCAATCATGTCGATGCTTTTTACCGGAGAGATTGCTATTCCTGCAAAATTATTGCAGGTTGGTTCGATTTCAGTTGTTTTTTATACATTATCAACATTGTCAACTGGGGTACTGCAAGGGATTAATAAGATGAATATTCCAGTTAAGAATGCAGCGATTGCACTTGTAATACATCTGATTTCTCTCTATTTTATGTTGGAATACTTTGATTTGAAACTATTTGCTGTGGTATTTTCCTGTATCATTTTTTCATTTTGCATGTGTGTTTTGAATAGTATGTCAATAAAAAAATATTTGCATTATACGCAGGAATACAAGAGAACATTTATCATTCCATTTATTTCTGCAGGTATTATGGGCATAGTATGCTGGATTGTAAATATGTTACTCGCCATGTTCTTATCAATTGTTTTTTCTACATTGCTTTCCATTTTAATTGGAGCAATTGTATATTTGTTTACCGTATTGTCATTGCATGGTATAAAAGAATCTGAACTTCTCAATATGCCAGGTGGAGATTTTATGGTAGCAATCGCAAAGATGTTTAGACTAATGTAGAGAAAAGAGGGATTACATGCACGTTGCGATTATTGGAGGAGGGGCTTCTGGTATTGTGGCTGCTATAACAGCAGCGAGAGGCGGGCACAAAGTCTCTATTATTGAGCATATGGACCGTATTGGGAAAAAGATATTGGTAACAGGTAATGGAAAATGTAACCTTACAAACGTAGAGCAGGGAGCTGCATTTTACCATGGAACACATCCTGGTTTTGCACAAGCCATATTATCTCAATGTGGTTATTCGGATACTGTGAAGTTTTTTACGGAACTTGGTATTTATACAAAAAATGTGGATGGTCGGCTATACCCATATTCAGGACAGGCATCGGCGATTCTTGAAGTGTTACGCATGGAACTCAGCAGACTAGATGTTGAAGTTTTAACAGAAACGACAGTGTTGCATATTATACCAAAAGAAAATGAACATAAATTTTTGCTAACAATACGACATCAAAATAAAAACGAGAAATGTGAGTTTGATAAGGTGATTATTGCGACTGGCAGTAAGGCGGCAAAAGCGACAGGTTCGGATGGAAGTGGATATGAATTAGCAAAATCCTTAGGACATACAGTTATTACGCCTGTTCCAGCCTTGGTGCAACTAAAGTCAAAGCATGATTTTTTCAAATCTATTTCCGGAATTCGTTGTGATGCAATTGTGAACCTTTATATAGACAATCAGTTTATATCTGCAGAAGAAGGGGAGCTACAACTGACTGATTACGGAATCTCAGGGATACCTGTATTTCAATTAAGTGGAAGAGCATCACGTGCGCTACAGGAAAATAAAGCAGTTTCGATAGAACTTGACTTTATGCCAGATATGCCTTTCATGGAGGATATGGTTTCATTCTTAAATAGACGTATAGAGGATAATCCTGATAAAGAAAACAGTAAATTTATGATTGGTGTATTCCATAAGAACCTTTGTAGTCTTTTTGCCAAAAGATGTGGATGGCAATCTCATCTCAAGGTAGCGATGTTAAGTGATGCAGATATTCTGAAATATGCTGAAATGATAAAGAAATTCAAAATAGAAATTGATTGCACGAATACTTATGATCATGCACAAACTTGCGCAGGCGGCGTTGATACTGCAGAGCTTACAAATCAACTTGAATCAAAACTTGTAAAGGGGTTGCTATTTGCAGGAGAAGTAATTGATATTGATGGTGCATGTGGTGGCTATAACTTACAATGGGCATGGTCCACTGGAATACTGGCGGGAAGGATATTAAATGATCAAAATTAATCAAATAAAATTGCCTATATCGCATAGCGAAGATGATCTTGTGCATAAAATAGAAAGCCTTCTAAAGTTAAACAAAAGCAAAGATGAAAAAAAAGATATTTTCACCTATGAAATAATAAGAAAATCAATTGATGCCCGTAAAAAACCAGATATTTATTATATTTATTCGGTTCTTGTAAATTTAAAAACCAGAAATGAAGAAAAAGTCGTGAGATTTGTTTACGATAATAATATTATGTTAATAAGTGAAGCTAAATACCATTTTTTTTCTAATCTAAAAAAGAGAGAAGCTTGTATAAATGCAGCTTCATCAAAACCGCCAGTGGTTATTGGTAGCGGGCCTGCCGGATTATTTTGTGCTTATTTACTCGCTGAGGCTGGATATCATCCAATTATTGTAGAGCAGGGAGAGAGCGTTGAACAGAGAAAGGAATCAGTAGAAGATTTTTGGAGTGGCAAAAAAAAATTAAAGCCTGATTCTAATGTACAGTTTGGAGAAGGTGGCGCGGGGACTTTTTCTGACGGAAAACTCAACACACTTGTGAAAGATCCTTTGGGACGTAACAGGTTTGTGTTAGAAACATTTGTTAGATTTGGGGCCAAGCAATCTATTTTATATGATAGTAAACCTCACCTCGGAACTGATGAACTCATTCACATTGTTAAAAATATGAGAGAATATATTTGTAAAATGGGAGGACGCTTTTTATTTTCTACTAAAATGACAGGTTTGATTATAGAGGATGAGAGAATAAAAGGAATCACAATTAACCAGCATCCAGATGTTATATTGACAAATATGCTTGTGCTAGCAATTGGGCATAGTGCCAGAGATACTTTTTATATGTTACTTGAAAAAAAGATTAAAATGGAAGCAAAATCTTTTGCAGTTGGGATAAGGATGGAGCATCTGCAGTCACAAATTAATGAAGGTCAATATGGAGTGCGTGCTGCAAAGGAAATGGAGCAGGCAAAAAAAGAGGGTATTGATTGTATTTTGCCAGCAGCAGAATATAAACTGACCTATCAGGCTAGTAATGGACGCAGTGTATATTCTTTTTGCATGTGTCCTGGAGGGTATGTTGTAAATGCATCATCGGAAGAGGGACGATTGGCAATTAACGGCATGAGTTATAGCAAACGTGATGGTGTAAATGCCAATAGTGCATTGATTGTATCTGTTACACCAGATGATTTTGTGAATCGTGAGCCCTTGTCTGGCGTGGAATTTCAACGTAGGCTTGAAGAAAAAGCATATCAGATTGGAAATGGTAATATTCCGATACAATTATATGGTGATTATAGAGAATCATGCATAGATTTTAATAAAAACATAAAAGAAAAGCAATGTAATCAGCAGGCAAGTATTGAGAAAGAAATTGCACCATGTATGAAGGGAACATTTCAATATGCAGATGTCAAAGAAATTTTTCCGAAGGATATTAATGAGGCACTGATTGAAGCAATAGAAAAATTTGGTGGTACCATACGCGGATTTAATAGACCGGATGCAATTATTTCTGGCGTTGAAAGCAGGACTTCATCACCGGTCAGAATCGTGAGGGACGAAAGTGGACAAAGCAATATAAAAGGAATCTATCCATGTGGAGAAGGTGCAGGCTATGCAGGGGGAATTTCCTCAGCAGCCATGGATGGATTACGTGTAGCAGAGTGGATTATTGGTGGATGAATTATATAAATATTGCAATTTACATGTTAAAGAAAATAATCTATAATAGTATAGTTACTTTACAAACAAAAGTGGAGTATTATTCCAATTCAAATTATGTTAGTAGAAAGAGAATTCGTTATGAGTGAAAGAAAATCATTAAAAGATAAACAGAGGATTGTTGTAAAAATAGGATCTTCCTCATTGCATCACAGCTTAACTGGCGAGCTAAACTTAACAATGCTGGAGCGTCTTGTTAGGGAGCTGTGCGAATTAAGGAACCAGGGCAAGGATGTCATTCTTGTTTCCTCTGGCGCTATTGCAGTAGGAAAGAGAGCTGTCAACATTAATCCAACAGATGATGAAATTGCGATAAAGCAGGCTTGTGCAGCGATAGGACAGGCGCGGCTAATGATGATTTATCAAAAACTTTTTGGTGAATATAATCATATTACTGCTCAAATTCTGATGACAAAGAATACGATTACCAATAAACTCAGCAGACATAATGCATATAATACATTTACAGAACTATTAAAGCTGGGTGTCATTCCGGTTATTAATGAAAACGATACTGTCGCTACAGATGAAATCGAGGATACCTTTGGCGATAACGATTCTCTTTCGGCAATTGTTGCTGCGCTGGTCGGTGCGGATCTTTTGATTTTGTTATCAGATATAGATGGTCTATATTCAGACGATCCTCATAGGAATAAAGATGCCACATTTATTGATACAGTGCATGTGTTAGATGATGAATTGATGCAGATGGGAAAGAATACAACAGGAAGTAATATTGGAACGGGTGGTATGCGTGCAAAACTGCATGCTGCCAAAATCGCGACGACGGCAGGCGCTGATATGCTGATTGCAAATGGAAAAGATGCCAGTGTAATTCATAAGATTATGGAAGGTCGCAATTACGGTACATTATTTACTGCAAATAAAGATGAAAACTTTCATCTTTCTGATTATATTAAGAATATGTAGTGGAGTAGAATGCTATGACAATGGAAGAAAGAATTGCAAGGATAAATGAATTATATCATAAAGCACAAAATGGAAATTTAACAGATGCAGAAAAAGAAGAACAAAAAGAATTGCGCTGTGAATATATTGCTTCTGTACGTGCAAATTTACGTGGTCAATTAAACCATATAAATATACAGGAAAAGGATGGCAGGATTACAAATCTGGGAGAGAAGTTCAATGAAAATTGAGTCTTAAAACCATTTAACATATCACTAAATGCACTGCAAGCTTCAGTGGAGAAATGGAGAACAGAATGAAAGACGACGGCCATTTAGAAACAAAAGATAGCATACGTAAACGGATTCTGGAGGCTAGAAATAATCTGCCAATGGATGTGTGTTTTTCCAAAAGCAGATATATCTGTGATAAGATAATTGCCACATCATTTTACAAAAAAGCAAATATCGTGTATATTTATATGGCCTTCTGTAATGAAGTGGATTTGTCTGCATTAATTGAGAATGCAAGAAAAGATGGTAAGTGTATTGCAATTCCAAGAATCAGAATGGATACGCATAGCATGGAGTTTTTCGTTTTGTCATATACGGAGGGGGGAGCGCCTGTCGTGAACCCTGGATATTTTGGAATTGCCGAGCCGCCAATCAATTCTGAACCAGCACCGCCACCTGATTTAATGATTATTCCGGGTGTTGCTTTTGATCATGACCGTAATCGGATCGGCTATGGAAAAGGTTATTATGATGCTTATATGAATAATAGTAGAAAACAAAATGTTGTGACAATAGGGGTGGCCTATTCTTGCCAGATTGTTGATTTTATACAAATAGAAGCACATGATTTCAGACCAGATGTTGTGATGACAGAGCTGGAAGAACTATGAGAAAGATAAGAACTGTATCATAAAATAGTATTATTAATTATCAAATGGAGATGTAAAATGGATTCTAAGACTGAAAGTAGAGTAATCTCAATGGAGGAGACTACACGCCAATATGAGTATATAGAACAAGCGAAAAGAATGATCAGTCAGCAGGCCGCGACGCTAAGACGCGACCTTACTTTTTGTATTGTTACCTTCGGCTGTCAAATGAATGCACATGATTCTGAAAAGTTAGCAGGTATTCTGAAAGAAATCGGATACATTGAGACTGATGATGAAGCAGCAGATTTTGTCATCTATAATACCTGTACAGTGCGCGACAATGCAAATACAAGAGTATACGGTCGACTTGGACGGCTTAAGACCTTAAAGATGAAAAATCCCCATATGCTGATTGCACTCTGTGGCTGTATGATGCAAGAACCATCAGTAATCGAAAAAATCAAGGAAAGCTATAGCTTTGTGGATATCATCTTTGGAACACATAATATTTTCAAGCTTGCAGAGCTTTTAATTGCAAGATTTCAGTTGGATGATACGATTAATCATGTGACACATAAGCATATAAAACAAAAAGATCGTATCATTATTGATATTATGAAGGATACTGCATTAATAGTTGAGAATCTTCCAAATGAGCGAAAATTTTTCTTTAAATCAGGTATCAATATTATATTTGGATGTAATAATTTCTGTAGCTATTGCATTGTGCCTTATGTGCGAGGGCGTGAACGCAGCAGAGAGCCCAAAGATATTCTTTGTGAAATAGAACGACTCGTGGAAAGCGGTGTCGTAGAGATTATGCTACTTGGCCAGAATGTAAATTCATATGGTAAAAATCTCGATTCACCGATTAGTTTTGCGGCATTATTGGTAGAGATAGAGAAAATCGAAGGCTTAGAACGTATCAGATTTATGACATCACATCCGAAAGACTTGTCAAATGAGCTGATTGAAGTGATGAAAAAATCAAAAAAGATTTGCAGACATTTACATTTACCACTTCAATCGGGAAGTAATATCATTTTGGAAAAGATGAATCGAAACTATAAAAAAGAACAATATATTGCACTTGCTAAGAAAATAAGAAATGCTATGCCAGACATTGCAATAACAACGGATATCATAGTTGGATTTCCAGGAGAGACGGCCGAAGATATTGAAGAAACAATAGATGTTATTAAGCAGGTCGGCTTTGAAGGTGCTTTTACCTTTATTTATTCGAAACGTACTGGAACACCAGCTGCCGCAATGGAAAATCAAATTTCAGAAGAAGAAATAAAGACAAATTTTGATAAAGTGCTAAAAGAAGTGCAGGAAACATCGAGAATTTCCGTAGCACGATATCATGATCGCATTGAAGCAGTTCTGGTCGAGGAGGTCAATGAGCAGGACGGGACAATGTTGACAGGGCGCCTTGAAAGCAATCTATTAGTTCACTTTACAGGTGATAAATCTCTTGTTGGACAGATTGTAAAGGTAAAACTTAATGAGTGCAAAGGCTTTTACTTTATTGGAGAGCAGATAGAATAAACAAATAGAATACTGTAGAAAAAGCCTTGGAATCAAGGCTTTTGGCGTTTCATAACGCCCATAAAATAGATTTGTATGAGGAGAGATAAAGAATTGGAAAAGTTAAAACCAAAGTTGTTTTCTGTCATGAAAACATACACTAAGAAACAGTTTGTGAAAGATGTTACAGCAGGTACCATTGTTGCAATCATTGCATTACCATTGTCTATCGCATTAGCACTTGCCTCTGGTGTCAATCCAGAGCGGGGAATTTATACGGCAATCATTGCTGGATTTGTAATTTCCTTTTTAGGAGGTAGTCGTGTCAATATATCTGGTCCGACCGCTGCATTTGCAACAATTGTTGCAGGAATTGTTGCAAAAAATGGAATAGAAGGACTTATCCTTGCAACTATTATGGCAGGACTACTATTGATTTTAATGGGCTTCTTACGGCTTGGAAATCTTATTAAATTCATACCATATACTATAACCACTGGTTTTACATCAGGTATTGCAGTAACGATATTGATTGGTCAGATGAAAGACTTTGCAGGACTGACTTTTGAAAATACACCAATTGAAATACTTGAGAAAATAAAAGAAATCATTCATACCTTTCATACGTTTAACTGGCAGGCTTTTTTAGTGGGGATGATATCATTGGCAATTATGATAATATGGCCTAAGATTAATCGTAAAATACCTGGGTCACTCATTGCCGTTATTGTTGGAATCATTATGGTGAAAGCTATTAATATGAACGTTAACACAATTGGAAGTCTTTATGAAATATCAAACAAGTTACCGCATTTATCTATGCCAGACTTTAATATTAAAATGATTCAAAATATTTTCCCAGATGCTCTCACGATTGCAATATTGGCGGCAATCGAATCACTACTGTCTTGCGTGGTATCAGATGGCATGATTAACTCGAGACATCGTTCTAATATGGAGTTGATTGCACAAGGCGTAGGAAATATTTTTTCGGGTTTATTTGGCGGAATTCCAGCGACAGGAGCAATAGCAAGAACAGCTGCAAATGTTAAGAGTGGTGGTAGGACGCCCATATCTGGCATGACCCATTCTGTTGTACTTATACTTGTGCTAATTATTCTTATGCCTTATGCCTCACTAATTCCAATGCCGACAATAGCAGCCATACTAATCATGGTAGCCTATAATATGAGTGAGTGGAGAGAATTTACTGAATTGGTTAAAACATCACCAAAATCAGATGTATTGGTCCTTATTGCAACATTTTTACTTACAATAATGTTTGATTTAGTGGTTGCAATTGAAATTGGAATGATAATGACAGCGTTTCTATTTATGAAACGAATGAGCGATGTGACAGAAGTTTTAAGCTGGAAATATATAGATGAAGATGATGACCCTGATAGCATGACATTAAAAACGGTTCCAGCGGACACCCGTGTTTTTGAAATCAGCGGCCCCATGTTTTTTGGTGCTGCAGATAAATTCATGAATATAGAGATTGATAAGTCAATCAGATGTATGATATTACGAATGCGAAGTGTATCAGCAATTGATGCTACCGCATTGCATTCTTTGCAAAAAGTCTATGAAAAATGTAAGAAAAATGATATTATATTAATATTATCACATATTAATGAGCAGCCATTACAAGTAATGGAAAAAGCAGGTTTTACTACATTAATTGGCACAGAAAATATTTGTCTCCATATAGATGATGCCCTTGATAGAGCATGCATTTTATCAAATGTTAAAAATTCGTAACAGTTATTTAGGCAGTTAGATGGAAAGAAATGGACGGATAGAGCAGTGGCTGATATGACACCTATGATGCAAAAATATCTTGAGACAAAGGAACAGAATAAGGATTGTATTCTGTTTTATAGGCTGGGAGATTTTTATGAAATGTTCTTTGAGGATGCTTTAATTGCATCAAAAGAACTTGAAATCACATTAACTGGAAAGAGCTGCGGGTTAGAGGAACGAGCGCCAATGTGTGGTATTCCTTATCATGCTGTAGATGGTTATCTTAATAAATTGATTGCAAAGGGATATAAGGTTGCAATTTGTGAGCAGGTAGAAGACCCCAAATTTGCAAAGGGTCTCGTAAAACGTGAAATAGTGAGAATCGTAACGCCTGGTACGAATATAAATATGCAGGCATTAGAAGAGACAAAAAATAATTATATTATGTGTGTTGTGTATGTGGCTGATCAATTTGGAATTGCAACTGCCGATATCACGACAGGCGACTTTCTGACAACAGAAGTAGAATCAAAGAGAAGTCTGCTGGATGAAATCTACAGGTATTCGCCATCAGAAATCATATGTAATGAGGCATTTGAAGTGTGTGGCATTGATATCGGAGAGTTGAAATACCGACTAAATATATCATTATCAGCATTAGAGCCATGGTATTTCGATGATGAGAATTGTAAGAGATGCCTGACCGAGCATTTCAAAGTATCTTCCCTAAATAGTCTGGGCGTGCATGACTTTGATAGCGGTATGATAAGTGCAGGCTCTTTATTACTATATTTATATCAGACACAGAAAAATACGTTGTCTCATATGACACATTTAACACCATATAGCGCAAATATGTTTATGCTAATAGATAGCGCTACCAGAAGAAATCTGGAGTTGACAGAGACCTTACGGGAAAAGCAAAAAAAGGGTTCACTGCTCTGGGTGCTGGATAAAACCAAGACAGCTATGGGTGGGCGCTTGCTTCGTACGTATATTGAGCAGCCACTTATTGATTATACTATTATAAACAAACGATTAAATGTGATTGAAGAATTAAACAAAGATATTATAACGCGTGAAGAAATCAGAGAGTATTTAAATCCAATTTATGATTTTGAACGTTTACTTAGTAAAATCACATATAAGTCAGCAAATCCTAGAGATTTGATTGCACTGAGAAGTTCTATGGAAATGCTGCCTCCTATCAAGCAGCTATTATGTGATTATAGTACTGAAGAAATAGTCAAAATTGAGAAGAATATTGATGTGCTAGAAGATATTTATACTTTAATGAACGAGGCAATTGATGATGAACCACCGATTAATGTCAAAGAAGGCGGTATCATTAAAATAGGTTATAATACAACGATTGATTCGCTGCGGAATGCAAAAACAGAGGGAAAGAACTGGCTGGCTGAGCTCGAGGCAAAAGACAGAGAGCGAACCGGTATTAAAAATCTAAAGATTAAATATAATAAAGTTTTTGGTTATTATTTTGAAGTTACAAATTCATATCAGAATATGGTGCCAGAAGATTATGTGCGCAAGCAGACACTTGCAAATGCAGAACGATATACCACGCAACAATTAAAAGAACTTGAGGATTTGATTCTAAATGCAGAGGATAAGCTATTCTCTCTTGAGTATGATTTATTTTGTGAAGTCCGAGAGGTGATTGCATCACAAATCAAACGTATTCAGTCAACAGCGCGGGCTATTGCGGAAATTGATGTATATGCTTCTCTTGCCTATGTTGCAGATCGTAACCGATATTGCAAACCGCTCATTAATGAAGATGGAATAATTGAAATTAAAGAAGGACGACATCCTGTCGTAGAACAGATGCTGCCATCAGAATCTTTCATTACAAATGACACCTATTTAGATGATAACAATAACCGTATTTCTATCATTACAGGACCTAATATGGCAGGAAAATCAACCTATATGCGTCAGACGGCACTCATTTCATTAATGGCGCAGATAGGAAGCTTTGTGCCGGCAAAAGAAGCAAATATATGTCTTGCGGATAGGATATTTACGCGCGTAGGTGCTTCTGATGATCTTGCCAGTGGGCAAAGTACTTTTATGGTAGAAATGACAGAGGTTGCCAATATATTGAGAAACGCGACAAGAAATAGTCTCCTGATTTTGGATGAAATAGGGAGAGGAACATCTACTTTTGATGGACTCAGCATAGCATGGGCAGTAATAGAGTTTATAAGTAATAAGAAACTACTAGGTGCAAAAACATTATTTGCGACCCATTATCACGAGCTTACTGAGCTGGAGGGGAAACTCGAAGGCATAAATAACTATTGTATTGCGGTAAAAGAACAAGGAGATAATATTGTTTTCCTTCGTAAAATTGTAAAAGGTGGTGCTGACAAAAGCTATGGTATACAAGTAGCAAAGCTTGCAGGCATTCCTGAAATGATTATAGAGAGAGCCAAGAATTTAGTAGAGGAGCTTTCGAATAATGATATTGCTGCGGGTGTAAGAGATGTTGCAAATCGTAATTCAAATATGGAGGGCGCGAAGTCGCAAGTAAAAAAGTTGGATCTGGTTGATCTTGCACAAATGTCACTTTTTGATACGGTAAAAGAAGATGATATTATTACGGAACTTCAGGAGCTGGATGTCAGTAATCTGACACCGATGGATGCTCTGAATACTATTTATCGTCTTCAAAACAAACTTAAGAATAGGTGGTGATGGCATGAGCATAAAACTTATTGAGGTACTAGATGATAATACAGTTGATAAAATTGCCGCAGGAGAGGTAGTGGAAAGACCGGCGGCTGCTGTAAAGGAGCTTCTTGAAAATGCAATAGATGCAGGTGCGAGTGCTATTACTATTGAGATTAAGAGCGGTGGTATTCATTTTATTAGGGTAACTGACAATGGTGAAGGGATTGATAAGTCACAAATAAGAACAGCTTTTTTACGACATGCTACTAGTAAAATTAAATCAATTGAAGATTTAATGACAGTTAAAAGCCTGGGTTTTCGTGGAGAAGCATTATCTAGTATTGCAGCGGTCGGACAGGTTGAGCTGATTACGAAAACAGCAGATTCCTTAACAGGAATCCGTTATGTTATCGAGGGGACAAAGGAAAGAATATTCGAAGATATCGGTGCGCCTAATGGAACGACGTTTGTTATTAGGAGTCTTTTTTTTAATACGCCGGCAAGGAGAAAATTTTTAAAGTCACCAGCTGCAGAAGCAACATACATTATAGAGGTAATTGAACAAATTGCATTATCTCATGCTGATATTTCTTTTAAATTCATTAATAATGGACAGATTAAACTACAAACATCTGGGAATGGTCAAACGAAAGATATTATTTACCAAATATATGGGAGTGAACTGACAAAACACCTGGTGGTTATAAATGAAAAAGTTGAAACTATGAAGATGACAGGGTTTGTTGGAACACCAGAGATAGGAAGAAGCAACCGAAATTTTGAACATTACTTTGTAAATGGAAGATATATTAAGAGCGCCTTGATTGCAAAAGCTTTAGAAGAGGCATATAAGCCTTTTCTTATGCATCACAAATATCCATTTGTGGTCCTATATTTTGAAATAGATGCTGAACTGATTGATATAAATGTTCATCCAAATAAAATGGAAATTAGATTCATATCAGCTGATATGCTATATTCATTTATTGTCTCTGGCATTAGAAGGGCATTGAAACAACAGGAAATGATTCCCACTGATGTGCAGACTAAAAAGACAAAGCATGAAGCACCGTTTCATTATGATAAAATCGCACCAGAACCATTTGAAAAAAATCGGATGGAAAAAGATAATAATACTGCAAATTTAGTAAATGAAAGCCCTGATTATAGTACTGATACTATAGATATCAGAAACATTATTAATAGTCCTATATTATCAAAGGTTCTGATGGGAGAGCAGTCTACAGCGGAAACGTTATCTTCAGAAAGTAATATTATCAAGGCTAAGCAGATAGTAGTTGAAAAACCAATACAAATGGAACTATTTGAAGAACAGTTTCTTACAAAGGAGGCCCTCAATAAGCATACTATTTTAGGACAGATATTTGATACCTATTGGCTCGTTGCCTTTTCTGAAAAATTATTTTTTATTGACCAGCATGCAGCACATGAAAAAGTAATTTATGAGAAGATGATAAAGCGGTTAGCTCAAAAAGAGTGTTTGTCACAAGTACTTAATCCGCCTATGATTGTAACTGTTTCCAAACGAGAATCCGAGTTAATAAAAAGTTATACAGAGCAGTTTACAACGCTTGGATTTGAAATAGAAGAATTTGGTGGGGATGAATATTCTTTAAGGGCAATTCCAGTAGATTTATATGGATTAAATGAAAAAGAGATGTTTCGTGAGGTATTAGATTCTTTGTCAAATGATTTACCAAATGGAGATTATGATGCAGTGACAGCAAAAATCGCATCCATGTCTTGCAAAAGTGCAGTAAAAGGCAACCACAAGATGTCTTTTGCGGAAGCAGAAGCATTAATTGAAGGTTTGCTTGCACTTGATGATCCCTATCATTGCCCACATGGGAGACCAACCATTATTGCATTTAGTAAACATGAAATCGAAAAAAAATTCAAGAGAATTCTATAAGAGGTTCTTATTTATGAAACAGAAATTGATTATACTAACGGGTCCGACTGCTGTAGGAAAAAGTGAATTGGCAGTTAAATTCGCAAAACGAATAAATGCTGAAATAATATCTGCAGACTCCATGCAGGTATATCGGAAGATGGATATCGGAACGGCTAAGCTGGCCCGAGAAGAAATGGGGGGCATAAATCATTATTTGATTGATGAATTAGACCCAGACGAAGAGTTTAATGTTGCTATATTTCAAAAGCTTGCAAAAAAATATATAGAGACTATTTATCAAAAACAAAAAATTCCGATGATTGTAGGAGGGACAGGGTTTTATATTCAATCCGTGCTTTATGACATAAATTTTGAGGAGACAGAACAGGATAAAGAATATCGTAAGGAATTAGAAAACCTGGCAAGTGAAAAGGGTGTAGCTTTCTTACATAATAGGTTGCGGGAAATAGATCCATGTGCGGCAGAACAAATACATGAAAATAATGTCAAGAGAGTAATCAGGGCGCTAGAATACTATCATTTAACGAATAAGAGAATATCTGCACATAATATTGAGGAGCATGCAAAAAAGTCACCTTATGATTTTTGTTATTTTGTGCTTAATGATAATAGGGACTTGTTATATGATAGAATTGACAGACGCGTAGACAAAATGATTAATACAGGTCTTATCGATGAAGTATCAAAACTTATGGAAGCTGGGTATACAAAAGATATGATTTCAATGCAGGGCCTGGGGTATAAAGAAATTATTTCTTATTTAAGTGGAGAGTGTACGCTAGCGGATGCAATATATATTCTGAAGAGGGATACACGTCATTTCGCGAAGCGGCAGTTAACATGGTTCCGACGGGAACGAGATGTGATATGGATTGATAAATGTAAAGCTGGATATGATGATGATGTAATCATAAATATAATGCTGGAGCAGGCAAGGGAAAGAGGACTTATATAAAATGTATAATAGATTTGGAATTAGTGATACAGTTGTAAAATATGGAGAGAATGCAGAAGAACAATTACATGAGAGATTTCATAAAATTGACAAAATTGCAGAATATAATCAACTAAAAGTGATTTCTGCCATGCAGGAATGCCAAGTAAGTGAAGCATGTTTTCAAATGACAAGTGGCTATGGCTATAATGATCATGGCCGAGATACTTTGGAAAAAGTATATGCCAAATTATTTAAGGCAGAGGCGGCGCTTGTCCGTCCACAAATCACATGTGGCACACATGCACTTAATCTTGCGTTATCTGCCAACTTGAGACCAGGGGACGAGTTACTATCACCGGTAGGAAAGCCTTATGATACACTTGAGGAAGTGATTGGAATCAGAAAGTCAAAGGGTTCTCTTGCAGAATATGGAATCATCTATAAACAGGTTGATCTACTTAAGAATGATGGAAATGGAACTATTTTTGATTTTGAAAAAATTCAGAGTGTAATTAGTGAGAAAACGAAAATGGTTACCATACAACGTTCCAAAGGCTACCAGACAAGACCAACTTTATCCGTCAAACAAATAGGTGAATTGATTTCATTTATTAAAAACATAAAGCCAGATATTATCTGCATGGTAGATAACTGCTATGGAGAATTTGTGGAGGAAACTGAACCAACGGAAGTCGGTGCGGATTTATGCGTTGGTTCCCTTATTAAGAACCCAGGCGGTGGACTTGCACCTATTGGGGGGTATATTGTGGGTAAAGAAGAATATGTCAATTATGCAGCGTACAGACTGACAGCCCCTGGTCTTGGCAAAGAGGTGGGTGCATCTCTTGGCATTATACATAGCTTTTATCAAGGTTTATTTTTAGCTCCAACAGTGGTGGCCAGTGCCTTGAAGGGGGCAATATTTGCGGCAAACCTATATGAGAGACTTGGCTATTTCGTAGCACCAAATTGTACAGAAGAAAGACATGATATAATACAGGCAATTGTGCTTGGCTCACCGGAAGCAATCATTGCATTTTGCAGAGGAATTCAAGGGGCAGCACCAGTTGATAGTTTTGTTTCACCTGAACCATGGGAAATGCCAGGATATGATGCTAAAGTTATTATGGCTGCAGGCGCTTTTGTGTCTGGTTCCTCAATTGAATTAAGTGCCGATGCACCAATTAAACATCCCTATGCTGTATACTTTCAGGGGGGGCTTACCTGGTATCATGCAAAATTAGGAATTCTAAATTCATTACAATATTTAGTAAATGAAGATATTATTAAGGACAAAATGATCCTAGACAGTATGGGAAAAAAAGCATAATTTTTTATTTTCTAAAAGCTGAAATTGCTATACATTGATTTTGAAATGTGGTAGTATAACTATATGTTGTGGATTGGCATATGAGGGAACATGCACAATTTCACAACATAAGTTTTGTGATGATAATTGCAAAAATAGTATTTGATTTTTGTTGAGATGTTCCATTAAAAAGGAGCATTTAAATGAATGAAAAAGAACACATGACTGTAAAAGAGCTACCACAGGGAGAACGACCCTATGTAAGGTTTGAGATTGCAGGAGCTGCCGCATTATCAGAGGCGGAATTACTCGCGATTATACTTAGAACTGGAATTGGTGGAGAAACAGCCGTCGAATTGTCTAAAAGGGTATTAGTCAATATTGGAGGCAGTATTATTGGTTTAAATCATATAACGCTAGAGGAACTTCGTTGTATGCAGGGAATTGGTAAAGTGAAAGCCATTCAGCTAAAATGTATTGCAGAGCTTTCAAAGAGACTGTCTATGACTCAGGCAAAAAAATCATTAGTTTTTAATTCCCCGAATACAATTGCCGATTATTATATGGAGGCATATAGACATTTAGAGAAAGAGCATGTTTTAGCTATTTTTTTAAACGGGAAGAACAGATTCCTAGGTGATTATCTTTTGTCAACAGGTACTGTAAATCAAACGTTAGTCTCTGCAAGAGAGATTTTCAAAAAAGCATTACATATTGGCGCGGTATTTTTTATGCTGTTGCATAATCATCCAAGCGGTGATCCAACACCGAGCAAACAAGATATCCTGATTACTCGAAAGATGAAAGAAGCGGGTAGTATTATGGATATTGAATTGATTGATCATATTATTATTGGAGATAATAGATATATAAGTATCAGAGAAGCAGGATTTTTTTGAAAAAAATGAGTAGGATAAAGGAGGACGTAATCAGTGGCTTCCAATGCATTTGGTATCGATTTAGGTACAGGAAACATTAAAATATATAGCAATATAGATGGAATGATTTTAAATGAAAAAAACATGATTGCGATTAAAAATAGGAGTATGTTATTTTCATATGGTGACGCGGCATACGAGATGTATGAAAAAGCACCTTCAAATATCGTTGTTTCGAGACCTGTTAACAATGGTGTTATTGCTGACATTCAAAATATGCAGACATTACTTAGAAACTTTGTAAATGATATTAGTGAGGGCAACTTAAGACCAGCTGATTATTACATATCAGTGCCAACAGATATTACTGAGGTTGAGAAAAGAGCTTTCTTCGATTTGGTCAAAGATGCAAATGTTAAGTCGAGAAAGATTATGATCGTAGAGAAGGCAATTGCTGATGGGCTAGGACTAGATATTGATGTCAAGAATTCACAGGGTATTATGATTGTGAATATTGGATTTGATACAACTGAAATTTCAATTCTATCCTTAGGAGGCATCGTTTTGAGCCGTTTAATCAAAACTGGCGGGAAAAAACTAGATGAGTGTATTCGTAATATCATTCGAAAAGAATATAATCTGATGATAGGAAGTAAGACTGCTGAACGTGTAAAAATAGCATTAGGGGAATTGGAAGAAACAGGAGAAGATGCTATTGTTTATGGCAGGGATATTGTGACGGGACTTCCCGTAGAACGAAGCATACCTCTGATATTGTTAAGAAAGGCAATGAAAGAGCAATTTGAGACAATCATAGATAATATTAAAGTGATTCTTGAAAGGACGCCTCCTGAGTTAGGCGCAGACATATACAGAAAAGGATTATATCTCACAGGTGGGGTCGCCAGAGTGAGTCATCTTAATGAACTGATTGCAAAGGGTACTGGACTAAGAGTCAATCTTGCTGATAATGCAACAGAAAGCGTTGCGTGTGGCTTGGCAAAGGTTATTCAAAATGATGAATATAAATCACTTGCTTACTCCATTGTAGGAATGAGTTAGCGATAGACTATTAAGTAAGGAGTTTCTGTATGTCCAGAATGAGAATTAAAAAGAGTAAATTCTCTATTCCAAGTAAATATATTTTATTAGTTATGACCGTTTTATGTATTTTTATGATGGTTCTGACTTTTACGACAGATGTGATTACGGGGCCACTTGAGTCTGTATCTGGCTATGTGGTGATTCCGTTTCAAAAGGGCATCAATGAAGTTGGCATGTGGCTGACAAGCCGCTCTGATAATATCAAGCGTATGAATGAGCTGCTTGTGGAAAATGCAGAGTTACAAAGTGCAGTGGATGAAATGTCACTGGAAATGAATTTATTACAGCAGGATAAGTATGAATTAAGCCGCCTGCGCGAATTATATCAGTTAGATGAGCAGTATGGTTCTTATACAAAAATTGGTGCACGTGTAATTGGTATGGATCCAGGTAATTGGTTTAGTATATTTCTAATTGATAAAGGCACCAAGGACGGTATTCAAATTAATCAGAATGTGATTGCCGGAAGTGGACTCGTAGGCAGAATCGTTGAGGTTGGACCTAATTGGGCAACAGTAAAATCTATCATTGATGATTCAAGTAACGTGAGCGCTATGGTATTATCTACATCCGATACTTTAATTGTTTCAGGGGATCTTGAGTTAATGAATGACGGAATCATTGGCTTTGAACAATTAAAGGATGAAGACGATTTTGTTGCAGAAGGCGATCAGCTTGTCACTTCCAGGATCAGCGACATTTATTTGCCTGGTTTGACTGTCGGTTATATTACTGAAGTTCATAAAGACCCAAACAACCTAACGAAATCGGGCTATTTGACACCAGCAGTTGACTTTAAGCATCTCGATACTGTGCTTGTCATTTTGGAATTAAAACAAACTGTTGAATAGATGGCGGAGGAATGCTATATGCTTCGAAAAATAGTGGTTTTCTTTATTATTATAACGGGATATCTATTACAGTGTACTGTGTTTCAGAAAATCTCTCTGGGTGGTACTGTTCCCAATATTTTAATTATTATAACTTCTTCCTTTGGCTTTATGAGAGGAAAGAAGGCAGGTTTACTGATTGGTTTTATATCTGGTATGTTAATCGATGTCTTTTATGGTGATATTTTGGGCTTTTATGCTCTCATCTATATGGGGATTGGGTATATAAACGGCTTTTTCAAACGTCTATTTTATCCGGAAGATATTATTTTGCCTCTTATTTTAATATCTGGAAGCGAACTATTATATTGTTTTTCTGCATATGTTTTTTTGTTTCTCTTAAGAAGCAGATTTCATTTTTCATTTTATTTTGTGAAGATTATTCTGCCTGAAATAGTATATACTGTTTTAGTTACCCTAATATTCTATAAAGCTATTCTCTGGGTCAATGAAAAGCTTGAGATCAGGGAAAGAAGGAGCGCAAGTAAGTTTGTTTAGTGATATTAGAGATTTTATTAAAAATATAATTACTTCTAGACTTTTTATCTTAGCACTTGTGTTTATAGTTGCTTTTACATTATTGATACAACGTTTATTTGTGTTACAAATTATTAATGGAGCATCCTATGTAGATAATTTTGAATTAACAATAAAAAAAGAAAAGGTTTTAAAGAGTACAAGAGGAAATATTTACGACCGTAATGGGAAAGTATTGGCTTATAATGAGTTGGCGTATTCCGTTACAATCGAGGATACATATGAATCCTCTGGAAAAACTAAAAATGCACAGATTAATGATACAATTGGTCGTGTATGTAAAATGATCGAAAAAAATGGTGACAGAGTAATTAATGATTTTAATATCTATTTAGACAAAAATGGAACGTTTGAATTTGCCGTTGAAGGTAATTCGCTAAAGCGTTTTCTTGCTGATGTATATGGAAGAGTTAAAATTGATGATTTGAAGTATAATGAGACAAATGCTACACCAATGCAGGTGATTGAGTATCTAGGTGGAACAAAGAAATTTGCAGTTGGTGGTTATGAGGATGAAAATGATAAGAATTCATTTGTTGTTGGAAAAGACATGACAAATGCGGAGCTCTTACAGGTAATAACAATACGCTATATGATTAATACAAACAGTTATCAGAAATATTTAGCAACCACAATTTCAAAGGATGTAAACGAAAATACAGTTGCAGCAATCATGGAAAATCTGGATACGCTGCAAGGTGTGGATATTTCGGAAGATACATTGCGAAGATATGTAGATGGTAAGTTTTTTTCACACATTATCGGTTACACAGGAAATATCTCGACTACGGAGCTGGAAGAGTTTAATTTAACTGATGATTCCTATACACTTACTGACATGGTAGGAAAAGCAGGATTAGAGCAGACAGAAGAAGCAGTATTGCAAGGTGAAAAAGGTAAACTCGTTCTGTATGTAGATAATATGGGTAAGACAATTGAAACATCTGAAAGAGTCGAACCTGTTGCCGGAAATGATATATATCTTACAATTGAGGCAGATTTGCAAAAAGCGGTATACAATCTTTTAGAGCAGAAATTAGCCGGTATATTGGTCTCGAAAATTGATAATGTCAAAGAAGTAAATACTACAAATGTTACGTCAAGTAAGATCAGAATTCCCATAGATGATGTATACTATGCGATTATAAACAATAGTACCATTGATGTTGATAAGTTGTCAGAGGCAGATGCAGGTGAATACGAGAAACAGGTGTATATGAAATTCCTTGACAAGGAAAATCGTGCAATAGAGGCTATTTTGACTGAACTTCGGACTACCAACACACCGTATGACCAGCTGGCTATTGAAATGCAGGTATATGAAAGCCATATTGTATCGCTTCTCGGCTCAAGTAATACCGGTATCCTTGTCGATAGTGAGATTGATAAAACGGATGATATGTACCTTGCGTGGAAAAATGAAACCATAAGTTTAAAAGAATACCTTACCTATGCAATTGCACAAAATTGGATTGATATCACAAAGTTCAATCTGGAATCTCAGTATTCGGATACAGAGCAAATATATGAGAAGCTGTTAGAATATATTGATGTTAATTTAAGAAAAGATACTTCATTTGCAAAAAAAATGTATAAGTATATGATTCGTGATAATGAGCTATCAGGAAAAGAAATCTGCATGATACTATTTGAGCAGAAAGCAATTATTGGAACTGCGGCAGAAAAGAATGCAATTGCTAGTGGAGGCATTACAGCGTATAGTTTTCTGCTAGATAAGATTTCTAAAATGGAAATCACACCAGAGCAGTTAGCGCTTGATCCGTGTTCAGGTTCTTGCGTCGTGACTTCTGTTGATGGAGAGGTTCTTGCTTGTGTTACCTATCCGGGATATGATAATAATCGTCTGGCAAACAGTATTGATGCTGATTATTGGAATTCGTTACGTAATGATTTATCCTTACCCATGTATGATTTTGCGACGCAGCAGAGAACAGCACCAGGTTCTACCTATAAAATGGTTTCATCTGTAGCAGGATTAGAAGAAAATGTGATTGGATTAGATGAGATTATAACCTGCAAAGGAATTTTTGAGACGATTATCCCCTCACCAAAGTGTTGGATTTATCCAAATGGAACACATGGCGATTTAAATATTGTTGGAGCAATCAAAAATTCATGCAATTATTTCTTTTATGAAGTGGGGTATCGATTAAGCACAGATTCTTCTGGTAATTATGATGCAGAGCTTGGTCTGGAGAGGTTAGCAAAATATGCAGAGATGTTTGGTTTGAATGAAAAAACGGGTATCGAAATAGAGGAGAATGACCCTAAGATTTCAGATGAACTTCCGGTATCATCTGCCATTGGACAGGGAACCAATAACTATACCACAATAGGGTTATCAAGATATGTGACGACAGTTGCAAATAGAGGAACCTGCTATAAATTGAGTTTACTTGATAAAAAGACAGATTCATTAGGAACTCTTTTAGAAGACTTCACACCAGAAATTCGTAACAAAGTGCAGATACAGAGTGAGACATGGGATGCTGTACAAAGTGGTATGCGTGAAGTAGCATTGAATACAAAAGCATTTGATGAAATCAATTTGGCAATAGCCGGAAAAACAGGTACAGCCCAAGAAAAAACCACAAGAGCGAATCATGCTCTCTTTGTAGGATATGCCCCATATGAAGCACCAGAGATAGCAGTTGCAACACGTATTGCATATGGCTATACTTCTGCATATGCGGCTGAATTATCAAGAGATGTGTTTAAATATTACTTTGAACTGGAGGACGAAGAAAAATTACTGAGTGGTGAAGCATCAGAAGTTGGAAATACAGTAATCGAGGATTAGAAATCAAAGGGAGATGCTATTATTGAAAAATTTAGTAACAATAAAAAGTTTTCAAAATGGAATATCAGTTTTGTTAGATCCTGACATGCCATTCTCAGACCTTTTTTTAGAAGTAGCAAGGAAATTTAGGGAGTCAGAGAAGTTCTTTGGAGAAGCAAAAATAGTTTTATCATTTGAGGGAAGAGCATTGGATCAAGATGAAGAAATGCTTTTACTCAACGCCATAACAGACAATTCAAGGATACAAGTTTTATGCATAATAGGAAATGATGAAGAAAAAAGCCAATCCTTCTTCAGAGCAAGAAATCAATTAATTAATGAAGAAGACAATGCTGATGGACAGTATTTTAAAGGAACATTGCGTGCAGGGCAGGTATTTGAAACAGATTCAAATGCCATTATACTCGGAGATGTAAACCCTGGTGCAAAAGTTATCTCAAAGGAAAATGTGATTATTTTCGGAACGCTTTATGGACATGCACATGCTGGCGCAAAAGGCAATCTAAAAACATTTATTGTTGCGCTGGATATGCAATCAACAAAGCTTCGCATAGGTGAATTTGATACAGTTTCCTCCTATAAAGATAATAAATGGATTAGGGCCAGAGCAATTCCTAAAATAGCATATTTCAACAATGATTTGATTTGTATTAATGCAATTACAAAAGAATTATGGATGGATCTTCCGCTATAGACACATACAATAATAAGGATTGAGGTATTATGTTTAAAAATTATGATTTTAGAAAATATGATATAATGTTGGTTTTGCTCATGTTGACGATATCTATTATCGGAATCATAATCATTGGTAGCGCAAAGGAATCAGAACAGATTAAACAGGTATATGGTTTGATTTTAGGTATGATAGGGATGATTATTGTGTCGCTCATTGATTATCATTTTATTTTGAGATTTTACTGGCTATGGTATATTATTGGAATAGGTTTGTTGGTTATGGTTCATTTTGGGGGCGAGAATGTTAATAATGCCGTACGTTGGATCTCGATATTTGGAATTCAATTTCAGCCGTCAGAAGTTGTAAAAATAATATTGATTTTATTTTATGCACAGTTTATCATGAAAAATATAGACAGTCTGAACACATTCAGAGTTCTTGCATCTATGTTGCTATTGTTGATACCACCAGTCTACCTTATTAAAGCACAACCGAATCTGTCAACAACAATTATGGTTTGTCTTTTGTTTTGCGTGGCAGTGTTTGTGGGGGGTGTCAGTTATAAGCTGATAGGTGCTTTATTATCCATAACGATTCCCTCAGTAATCATTATTCTGAATATGGTGTTGCAACCTAATCAGAAATTGATTGATAAATATCAACAAACACGTATTTTAGCGTGGTTATATCCCAGTGAGTACCCTGATATTGCTTTTCAACAAACAAACTCAATTATTGCGATTGGTTCTGGGCAGTTATATGGGAAAGGGTTAAATAATAATGTGGTAGGATCGGTTAAGAATGGTAACTTTATTGCTGAGCCACAAACCGATTTCATTTTTGCTATTGTAGGAGAAGAATTAGGTTTTATTGGTTGTTGTGCTATTATTATACTACTTGCACTTATTACAATTGAATGTATACTTGTAGCAAGGAGAGCAAAGGATTTAGCTGGTGAAATTATAGCTATTTGTATGGCGAGCCTGATTGCATTTCAGAGTTTTATTAATATTGGAGTCACCACTGGCCTGTTGCCAAATACAGGAATTCCTTTGCCATTTGTAAGCGCAGGATTAACTTCTTTAGTAAGCTTGTTTATTGGCATGGGTTTTGTAATTAATGTACGAATGCAAACACCAAAATATTTTTAAATAAGAGAGGTATTTATTATGAACATTGGATTAATTGCTCACGATTCAAAAAAGAAACTAATGCAGAATTTTTGTATTGCGTATCGGGGGATACTTAGCAAAAATGATTTATATGCAACTGGTACGACCGGAAGATTAATAGAGGAAGTCACTAATCTTTCCGTTCATAAGTATCTAGCTGGGCACTTAGGCGGTGAACAGCAGCTTGGGGCACATATTGAACATAACCAGATTGACTTGGTTATTTTTCTTAGAGACCCGCTGTCCCCTAAATCGCACGAGCCTGATGTAAACAATGTGGTAAGATTATGCGATGTACATAATATTCCGCTTGCGACCAATCTTGCAACAGCTGAGTTACTAATAAAATCACTTGATAGAGGGGATATGGAGTGGCGTGAAATGTATAAGTAGAATCTGTGTATTGCTATCTGGTCTGTTTCTTTTGTCTGGTTGTTCTTCCAGCAAATATGAAATGCCATATGATATTAATACACCAATCAGTGCATACAGCATTGATACGAATAGTGAGAGCAAAATGGCCAATTCTTTTGCATCAGATTTGTGTGTGGTAAGTAGTGACATATCTGAAGGCACAGAAGTTGACATGTCTTTTGCGACAGCTGCTGCGCTATTTGATACATCTGCAGATACTGCAATTTATGCAAAAAATGTTCATAAATCACTGTATCCGGCCAGTCTGACTAAAATATTAACGGCATTGATTGCGATGAAGTATGGCAATATGGATGATGTGATTAC
>CAZAAC010000019.1:0-721 GCA_964483155.1 uncultured Lachnospiraceae bacterium | reverse complement strand
AGCCTCCCCAAATGTACAAATCAAAGAGTCGGGCGCACAATTGTGTGGTTTTAAACCTGGGGACACAATGACACTCGAACAGGCATTACATGGATTGCTTATGTATTCAGGCAATGATGCGGGGGTTATTATTGCTGAGCATATATCAGGAAGTATTGAGGGTTTTGCGGTATTGATGAACGAAGAGGCAAAGAAGCTTGGCGCCACAAATTCGAATTTTGTAAATCCACATGGTCTTACAGATGACAATCATTACACGACTGCATATGATCTGTATTTGATATTCAATGAAGCAATGAAATATGAAAAGTTTAAAGAGATTATTCATATGAGTAATTATATTACAACATATCATGATAGTGAAGGGAATGAAAAGGAGATGAATTTTTCCACTACAAATTCATTTTTGACGGGAGAGGTAAAGGCACCTGACAACATAACTGTCATTGGAGGCAAAACGGGAACCACTAATGCTGCAGGGGCTTGTTTAATCTTATTGGCGAAAGACAATGCAGGGGAGCCATTTATTTCAATTGTATTGCAAGCGGAAAACAGGGATTATTTATATGCTGAAATGACGGACCTATTAGCGGAAATCAAATAGGCACATTCCTAAATAGAGGTTGTTTTTTAAGTCCAAATAGAATATAATTATTTTATCATAATCAAAGGAGGAGATAACAATGATACAGTTAATCGTTGGCGAAAAGGGTAAGGGGAA
>CAZAAC010000018.1:0-46067 GCA_964483155.1 uncultured Lachnospiraceae bacterium | reverse complement strand
CCATCCACATGATGAGAAATACCGTCGGATAATCTGTGGTCGGAGATATGATTTCTTTTAAAATAATTAATGTATACACGAATGGTGCCACGCGGCATATATTGCTGGCAATATGCTTTCTATTGAAATTTCTCACAATGCCAATGACCGCATACACACAGATCAGCGCCGCTATAAATCCCTGCCCCGCGTGTAACGATTGTCCAAAGATACCTTTCATGCTATAGAGTGCTATAAAGGAAAAGAAGCTGCTATTATATCCCAAACGTTCAAACATATTTGCGATGCCTTTGACCGCACCATATTCTTCGATCCAGTGTATGCTCTGCGCATGGTAAAGACCCGTATCCGTCATAAAATTAGTGTTGGAACAGAAATAAGCGATACCAAGTATGCCAAGGACACAAATCACAGTATAGATAATATCTATCTTTTTTATTTTCACCGACTGTAATGATTGAAAAGCCAGACGATAATATTCTCTGTCTATCCGCAGAAACACAAAGCAGGTGAGCATCAGTAAAAGATTTGCAACTACGCCGACGCCTCCAAGCAAACTAAAATATCCAGCATAAGCGGTTATCACTGCTATGCCAGATATAATACGTGTTACAGGGCAGATCCTCTTCTGGTAATTCATAAAAGAGGCAAATCTGTTTACACAAAAAGTGCCTATGATAAATGTCGTCAATAAGATATAAATCCAGTTTAGTAAAACACTAATCACTTTTTATTCCTCCCTACATTTTCTCTCCATACGTATGATAATCTCGCTTGCATGCATTCAGATGAATTTCAAACTCGTTTTTTTGCTGACCCACCAGGACATGTAATATCAGTCCGCTAAAATAAGACTGTATCGCCGCCAGACCAAAAAAGATACTCATAATCAATGTAGGAAATCTCGGCACGATACCGGTTTCCAGAAATTCGATAAATACAGGTATGAAAAGAGCCGCAGCTACTACAAACAGAAAAATAGACACTATACCAAAAAATGCCATTGGCCTGGTATTCCTGAAGAGTGTCACGATCGTCCGCAGTACCTTTGCACCATCAGAAAATGTATTTAGCTTTGATTCGCTTCCATCGGGCCGGTCACGATAGGGTATCTCCACCGTTTTGATATGCATATTCTTATCTAGCGCATGAATCGTCACCTCTGTCTCGATTTCAAAGCCTCTTGAGGTCACAGGAAAGGTTTTTACAAATGCATATCCAAAGGCACGATATCCTGTCATGATATCCTTAATATCACTTTTAAAGATAAAGTTTATCATCTTTCTGACAAGCACATTTCCAAAGTTATGAAACTTTCTCTTATTCTCGGTAAAATAAGTGGACGAAAGGCGATCTCCGATGACCATGTCATATCCCTTCTCCAGCACATGATTTACCATCTCTCTGGCGTTTTCAGCAGGATAAGTGTCATCCCCATCTATCATGAGATAACAATCTGCGTCAATATCCTGGAACATAGAACGGATTACCGCCCCTTTTCCCTGCTGTGTCTCGTATCTGACGATGGCATTCTCTTCTTTTGCGATTAGGTCTGTTCCGTCACTGGAATTGTTGTCATAAACATAAATCATTGCTTCTGGCAATGTCTCACGCATATCCCGGATGACTTTTCTAATTGTTTTACTTTCATTATAACAGGGAATCAATACTGCTATCTTATCCATAGTTACCTGTTCTCCATATTTTCACATATTTTTTGTTTCTCGCTTTTCCTACATCACTTGCGCTTATATAACATAAATGTTCTTTCATCATTATTCGTGTGTTTACTAACAAACTCATAATTTGCATTTAGAGTTTCATAAGGGGGATAATCTTCTGCGGCATAACGACATACAACTACATATTCCGTAATTTTTTCCTCTAAATATCTGTTTTGTTCTGCTTGAAGCTTAGGATACACTTCTGGTGAAATATTAGGACAAAAGAAATATTGTACATAAGGTGCTACATCAGCTTGCGGACAGAATCCTTGCTCTAACATATCAAACTCAAAGAACGATGTATCCCCATCTGCTGACCGTAGTCGCATCTCATGAATGATAATATCCTGCGCTGTCGCCTCTTTATCAAACAAGTATGATTCCATCAGTGTATTATTTACCCAGAAAGTAAGAAGCACGAAGAATATACTTATTCCCACTTCAACACGTCTTTCACCTGTAGCACTCTCCATTAGCATCTTCTCAACTAGACTTGCAACAAGTATTACTCCAAATACCGTGTATACTGCTACTAAAGAAAAATAATACGAATATGCATGCTTTCCCATATAGGTGCTGAACAACAGGATAGCCAGTGAAAGCACCATGACAATTTTTCCATAAACAATGATTACTTTCTTTTCAATTACAAGACCCACAATACCAATCAATATAAAAATTGAACTTATTTTAAACAACATAAACTGATCGTATATTCTAGAGAACGCGCCTGTTAAAGTATCCGAAATCGAGTATATATTCGCATATATAGAATTGAAAAGAAAATAACTATTTACAAATACTCCGAAAATATTTTGTATCATAAGGTATAGTATTACAGGTAACGCTACAACTAGGAAACCTACAAAATATACGCATAAATGCTTACGAAATGTTAAAACCTTTTTTTTAATCAGCAAATATAAAAATACGGAAGCTGAAAGAAATGCCCATACGACACTGACATTGAATTTGCCTAACAATATGATTGCAAAAAATATGCCCTGCAACAGGGGATTCCATAGTGGTATCTCTTTCGTATTGTTTTCCTCTGCCGACATAAAATATTGCAATACCAAGTATATCATAATAATTAGCAATGGAGCTGCTAATTGTTCATAAGAGCTTCCTTCATTAGCATACGCTTTATTTAACAACATAGGCAGACATGCAAAAGCCACAATCACAGATGTACTATGTTTTAGAAAAAATAATGCTATTTTATAAATGAAAAGCAGTGCTAACCCCATGAAAGCACTCTCTATAAAATAAATACCATAATACTTGCCCGGAGAAATCATATACCCTAACAAATACAAGAAATAGAAAACCGGACCCTTGTGATCAAACATATCCTCATATGGATGCAATCCGCTGGCTATTCCCTTCGCCATAGAATAATAAACCTGTTCATCAATTCCAAAATTCATGGTAAAGAGCGGTGAAGATGTGGTAAATGCCAGCATAAATACTAATGATGATAGTAAAAAAACAAAATAAAGCAAAAAGTCTTCCTTTATTCTCACCCGCCTAATATACCAAAAAAATAACAGGATGCAAAAAAACAGAATACAGATTGCGAGAAAAATTGAGTTTCTTACAAATATACTTCCCAGCGTAAGAAAGAAAACAGCCAAAGCAAGTATTGCATACAATTGTTGTTTATTCTCTTTCACAATCAAAAATATTGCGCCTGCACATAAAATATAGGAAAGTAAATACAAAATTGTCTTTACTGGCGAACCAATATAATCAATCGCAAGTTTTGAAATCGTAATCTGCCCTTCCACTGCATATGGTGTGCGAAGACGAAAGCTATGATTATGGATAGAATATGGAATACTTAAGTCCATTTTCGCCTCTGTAACACTTCCGAGTGTCGCTGCAGGCTCCAATATTGTGCCCCAAATAACATGTTCTTGTCCATTTGCAGTAATATAAGCTTCGAGATAAACCGGTTCATCACACTGATATCCTACAGTAAACTCATAATCCCCTTTCTCTATATTTTGATTAACTCCCAGCGCTTCCTCTCCTGTCCATTGCTTGTCAGAAAAAAAATTGCCAGCATATAATACTATCATTAATAAAATGGAAACAAAAAAAATCGCTAGTATAACACTTTTTGCTTTCAAAAAACTTATCATTCGTTTCATCCCCCATATATTTGTAATCACTTTTATTTATCATACAATTTTCTTTTTGGAATGGCAAGGAAAAGCAAAATACGGCTCCTAAATCAACTTTGCTTTTAGAAATTGAAATAAAGGAACGTACTGATTCCAGTAAAAGATATCAATGACCATACAAGCAGAATAATTGTTTTTCCTGATTGCAATAGAGAAGGGCTGAAAGAAGTATTTGTGCCGATTATCTCACTTGTATTCTTTCTAAATAGTATCAGCCACATACTAATTGCAAAAAATGAAAGCATCAAAAATAAGGGGATAAACTCCATATTCATTGAAAATCTATTACCTACTTTTTCTATGGCAAACATAACTTCTGGTAGTTCAAATACCTTTATGATATTTTGATTTATCGAGCCAAATTTAAATTCAAGCAATTTTAAAAAAAACTGACCACTTTGTGCTATTCCGTCCGCACGGAATAACACCCATAACAAGTTTATATAGAGAAATGTAATTGGCCACAATACAATATAGGGTATTTTATTTTCTATTTTCTTACATAATCTGCTAATTATTACACCTACTCCATGTAACGCACCCCATAGGATAAAAGTCCAGTTTGCCCCATGCCACAGTCCACTCAATAAAAACACTATAAAGACATTTAAATATGTCCTTACCTTTCCCTTCTGGTTTCCGCCCAACAAAAAGTACACATAGGTCCTGAAAAATCTAGTCAAAGAAATATGCCATCTCTTCCAAAAATCTTGAATCGTCTTTGCTTTATATGGTGAATTAAAATTAATTGGTATTCTTATATTCATCATCAAACCAAGTCCAATAGCCATATCGCAATATCCGCTAAAGTCAAAATAGATCTGTAGCGTATATGCCAGCATGCTTAGCAATGCATTGGTCGTGTCTAGTATATCAATATTTGCAAAGGCCCATTTTACTGCATTTCCAAAGATATCTGCAAGTAAAACTTTTTTTGACAAACCTATCGAAAATGCAACAACTCCTCTATAAAAGTTCTCAAAGTTAAATTTCTGATTTTCCTCTTTCTGGAATTGCGGGATTATTTCATTGTGCAATACAATAGGTCCAGCTATTAACTGTGGGAAAAAAAGTACAAACAATGCGTAATCCACTATAGAATAGTTTGAAACCTCTCCCCGATAACTGTCGATAATATAGGATACCTGTTGAAATGTAAAGAAACTAATCCCAAGAGGTAACACGAGCCTCTCTACCATATAATCTGTCCGAAATACTATATTTACGTTTTCCATAAAAAACGCAAAATACTTAAAATAAAATAGTATGCCAATATTAAAAATAATGCCCATAACTAATATTGTCTTACGTATTTTATTTGCATTTTCTTTAGGAAATCTGAAAAATACTTTTTGAAGACTATAATTAAAGATGATGCTAATCACAATAATGGGAAGGTACTTAATGTTAAAAAATCCGTAAAACCAAAGAGACATACCAATTAATGAAAGCTTTGCTAAAATATTCTTCCCAAAATGATTAAGACCGAAGTATAGCAAAAGTGTCAGCGGTATAAATATAAAGATAAATATATAGGAATTAAATAACATGTTCTAATTTTCTCCTAACCATGCCGCATAATTTGTTTTTTCTACTAATAACTTTATCTTATCGATCTCTTCCTGATAATTATCTTTTGTAACCCTATCATTCCCTGCTTTCATACTATCAATAATCATTTGATTGACAGATGTGTTGTGATGGCTTGCATCGCAATACAAATTCAAATCTGTTATAATATCTTCTCTGCCTTGCAGGCTTGTAATATGTACATTATCATATGCAAGCAGTTTCTCAACACCATATTTTTCTGCGGCAAGTGTCGCATCTAGCGTTCCCTCTAGTTCCATACTGTACCATTTTAATATACTATATGGCGGAAGTGAGATATAAAATTTTGTTTCGGGATGTGCCTCTATAAACGGCGTTATCTGATTCATATTATTATCACAGATTTCTATATAGTAATTCTTGGGTAATTCTTTTCCTTTTTGAATCTGCCTAATAGTCTCGAAAACTGCAGTATCAAAAGGTTTCTCATCTACCCCCCATTTATAGGCTTCATTTGTTCCGTTTTCATTCCAATTTCCATATTTATTATATTCATACATTATAATTACATTCTTAAACATAAGGTATTTATTTAAAAGATAATTTACATCATTTAATGGTTTATCATCCCACAGATACATAGGAAACCTTTTATCCAATTCTGTGTCAACTGTAAAATTAGAAGTATCAATTGATAAAAAAATATTTTTTACTTCTCTGTTTTTAAAGATATTACGAAATAATAATACATTCTCTTTGATTGTTATTCCAGATATGGTTAACTTTTCTGTATTACAATGAAACGCCTCGTCAAACCAACTTGTATCAGCACATTCAACCATAGAAGATCCCACTAATGCACTATCATAATCTGCATTTGCAGCTATTCCAGGATTATAATAAGTTTCCATAGTCTTGCTACTAGTTTCATCATTCCAACTATTACTGATAATCATATTCATATGAAACCAAGGTAAATGATACTGCATTAAAGGATCCATGCAGTAAATGACAAGCATAAAAACGAATAAACAGAACGCTGTCCCAGACAATACTATGAATGTTGAGACCTTATAAGATAACTTCTTTTTCATTTTTGGGATGACCCTTCCATTTATACTTTTATATCTATCTTAAACACTAATATATTTCATATGCAGTCGCGCCATAAGCCACATATAATCTATCATAATTTGATAAGTTACTATTCTCTCTATATATTTTTTCTATCAAATCATCTATTGCACTATCTTTGGGAAGATACACAATTAACCTTTCCGCATTACTTACTTTATCATCAATTTTCATTTCATGATTCATATCTACTACATAAATATTCTTAAATTTACTTAATTCCATAAAATTCTCTAAATCAATACTCACGTCTGTCACACATACTGTATCCGAATATTCATCAGCGAGTTGCAGCATTTCCAGCTTACTTGTATCTGTAATATCGGACTTTAATTGTAGATACATTGGGCTCAGAACGATTACCACTAAAATAAGATACATAACGATATCTGAACGAAATACATTTTTAAAAATCAAATACAATATCCCTACCAAAAGAAGAATCAAGACCAGAAAAATGGGAGCAAAATATCGGTCGCATAGATAGGGTGTTATAATAGATACAACAACGTAATAGCTCAAAGCTACAAGCAAAAACAGTCCCCCAATTAAAATGTCTGAATCATTGATGCACAACTGTTTCTTTACGATTTTTACAATCACAAAGCAAACTATGATAAATAAAAACAACTTGAAATTTGAACCAAATACTTCTTTATTCAGTTCTACATAGATTGTAAGCAAACGTTCCTTTATTATGTTCATACTCAATATATTATCTACAACAGTCGCACCCACTTCTCCTCCAAACAGGTGCTTTAAAGTGGCAGGAAAAACAAGTAATACTGTTGCCGCACCACCAAGCATTGTTAAGGTATATATGAATACTTCTTTCATATGCCTCTTAAAAAGTAAGTAAACGCAAAAATATAATGCAAGAAAAAAAGCAAATAACAGATAATAATATTGCGTCAATACTCCCAAAACAGTTGTAAAGAACAAGGAAATAAAAAAAGATTTATTTTTTATTTTCTCATTTATATATTTAATATGCAAGAACAAAGCTAAGGACGTGAAAATCTGTTGTACCATATACATACGTAAAAACATCATCTGTGTTATCACTGCAATGGAACAGATATATGCCATTACCGAAATAAAAGGTAACCATTTATTTTTTTTAAATACAAGTACTGCAATTTTATATACTATGATTTCTATGATCAAAAGCGAGACTATATTAATAGATAACGCAAACCATTTAGAAAATATACCTGGGAAAAACGAACAAATTGTATGTAATAATGTATGATACAATGGTGGATGTGTATCACTTGCCTGGTTTGCCCATACCATTACATAATCAAATCTATGTCCTGCCTGTACTGTAAGTGGTTTTACAAAATCATATCCTTGATACCATGTGTTTGGCTGAAATTCAAAAAATAAGCCAGTAGGATTATTTGCAGCCGTATAAGAAAGTACTTCATCGTTATATAGATATTCTTTATGATTTCCGTAGTAAATCATAATGATTACCGATAAAACCATAATAGCTCCCATAATGCATTCGGTTCTCTTTGTTTTTAATAATTCTATCACTTATTGCCTTTCTTTTTATAATGTATTGTAAATCAATTTTCTATAAGAATATCACAAAAACGCTTCCTATACAATCCCTGCCGAAACATGTGATATGCAACCAGATTATGAAGGATTCGGTATCCCTAGAAGATAGTGTAAAAAAATAATGCATAATAAGAGCTGCCCTCGCGGACAGCCCTCTGTTTTTTTTGTATTACATCATTCCCATTCCGCCGCCTGCTGGCATAGGTGGTAGATCTTCTTTGATATTTGCTACGACTGCTTCTGTCGTTAAGAATGTGCTTGCAACTGATGTAGCATTCTGCAATGCACTTCTGGTTACCTTAACAGGATCGAGTATGCCTTCTTTTACCATATCTACATACTGTTCTTTAATCGCATCAAAGCCGATGCCTTTTTCTGATTCAAATACTTTGTTAATGATAACTGCATCTGCGAGTCCTGCATTTCTTACGATATGCATAAGTGGTGCTTCCAGCGCTTTTATGATGATATTGACACCTGTCTTCTCATCACCGTGCATATTCTCTTTCAGTTTTGCAACATCCTTAATGGCATGAATATATGCACTTCCACCGCCTGCGATAATTCCTTCTTCGACAGCGGCTCTCGTCGCTGCGAGTGCATCCTCCATGCGGAGCTTCATTTCTTTCATTTCTGTTTCTGTTGCCGCACCAACACGGATAACTGCTACGCCACCTGCGAGTTTTGCAAGTCTCTCCTGTAGCTTCTCTTTATCAAAGTCTGATGTCGTCTCTTCGATCTGCATTTTGATCTGTGCAACTCTGGCACTGATTGTGTCTTTGTTGCCTTCGCCATCCACGATAATGGTATTTTCTTTCTGTACCTTAACAGACTTTGCACGGCCAAGCTGTTCGATTGTAGCTTCCTTTAACTCTAAGCCAAGCTCTTCCGAAATAACCTGTCCACCTGTCAGAATTGCAATATCCTCGAGCATTGCTTTTCTTCTGTCACCATAACCAGGTGCTTTCACACCTACAACAGAGAACGTACCACGGAGTTTATTTACGATTAAGGTAGTGAGTGCTTCTCCTTCGATATCTTCTGCAATAATTAAAAGCTTAGAACCTGATTGCACGATCTGCTCTAATAGTGGAAGAATCTCCTGAATATTTGTGATCTTCTTATCTGTAATTAATATATATGGATTTTCCAGATTTGCTTCCATCTTATCCATATCAGTTGCCATATAAGCTGAAATATAACCTCTGTCAAACTGCATTCCTTCTACAAGGTCGAGTTCTGTCAGCATCGTCTTAGACTCTTCAATGGTAATAACGCCATCTTTTGATACCTTTTCCATCGCATCCGCTACCATTTTGCCGACCTCTTCGTCTCCTGATGAAACGGCTGCAACTCTGGCGATATGCTCTCTTCCATTTACCTTTGAACTCATAGCAACGATTGATTTAACTGCTTCATCACAGGCTTTTCTCATCCCTTTTCTCAAGATAATAGGATTTGCACCTGCTGCCAGGTTTTTAATACCTTCTTCGATCATTGCCTGTGCGAGAACAGTTGCTGTAGTAGTACCATCCCCTGCCACATCATTTGTCTTTGTTGCAACTTCTTTCACAAGCTGTGCACCCATATTTTCAAAGGCATCTTCTAGTTCGATTTCCTTTGCGATCGTAACACCATCATTTGTAATAAGTGGTGTGCCGTAGGTTTTATCGAGTACAACATTTCTTCCTTTCGGTCCGAGTGTTACACTTACGGTATTTGCTAACTGATTAACGCCAGCTTCGAGAGCTGCTCTCGCTTCTGCGCCATATTTGATTTGTTTTGCCATTATGATACGCCTCCTAAAAATTATTTTGCTTTACTACTGCGAGTATGTCGCTTTGTTTTACAATGATGAACTCTTCATCCTCTAATTTTACGTCAGTTCCGGCGTACTTAGAATAAATAACCTGTTCGCCAACCTTAACTTCCATCTTGATTTCTTTTCCGTCAATTACACCACCAGGTCCTACTGCCACAACTTCTGCCTGCTGTGGTTTCTCTTTGCTCTGTCCCGGTAATACGATGCCAGATTTGGTTGTTTCCTCTGCTACTAACTGCTTTAGTACAACTCTGTCTCCTAAAGGTACTAGATTCATGATTAAACGCCTCCTTGAAAAATGTTATTCTTACCCACATTGCTTCTTCTTTTATGGAAGAAAAATGGTAGTTTTGTTTTGTTAGCACTCGAATCGATTGAGTGCTAATTCCACATACAAATGTATCACTATGGCAGGACTTTGTCAACCCTGCCGTTTATTAAAAAAGTATAAATTTCTAATCGTTCTTTATTTCTTGCGTTGTCCTTTTGTTAATCTTTCACGATAGCCTGGCTGCTTTTTAATGCTGATTTTATCGATATACATCTCATATTCCGCATCGGAAAAAAGATCATCTATCGATTGCTCAACATTCGTCTTCATGGCAATGCCAAGTGCAATTGAAGGCGCCAGCCACATGTCTTCAAACTCCATACATCTTTTCTGTACCCTGTTACAATAATCTTTCGCTTCTTCATACTCAGCCTTTGGAATAATGATATTTAGCACATCTCCATCGCAATGCCCGATCAGATAATAATCCTCTGCCTCTTCCTGTAGTATGTTTGCAATCACAACAACCAGACGATTACTCTCGCTACTTCCATAATTATCATTGACATATTTCCAATCATTGATATTTCCCGCAATTATCGCTACTGGAACTACCTCACTTCGGTCTACTACGCCCATTCTGTTCTCAAAATAAATACGGCTCATTGACCCCGTCATGGTATCCGTCTTATCATCAGATGCCGTCTGCTCCCGCTGAAGCACATATCTCTTATATGCAATTTCTATCATCTGACCGAAGGTAGTCATAATGAGATTTTCTGCTTTCTCAGCATCTCTATTTGACAGCTGTGTAACATCCAGTGCTATGTATGCCATTAGATTACCATCTATCATAATAGCATTCCCTGGTCTCTCTGGATCAATACAAAACGCTTCTCCTGTCCTGTCTGTTGTACTCGGCGCTGTAATCGTATTTCCCTCTGGGTCTGATACCACAATTCCGACATTTAGAGTATCCGATAAAGCATCCTGTAATATCTGAATCTTGCCTAGTTCAAACAAATCGCTAAATTTACATACCCAATTTCCCATAATCCTTCACCTTTTCCATTACTGTCTCTATTCCGAAGTTGTTGTTTGATTTTTGCTTCTCTCATACCATATATAAACGCCAAAGAAAATGGCATACTGCGTAATTGCAAATACATATCTCGTCTGTGGCTGTGGAATAGAAACCATCAGCATCGCCGTATATAACATAATCGGCAGCATTGCAATCCATTCACGCATCCTCTTTTTTAAGATATAGAGCACCGAAAATAGTAGTAGCGCAAACACAGAAAGCCCGCCTCTCATAACGATTGCTACCGTAACAGAGTTTTCCGACAGATATGCGCTAATTGATTCGGAAAGATAGAAAAAGCATCCTTTTCGCATATGCAGAACTTTAGAAAAATCTCCATAATTAATCGGTGTATATACTACGCCATCTACGGGAGACGTGATTTCCCAGACCAAAGAGGTAATGTCAAAATAAGACACCAGGTAGGACTTCGGATTTTGCATTAAGTAGCGAACGTTCAGCAACAAAATATCCTTCCCATTTTGTGGATCATTTAATTTATATATATTATCACCTACGATACCACTCGGCCGACCAATGATATCGGAATCATATTTATTATATGCCTCCACCCACTGCGATAGTGGCATAATTCTTTCCATTATTTTCATACTCTCTTCGCTGATTGCTTCGCCTGTTTCGACACTCCGATAGGCCATTGCGCCAACCATGTTCATAGGAATACTATATTTTATATATCCCGGATTCTTCTCGGCACCAAGGATACCAAATGCCAACACATTCACAACTAAAATGAACCCAACCACTGGAATTGGGATTATGGCCAGTATTTTATAACATTCTGCTCTCTTTGTGCGTAGTCTGGATATAGCCACTACAATTAACGTTATCATTACGATGATAATCGCCATATGTCGAAATAACGAAGAAAACAAACCAAACACTGCCATGCTGGTATAGTCTTTCCAGTTACCCCTATCTTTTTGCAGATAATAGAGTACTGCAATACTAAAAGCAAAAACAGCCTCATAAAATGTGATATCCTTACACAGCGTCGGAATATATCTGTATGCTATAATACCAATCGACACAGATAAAATAGCGTATACGCGTGCTATCTTCTCGCCTTGTGATGAAAATCTGTGGTAAAGATATCCAATCGCATAGTTTTCCACAAGGATAAAACAAACAGCCTGTACTAACGTTAAGCCAAAAATACCTCCGAAAAGTGCCATACAGCCTTCCATCAGGAGCATAAAGCTCACAGTATGCCAATCACTTAAACTACCGCTTGCTGCGACATTCATCATATTGTAAATATCCCAGCCGATCTCGCCTGGATAATATGCCAATGTAAAAACCGCCACTACGGCTACTATGATCCAGGTAGGTTTATATAATCCCATGCATTTATAGCCTGTTTCTTTTTTCCCCTGCTGCTCCTTTGTCTCTTCTGCGGGTCGCATACCATTTTTCATCGCTTTCTGTAGCGTATAGTAGCTACAGATATATACCGCTATCATTGTGAGCGGAAAATAAAGAATCTTAAAGACAAGATGGATCGGTTCATAATCCATCGTAAGTAGCATACGAAATGCTGACTCTGCTGACAGCATGAACATGAAAAGACCTGTCAAAAGAAATGACCATACACTAATTCTTTTTTCCCTGCATAGATGGAGTTCTTGATCTTTTAGCATAATGCAGCTTGCCACTAGCGGAATAATAGAAAAAGTAAAGGCAGCGCACATATATTTTGTCCGCACCAATCCAATTAAAAAAATCAATACTATATTTAAGGACTGCATGATATACAACCATTTTTTATTCATACGTAATATGTCCCGCCTCTGATTTATTTATATTTATTTACTCTAAATTAACCAAATAAATTGTACTTAATAATACAGTAGATTGCCCTGAAGCCATCTCTAACGCCAATTTTTTTCCCTTCATTGTAGCTTCTCGGATAGTAGGAAATAGGAACTTCATATACTCTGCATTTTCTTTTTGATATTTTCGCCGTAATCTCCGGTTCGAAGCCAAATCTATTCTCACAGATTTTGATGCTTTGTATCAATTCACGTCGAAACATCTTATAGCAGGTTTCCATATCAGTAAGTGCCATATCAGAAAAAACATTTGACAGAAATGTCAGAAATTTATTTCCAGCACTATGATAAAAATGTTTAATCATATATTTCTCGCTTCTGGCATAGCGTGAGCCATATACCACATCAGCATCTGCCCTTCCGCTCACGAAAGGTTCCATCAGCTTCACAAAGTCCTTTGGATCATACTCCATATCAGCATCCTGCACGACTACTAAATCTCCAGTTGCTGCCTTAAAGCCCGTCCTGAGTGCAGCGCCCTTTCCACAATTTACCTTATGATAGATTACTTTTTCAACAGTTTTCGCTATTTCTGCCTGTATGAGTTGTCTGGTCCCATCTGTCGAATAGTCATCTACAATAATGATCTCAATATTTTTAATCCCACAATTTCTGATTGCTTCAATTACCGTTTCTAATGTATCCTTCTCATTATAACAAGGAATAATAACGGATAATTTTAAATCACATTCTGAGTGTTGTTTCATTTTCTGCCCCTTTTCCAAATACACATTTTTGTGTTTGCATCCCCTATTTTTCAAATTGTAGTATACCATTCCTTACGCTAATATGCAACAAATTAGAGTGATTTCTAAGACACCTTTCTAAGAAATATTTCTAAGACAAGTACAAAAAAATACACCTTTGATAAGGTGTATTTTTTACTCTCTTATTATGAAACTCTTATCCCACCTATTGTCCAATATTGATGCCTATGGTCGGATTTGTAAGCGTTACTTCTATTTCCTGTGAAGAAGGATTTGCCCAAGCTGCATTTGTTACCGTAAATGTATACATCATCGGCAGAAGTGGTCCCTGCTCGAGTACATCTGTTCCATTGACTACCGCATCTGCAAATGTAGAAATAGATACTGTCGTATCTGCATATGCAATATTAATCACAAATTTCACTTCTGGCAGTGTCAGGTAATAAACATCCTGCGTCATCGTGGAATAGGTGTTTGCATCTGCAACACTTGTAATAAAGGCTGTTCTCTTCTCTGGATTTGCGATCATATATGTGACAAATGCATCAATTGCTTCTGCAGAATATCCGATAAAGTCACCCGCTGTTGCTTTACATAAAAGCTTCTGTGTGATAAATGCCTTATCTCCAGCCCCCAAAGCGCTGTCAATCTGTGTCAGCAGCTCCTGGTGAGAAGTTGCTTCTGGATAATTAGAGGCCGTAGCGGCACTTGCATCGCTTACACTTGGCAAAGCAGAACCTGTCGTCCCCTGTGCTGCTGGGTCCGTTATACTGCCAGCCACTGCTGTCGTCTCCCCTGTACCTGTACTATAGATATCCGTTAACACTCCACTTATCGTAACTACCTCTAGTGGATATACAAATGGTTCTTTATTTGTAGTGAAAAAATATACTATGCACGAAGCAATAATCGCTACAGCGAGTAATGCTCCAAATATCGTAAGGAAAAAATCATTCCCGCTTGCAGGTCCACTACTTTTATAGGAATAGTTGCTGTAACTCATCGTCCTTGTCCCTGTCGTGGCTCTTGAAGAAGGACGGGCATCAATCCCTATCCCATACATATCCTGTACTGATTTTGTTTTTCTTCTCTTTTTCTTATTGTAATCCATCTTCACGTTCCTTTGCCAATTTAAAAATATACCTTGTTTAGTATAACACAGATTGTATCCATATTGCACACTTTTTTTTGGAAATGTTTTGAGTATATTTTGCGTATAAATAATTTGACTTTTATTTATAGAAGCATTATAGTTAATCTTGCTAGGGGAGCTATTCTTGGTTTTGCACTGCAAAACATCTGAATAACGCTGAGATTGTGTACGATGCACTAACCCTCACTACTTGAACCGGATAATACCGGCGGAAGGAAGCAAAGGCATAGACTACAAGTTAATTGCCTTACACTCCTACAGTAGTCCCCTCCTAAATCATTTTAAGGAGGTTTTTTTATGTCATTATTTCTCACCTGGGTGGAGGAAAAAGAACGCTTCACCTTATCAACTGCAGGTTATGTGATTTTTATTGCGTTAATCATCCTGCTACTTTTACTATGTTCCATCGTAACGCAAAGCAAGGAAAAAAAGCAAATGAGCGCAAAACAATTGGCTTTCTGTGGTATGTCCATTGCTTTGGCAACTGTCGCTTCAGTGATCAAGTTTTCCTTCCCATTTACTGCTCTGACAGGTGGCTCCATTACACTGCTCAGTATGTTTTTTATCTGTTTTGTAGGTTATCTCTATGGACCTAAAATCGGGATTATGACTGCTGTTGCCTATGGTATTTTGCAGTTGATCATCAGCCCGAAAATCTATTTCCCAATGCAGATTTTGGTTGACTATGTACTTGCATTTGGGGCGCTCGGACTCTCTGGCTTCTTCTATAAACGAAAAGGCGGTCTGCTGACAGGTTATCTCGCAGGCATTGTGGGAAGATGGATTTTCGCCTCCATATCAGGTATCATCTTTTTTGGTGAGTATGCCTGGGCCGGTTGGAATGTAACTTTATATTCTATCGTCTATAATGCAACCTACATCATACCAGAAGCTATCATTACGGTTATTATTATTGCTTTACCGCCTGTGAGGGCACAGCTAAAAAGAGTTAGAGATATGGCTTAATAAAACAGGCGTGCATTTTCAATATGCACGCCTGCTCTTTTTATTCTTCTACAAATCGTTTCAAATCCTCAAAACAATTCTTTGCACACGCATACCCATGTTCATAAAATGCATATAGCTTATCTGGATTCGTTTCGTTATTGAGTACCGGCTTCGTCTTTGGTCTGATGACAAAAGCTTTTCCTTCTTTTTCTAAACGGCTGATTTTTTCAATTGCATCATTATATCTCTTTGGCCTGCTCTCCACCATCTTTATAAATTTTGGAAACCTATGGTAAATAATATGCAGTAAAAACATATATAAATGCCGCTTAACCTTTCGGTATTCATCGGTACGCGTAAATATAACAACAATCTTTTCTACACCCTCTTCGAGTGCTTTATCGATGGGAATCGCATCATACATACCCCCATCCACCATAGGCACACCATCGATCTCTACTTTCTTTGAAACAAATGGCAGACTGTTGCTCGCCCTGGCTATTTTCATCAGCTGTTCTTTATCCTTGAAGGTATCATAATATACTGGTAAGCCTGTCTCGCAATTAACCGTGCTCATGAGAAACTTCTGCTTAGATTGTATGAAGGTCTCATAATCAAAAGGCTTATCGCCATTTGGGAATTTCTCAAACAAAAGCTCCATGTCAAATAATTCTCCTGTTTTGAAAAAAGTCCTTAACCCAACATAGGAATGTGAGCGAAACGGCTCAATGTTTGTTTCTGCTGTTCTTCCACGCTGCTTTGCAATATAATTAAGTCCTGCATATGCTCCAGCAGATACCGCAATGACGTTGGGAACATAAAAATTCTCATCCATGAAATAATCAAGTACACCTGCTGTGAATACTGAACGAAGAGCGCCTCCTTCAAGCAATAATCCTGTTGTGTCTTTCATAACTACTCCTTCATTTCCTACATCTCTGTTATCAATAATATACTTGTTTTGGCTCTTTTTTTCAAGTCTACAATTATGAAAGCACAATTTCCCGCTCTAGTCCAAAGGCATAAATTATTTTTTGTTTTACAGGTTTTTGCATGATTTGCTCTAGTGCTTTTGCATAATATGAAAGTTGTATCTGGTATCGATTGACTAAATCAGCTTCTACGCTCACCCGGTCTGTTTTGTAATCTACCACTACAAGCTCATCATCCTCTTCAAAATAAGCATCTATAATACCCTGTACCAATACATCTTCTTCTGCATCTCCCAAAACAAATGGCTGCTCGCGATATAGCTTTCCACATTTCGCAGCACGCTCCATGCGCTTTGCTAGTGCAGATGCCCGAAAGGCAACCATCTCCTCTATTTTCACGACGTCTAACAGTTCCTGTGCTATATATCCTTTTTGGCAAAGACTTGCAAAGTGTTCGTTTAGCGCACTTATATCGATTTCATAGTCCATAAGCTCCAATAATTTATGATAGGCTGTTCCTTTTTGTACCGAGGATACGATTTCTTCTTTTCCTGCAAACCGTGGGATATAGGGCACAACTTCTTCTTCCACGAACAGTATTTCACCGTCTTCTGCTTCCTCTGCCATGTGACGTTTTTTTAGCTCTGAGACGGATACCTTAACGCGTGCGCTACGGTCTGTAACATAAGGATAAGTATATGAAAATCTTTTTTCTACTTCTTCCAGCAATGTACTTTTATTATTTAATAACAATCGTTCTTTTAATATTTCCTGTGCCATACTCTCTTGCATCTGTGTCTCGACCATATCCTGTATTGTCACAACCGATACTTTAATCTCAGATTGAAAGGGAAGCACTGATTCTGAAACCGGCATTCCGTATTCCGCTAATATCTGTTGCATGCAGGGATGCCTTATGATACTGCATACTATCATATCAAAAAAGCTGGAAAAAGATGAAATCGTTGTTGGCGTAAGCTGCATATGATTACTGTTCAGGATTTTACAATAACGCTGCAGTTTTTTTGCAAAATCATCCACACAACCCGTTATGACTATTTTCTGTTCTGCACGTGTCAGTGCCACATACAATACTCGTAATTCTTCTGCCAGCGTATCTGTCTTTGCTTTATTTTGTATTACTTTTTTTAGTAACGTAGCACTTTTTAGTCTCTTTTCAGGGTCAATACAGTCAACGCCCGGTCCATAATCAGCATCGAGCACGACAGCTTGTCTGGCGTCCTGAAAATTAATCTGTTTACTGGCTGCTGCGATGATACAGATTGGGAATTCCAAACCCTTGCTTTTATGAATACTCATGATCCTGACTGCATTATCGTTTTCACTTGCAAGATTGACTTCACCATAATCAACATCATATTTTTGCAGATATTCGATATAGCGCACAAAATGAAACAGCCCTTTGTAGCTTGTCTTTCCATAATCATTTGCTTTCTCTAACAGCATATTGACATTTGCCTTACGCTGCTGTCCGGTAGGGGACGCCGAAACATGATACAGATAGCCGGTTCGCCTGATCAATTCATTCATCAGGTAGTAAACCGATGTGTAGGGCACCTTATCTCTGTAATATTGTAGCATATCCAAAAAATGTAATGCTTTATCCTTTAAAACATCTGTCGCCTGCTGCTCGCTTTCCGCATACTCACATACCGCTTCAAATAACAGTCGTTTTTTACTTGCACATCTGATTACTGCTAATTCCTCATCTGAGAATCCACCAAATATACTTTTCATTGAGGCGGCCATAGCAATATCCTGTAGCGGGTTATCCAATATACGTAAAAAATCCAGCAAAATCTCTATTTCAGTCGTGGCAAAGTAACCTGTTTTCGATGTGATATGCACAGGAATCCCTGCTTCCTCGAGTATCTTTTTAAAAATTTCATCATATCCCTTGTTTGTACGAAGCAGAATTACGATATCTGCGTATGTGACAGGTCTCTCTTTTTTTTCTTTTTTGTCCCATATCTTTTCTTCGGAAACAAAGCGCCTGATTCGATTTGCAATTGCCTTTGCCTCTGCTTCTTTCTTATCTGGCAGGTCATCCGATTCAATATCAGTTGTTATTATATCGTTTTCCGATTTTCTTTCGACAATGAGAAGCTCAGATTCATCCATACTATGATGCTCTGCCTCTTCGAAATAATCAGCCCCATAATTAAGCCTGGCGTCTGCATTATACTCGATACCGCCTATCTGTTCCCGCATAATCTGCGTAAAAATATCATTTACTGTAGCCAGAACATTTGCCTTGCTTCTAAAATTTTTATGCAAATCAATCTTTTCGCATCCTTCTGTTGGATAAGTACGGTACTTCTCCATAAACAATTCGGGACGTGCCAGACGGAAACGGTAAATGCTCTGCTTTACATCACCCACCATAAAAACATTATATTCCCTGATGGGTTCTCTACTAATTGCTTTTATGAGATATTCCTGCACCAGATTACTATCCTGGTACTCATCTACCAGTATTTCCGTAAAGTAATCCCTATATTCTATCGCTGTTTTCGTGGGAACCAGTTCTCCGTTTTCTTTTTTCAATAATATTCTGAGTGCCATGTGTTCCATATCATCAAAATCGATTATATTTTTATCACGTTTTGCACTATCATAAGCTTCTGTAAATTCACACGTCAAATTGATCAGTGCATTTACTGCACCTCCACTTATTTTCATATCTTTTAATAATTGCTCTGGTGTTTCTGCAAAATATTGTTCTTTGACACGCGCAAGCGCTTTTTTATAATCATCCCGCAAACTTTTCGCCAGTTCCTTCTTTACAGGATCGATCCCCTCTGTTGCTTTGACACGCCCCAGCGTCTCAAATGAAAGCTGTGTAAAACCCTCGCGATATTCTGCATATGTCTTACACTGTATAAGTTCCTCTATGCGCTCTGCATCTGAAAGTACAGCTTTTTCGTACATATACGGTCCCTGTGGCTCTGTGCAGATCTTCAGTAATACTTCTATCTGTTCTTTCAGATCCGTAAGGATACTTTCGATATTATGTATGATATCTTTTGCCCAGACGAAATCTTCTATCTTCGTGATACCCTCCGTATGATAGGCGGCCTTACAGCCCTGTAGCCATTCCTCTGGAAATGGATCACTCATGGAAAATGTATATAGCTTTCCTATCAGTTCCTCTATTGCCGTATCACTTTTCCCCGCACCATAGCATTCTGCCATATAAATAAAGTCTTCCTCTGCCTTCTCATATGCTGCTTCCAGTACTTTTTCTGTGACATCTGCCTTAAGGAGCTTGCATTCTCCTTCATCCGCTACTCTAAAACCGGGATCAATCCCAATCTCGTGGAAATGATTTCTGATTACATTGAGACAAAATCCATGTATTGTCGTAATAGGTGCACTATGAATCAAAAGCGCCTGTTTCTGCAGATGCCTATTATTTGGCTGCAGATACAACCTCTCCTCAATCACTCTGCCGATTCTCTCCTTCATCTCGCCTGCTGCTGCCTCGGTAAATGTCATGACCAGCATACGGTCGATATCAGTAGGTTTTTCTTCCTCCAGTACACGTCCAATAATTCTTTCTACAAGCACTGCCGTTTTGCCAGAACCTGCTGCTGCTGAAACTAAGAGGTTATGATCCCGCGATGTGATTACGCTTTGCTGTTCGCTCGTAAAATTCATGCTTTACTCTCCTCCATCATGGACAGTACTTCTTCCTGCTCCTGCTTTATGATTCTTCTCTTACTAAATCCGGGAATCTTTTCATCAAACCCACAAACAGAATGATAACTGCAATATTTACAGGCATCTGCTTTTTCACTTGCATATGGATTGACGGCAATCACGCCATCTACTATTTCACGCCCCATTTTGGCGATTTTTTGGTTTACATAATCCGATATGGTTTTGAATTGCGCCGTGCTCGCGATGGATGCATTTTTCGAAAATTCACCCGAGGCCACCTTACTTACCGGAATCACATCAGAGCTCTTCTCAAATTCCCGATCCATCATACGAATCACATTCTCATCGCTGTTAACTAATCCTTTCATGGATAATTCTGCGATAATTTTTTGACTGATTTCCTCTGGTGTCATTTCACCTTTTCTGTCTATGATAGGATCTTCTATGTGATAATAGAGAATTCCTGCCGGTATGATTTCTTTATCGGGGTTCTCCCTTTGCTGCATTTCCATGGCGGCATCCAGATATACGACCAGCTGTAACTGCAGCCCCTGATAGACTGCTGCCAAATCAAAATTCTGATTTCCTGACTTATAGTCAATAATCTTTACATATACGCTATCCTGCTCCATGCAGACATCCATTCTGTCAATACGCCCACGCAGATGCATTTCCTCTTCTTCAGACAGTTTAAAATGAAGTGATTTATAATCCGTTTCTCCAGAAAAAGCAAACTCAAACCGTCCTGGTACAAAAACACCCTTCTTCACTTGCGAAGACAGCACATTCACAGTCCTGCTCATAATCCTTTTCATTCTGTTAATTGCATACATATAGCGTGAAGTACTGTACAATATTTCATTTCTATTTCTGTTCATACACGCTTCCACAGCTTTTTCTACAAGTTCCTCTGCTGCCATAGGAGGAATATCAAACCATGTGTACTGGCTATGAGAAAGCATCTGTGAATACTCTGCCAGCACCTCATGAAAGATGCTGCCCATATCACTGGCTTCAAAAGAATACAGTTCTCTCTCCTGTAGTTGCAGACCGTAATGTAGGAAATGACTATAGGCACATGCTGCATACATTTCCAGGCGTGTCACACTATTTTCAAGTTTCTTTCCATAAAGAACGGAAGCGACTGCTTTGCTTATTTTATCTGTTCTATGTATCTTGAAAGCCTCTTCCGTATAAGAGCGTAATTGCTCTCTATAGTCTGGCTGATTTTTATACCATTGATATAGTGCACAGTACGCCTCGCTATAAGGTCCGTAAATTCCTCTGACCGTAGCTTCTAACGATGCATCCGGTGAAAACAAATCGGTTATCTGGATTTCTGAAGCGCTGTCATTGTTTTTTTCCACCTGCAATTTTGAAAATAGTTTCTGCATAGTCTGCACCAGATACGATGGCCGTAGTGACTTGCCATCTGCACTCACCTGTGAATAGGACAGGTATAATCTTTCAGTCGGTTTTGTCATAATCATATATAAATATAGACGCTGCATATATGCCTGCTGCCTGGAAGATGGCGCCAGCTCGACTTCCTGCAGATATTCCCGATCCAGATCTGATAGTATTCCAGTCGTAGCATTCGCCTTTGGTATAATCGTGTCATTTACGCCCACAAAGAATAGTACCTTAATATCTTTTAACCGTGTTCTCGTGATATCGCCCACGATCACTTCGTCCAGACTCGGCGGTGTAATCCCCACACGAATCTCATCAAATCCAGCATCCAGTAGCTCTCCATATTCGCCGATCGGCATTTTTTCATCACAAAGCAATTCTGCTATTCTGTCAAGCAGCTCCATGACCAGACGGTAAATCTGTGAATACTCTTTCGCAAATGCAGCTTCGCCCTTCTTTTCAAAGGCTTGTGCCATAACATGCAACTTCTGCTCTATGTGATTTTCAATTAGTAATTCATAGAGTATCTTCGTATACTCGCCAGCCGTCTCAAGCTCTCTCATGCCTGCTTCAAATTTAGACAGCCCTGCAGAAATCCTCTCTCTGACAGCTTCCAGCTTTTCCAGCTCCTCGGTCGTGAGTCCTTTATATTTTCTAATCCACTTCTGGTTCCATTGTTTCCTGCCACGAATCCCACATGCCAGCACATAATTCTCAATCTCATCTATCTCTCGCTGTTCGTAGCCTGAAAGCGAGGATTTTAAATAACGAAACATGCCCTCGTAATTATAGTCCTTCGTCATAATCTCAACCAATGCACGAATATACTCTATAAATGGATTCAGTAAAATGCCTCTGGTCTGGTCGATAAAATAGGGAATGTTATAGTTAGATAATTCATTTTCAGCTGCAAATGCATATGTCTCAATATCACCTGTTATTATTGCAATGTCAGCATATCTGAGACCACTATCATGACCACAGGTATCAGAAATCTTATCCTGTGCTCTGATGAGCCTACTGATTTCGGCACATACCCTTTTCATCTCTTCCTGCGGTGTCTGGCTTGCAAAAATGTGTATCGATTCCTGTGTTTCCTCATACGGCGTGGCATCATACTGAAACAAATTCTTTTCTAGATATGACATCGCTTTGTTATTTCTGAACCGATAGACTGGACTGCCTTCTATGATAACAGGTGTGATTTCTCCTGCCCCGGTTTCTTCGGCCATTTTAGTTAACGCTGCAATTGTCTTATAACTAAGATAAAAAGTGTCCTGTTCCTTATTTTTTATCTCTGCTGTCTTATATTCCTTATCCTCATCTCGCAGTAATACTGTCACGTGTATCTCTATTGCCTTTTCTAACAGCTTCGCAATCAGCTTATTCTGTACTGGTGTAAAGCCTGTAAATCCATCAAAAACAATGACGCTGTTCTGAATCATCTTGGAATCATTTATGACATCACAAAGTAATACGAGCAATTCCTCCTTGGTCGTATACTTCTCCTGCAGGTTCTCCCTGAATGTATGGTATAGTAATCCAAGGTCCTGCAGCTTATACTGCAGCATTGGCCTGCTACCAGCCTGTTCCATCAGTGTATTGATATCTCCTTCGCTAATGTCATACTGCATGAATTCTGAAATAATGGATTTTACCTCATTGATATATCCTATTTTCTTCAGATTTTTCCCGAGAACTCTCAGTTCCTTCTCGTGCGTGGAAGCAATCCTTCGCAGAATCAGGCTCTTTCCCATATCATCCATGAGAAGTCTCCTGTTTGCTTCTCCGCCCACTTCATCAAATACTCGATAAGCAAGACGCGCAAAGCTTAAAACATCAATATTCATGATTCCTTTTCTGGGATGTTTCATAACGAGATCACGTTGTGTCTGCAGTGTAAACTGCTCTGGAACGATGACAATATAATTAGTCGCAGTGTTCTTCTGCGACTCATCAATTATATATTGAAATAGCTTATGGGATTTTCCGGCTCCCGCACCGCCGATCCAAAGTCTAAGTGCCATCCTGTTACCTGAAAAAATCCTTTATGTGCTGTTACATTGCTTTGATCCTGTCGATTGCTCTCACCGTATTTTCAAAGCTGTTGAATGCAGTTAGGCGGAAATATCCTTCGCCACTCGGCCCGAAACCAGAACCTGGTGTGCCAGCGACATTTACCTTTTCGAGCAGATAATCAAAGAATTTCCATGAGCTCATATTGTCTGGCGTCTTAAGCCAGATGTAAGGGGCATTTACGCCACCCGATACGCTATATCCTGCTGCCTGAAGATTTTCATAAATGTATTTTGCATTCTTCATATAATAAGCGACCTGCTTCGCTAATTGTTCTTTTCCTTCTGGTGAATAGACTGCCTCTCCTGCTCTTTGTATAATATATGGTGCACCATTGTATTTTGTTCCGTGGCGTCTTGCCCATAGGGAATGTAGCATGACTTCTCCAGCTTTCAGATCTTTTGGGATTACAGTAGCACCAAGTCTCGTTCCTGTAAATCCTGCATTTTTAGAAAATGATCTAAGTTCGATCGCACAGGTTCGTGCCCCTTCACATTCGAAAATCGTATGAGGTATATTATCCTCTGAAATATATGCTTCATAGGCCGCGTCATAAATAATTACGGCACCAACCTTATTTGCATAATCTACCCAAACCTGTAGCTGGTCCTTCGTAATCGTAGAGCCTGTAGGATTATTAGGAAAGCACAAGTATATCATATCAGGCGTTTCCTTCGGCAATTCCGGTGCAAAGCCCGTTTCCTCCGTACACGGCATATAAATCACATTGCTCCATGTCTCCGTGATTTGATCGAAAATGCCTGCTCTTCCCGACATAACATTCGTATCCACATAAACAGGATAAACAGGATCACATACAGCGATTCTGTTGTCTTTTGCAAAAATCTCCTGGATATTACCAGAATCACATTTGGCACCATCTGAGATAAATATTTCATCTGCCTCTATCTGACAGCCTCGTGCCTTATAATCATTCTCTGCAATTGCCTTCCTGAGAAATTCGTATCCCAGATCTGGCGCATATCCCCTAAAAGTCTCTGCTGCTCCCATTTCGTCAACAGCTGCATGCAATGAATTAATAATGGCAGGTGCCAGAGGTTGCGTTACATCACCGATACCCATCCTGATAATGTCTGCTTCTGGATTTGCTTCCATAAAAGCAGCTATCTTTTTTCCAATATTGGTGAACAAATAGCTCCCCTGTAATTTCAAATAATCTTCATTTACTTTAAACATTCTATCTCTCCTTTAAACACAGTTGTCGCGGTACCTGTCATATATACCCGATTCTGACTTCTATCCCATTCGATCTGTAGCTCTCCGCCAAGTAGTTTAACAGTTACCTTAGATTCTGTCAATCCGTTTAGGATACAAGCGACTACTGAGGCACATGATCCCGTTCCACAGGCAAGTGTTTCTCCCGCTCCACGTTCCCATACACGCATCTTAATTGTATTTCTGTCAATAATCTCTACAAATTCTGTATTGATACGATTCGGAAATGCTGCATGATTTTCAAATTCTGGACCTATATGACTAACATCAAAATGATCTACATCATTTACAAATATAACTGCATGAGGATTTCCCATGGAAACACATGTCATTTGAAAAGCCTTGCCTGCCACTTCTATCGGCTCATCAATCGCTGTTTCATTTTTAGAAATCACCGGCACCTTCTCTGCTATGATTTCTGGCTCTCCCATGTCTACCCTCACGGTATCTACTACTTTACCATTATTACTTTGTTCTTCACACCCTGCCTCTCTTAAAAACAAAGTCAGGTATTTTATTTTTCCCATAGATATAACGCTTATCTCTGTATCGTTTACAATACCGTTATCATATATATATTTTCCGACACATCGTATTCCATTGCCGCACATTTCAGAACGCGAACCATCTGCATTGTACATCTCCATCTCACAATCCGCCATATCGGAAGGATTAATAAAGATTGCGCCATCACCGCCGATTCCAAAATGTCTGTCACTTACCTTTTTCGCTATCTCACTTTTATTACTGATATCCTGTTCAAAACAGTCAATATACACATAATCATTGCCAAGTCCCTGCATTTTGGTGAATTTCATATTTTTACTCCTCTCTCTGTTACTATCATCATTGCATAAAAGAAAGCACAATCTGCGCTGTTTTCGTAATATCGGTTCCTGTATCCATACTATATTTCTGAATATAGCGATATGCTTCACTTTCCGTCATATTATTACGCTCCATCAGTAATTCTTTTGCCTTTGCTATCACACTTTTTTCTTCATAGAACCGTTCGTTTTCTAAGAAACCTTGTTTCTTATATCTGCGTTCAATGGCTTGAGACATCATAGAAAGCGTGTCAATCAGGTCGCTACCCTTAATCGGCATAACAAGAGATATGATACCTTGTTCTTCGCAATTTTGAATGATATGCTGTGACGCAACGAGCAACATTTCAAATCTCAGCGGTAAATACTCTTGTAATTGCACATATAGCATATCTGTCAGCCTGTAACCGCAAACCACGATTCCTTCCTCCAGACGATCTATATACTGTAGTGCCTGTGAACCAGATGTACTGACCGCAGCTACAGGTATCCCCTTACTTACTAAAAAATTACAAATATTTTGTGCGTCTCTTATTTTTGGAAACACTATAATTATATTTGTCAAACGCACCCTCCTGTTTATTTAATCGCATCTAATTGCTCTTTCCAAATATGCACCGAAGCATCCGACGGCATTCTTAAATCACCACGCGGAGATAATGCAACAGAACCTATTTTAGGTCCATCTGGTAAGCATGAGCGCTTAAACTGCTGACTAAAAAATCGATAATAGAACGTGCGAAGCCATTTCAATATCACTGTATCATCATACTCTCCCACAAAAGCCAGCTTTGCAATACGGTAGATTTTCTTGGGTCCATATCCGAAACGTAACGCATAATATAAGAAAAAATCATGCAATTCATAAGGCCCGACAATATCCTCTGTCTTTTGTGAAATTACACCCTCTGATGGAGGAAGCAGCTCTGGGCTCACTGGCGTATCCAGAACATCCATTAAAACTTCTCTGATGTCCTCATGATTACAAGTATCTGCATAATAACGCACCAAATGCTTTACAAGTGTCTTCGGTACACCCACATTCACCCCATACATAGACATATGATCCCCATTATAAGTAGCCCACCCAAGTGCTAGTTCAGACATATCACCTGTTCCTATTACAATACCCGCCAGTTCATTGGCAATATCCATAAGCACCTGTGTCCGTTCTCTTGCCTGCCCGTTTTCATATACTACATTTTTATTTGCAATCTCATGTCCGATATCCTGGAAATGTCTGATTACAGATTCTTTAATATCAATTTCACGCAATGTAACGCCCAGTTCCTTTGCCAGTTTACAAGCATTCTGGTAGGTCCTGTCCGTTGTTCCAAAACAGGGCATCGTCACTGCAATGATACCTTGCATACTAAGTCCCAGCATCGCAAATGCACGTACTGTCACAAGTAAAGCCAATGTCGAATCGAGTCCTCCCGAAATCCCAACGATTGCTGTCTGGCACCCTATATGCTCTATCCTTTTTTTCAGACCCAACGACTGCATGTTTAAGATGGTATTACAGCGCTCCTCTCGCATGCCTGGATCTGACGGTACAAAGGGCTGACTGTTGAACGTGCGTGTCAGTCTACATTCTTCTATGCTAAACTCTATTTCCACGATCAGATACGCTTCCCTGTTACTTGTATGAAAGGTATTCATTTTTCTTCGTTCCATCTGCAAGCGCAATACATCAACATCACCATATAGGATTCCACATGCAAAACATTTTGATTCCGCGAGCATAGTTCCATTTTCTGCAATCAGGTTGTGTCCAGAAAAAACGACATCCTGTGTTGACTCCCCATCTCCTGCACTCGCATAAACATATGCTGCTAAAAGTCTGGCCGATGCGGATTTGACAAGCAACTCCCTATATGCAGATTTGCCGATTGTTTCATTACTTGCTGACAAATTTATGAGGATAGAAGCACCTGCAGCTGCATGCTCCGTACTAGGGGGATTCGCTACCCATATATCCTCACATATCTCTGCTGCTACTGAAAATCCTGGAAAATTTTCTGCTTCAAATAAAATATCTGTACCAAACAATACCTGTGTGCCTTCAAATTCAAAATATTCCGGCTCACGATTGCCTGGTGTAAAATATCTGGCTTCATAAAATTCTGCGTAATTAGGAATATTTACCTTTGGGATGAATGCTAATAATTCTCCCTTAAAAATAACAGCCGCTACATTATATAATTTTCCGACTTTCTCAATCGGTAGCCCAATCAATATCAATGCTTCCAAAGCAGTTGTCTTCTTAATAATATTTAGCAGTTCACGGCGTGCTTGATAAAGTAAAACATCCTGCATAAATAAGTCCTGACAGGTATATCCTGTCAGACAAAGTTCAGGAAAAACAATTACTTTTGCGCCATTTTCTGCCGCCTCAATCATCAATTTACAAATTTCCTGTCCATTAAAAATCGGGTCTGCCACCTTTATTTTAGGCGTAACAGCTGCTATTTTTACAAATCCATCTTTCATTCTACACCACTCCCATATCCGTAGGGCCTTTTCATTTTACCTTTGCCTGTTTCAGAATTGCCTGTAATTCTTCTACTGTAAAAGAATAAGCTGTATTGCAGAAATGACATTTTACTTCAATGTCTTTTCCATCTTCTATCATTTCTTTTATCTCTTTTTTCCCGATACTGATAATTGCCTTTTCCACACGTTTCTTATCACAATTGCAATAAAATGCTGTTGGTATGGTATCTAAAATTTCTATACCATGGTCGTCCAGATCATCTAACAGATATCTCAGTATCATCTCTGGTGTTTTTCCTTCTTCTAATAGAGCTGTCACCGAATGCATATCTGCTAGTTTCTTTTCTAACGCCATGATGACTTCTTCTTCCACATAGGGCATCAATTGTATGATAAATCCACCTGCCTGCTTTACGGTATTGTTCCTCTCCATCAAAACGCCAAGTCCTACTGATGATGGTACCTGTTCCGATGTGGCAAAATAATAGGTCAGGTCTTCTGCAATCTCACTTGTCTGTAAAACAGTCTGCCCATTATAAGGCTCTTTCATGCCCATATCCTTAATCACATTTAAAACACCGATCCCGACGGCACCTGCCACATCCAGCTTTCCCTTATCATTTGCTGGTAGCATGACAACAGACTCATAAGGGTACCCTTTTACGTTTGCTCTGCTATCAGCTGTGACCGTCATCCCCTTCATCGGTCCGCTTCCATGAATCTGCAAGGTCAAAAGGTCTTTTTCACCCTTCATCATGCTGCCCATCATGGCCCCAGCTGTCAAAAGACGTCCCAATGCAGCTGTAACAACCGGACTCGTATCGTGTCTGGTTCTGGCTTCCTCGACCATATTTCTGGTCGTTGCCGCAAATGCACGTATTTGATGATTCGCAGCAGTTGCCCGTATGATATAATCCTGATTATCATTTTTCTCTATTTTCATGTTTTCCTGATTCCCTTGCTATGATACAAACTCTTTCGCTATCTGCCCTTACCGGCTCCCTTGTAAATGCATCAAACATAGCGATACACTCCATTCCTGCCTGTTTCAGCAAATCCTGCATCGTGCACAGATCATATGCCCGCTGATAATGTAGCTCCTTATGTTTTCGAAACAACCCACTGTTTTCTTGCTCTGGCAGAAACAGCGTCAGCTCATATTCATTAATCTGTGTCTCGCTATCGTAGAAATTTTCCCATATAAAGCTTCCTTCCTCACGGTTTTCTGCAATAATGGAATCTCCAAGTATCTCCTGATATTTATACGCCATATTTAAATCAAAAATAAACAACCCTTTTGGATCAAGATAATTGTTTACCAGTTTAAAAACCTGCAGTATTTCCTCTTCCTCGAGAATATAATTGATGCTATCACATACACTCACGATGGCAGCAACTGTTCCATATAATTCAAATTCCCGCATATCCTGTGAGAGATATAGAATGCTCTGGTCTGCCTCTGCTTGCTTTTCTCTGGCCACTGCCAGCATATCCTCTGCATAGTCAATGCCGATCATATCATAGCCACATTTGGACAGTAGCCTGGTAAGCACTCCTGTACCACAGCCCAAATCTGCAATAATACCATCTGTTATTTTATTTTCAGCAAGTATTTCACAGATATAGTCACACCATTTTTCATAGGGTGTGCCATCCATGAATATATCGTATATACTTGCAAATTTGGTATATGCCGTTTCATTCATGTCTGTTTCATTTACGCCTGCCTCGTTCATGCTTGCTTCTCCCTTACACCATTTTACTGCTTCAGATAGTCACGCAGAACATCCAGCAATGTCTTCATCTGCTCATCTGTACCAATCGAAATCCGCAGATAATTGTTGATCCGTGGCATGTCGAAGTGTCTCACATAGATTTGCTTTGTTTTTAAATACTCGAAAATTTCTTTTGCTGAAACTGACTGATGGGTCACAAATAGAAAGTTTGCTTTTGAATCAGTTGCCATAAATCCGATTTCCGCAAGCTCTTCTTTTACCCATTCTCGTGTCGCGATTACTTTCCCTATCATTTCTTTAAAATACGCTTCATCCTCGACTGCTTTGATGCCATAATAAATAGCGGCCTGATTCATCGTATAAGAATTAATGGAAAACTTAGCATCGCTCAAATATTTAATCAGTTTTGGATTTCCTACGGCAAATCCAATACGCATACCCGCTAGTGCCCTTGATTTAGAAAAGGTCTGTACTACCAGCAGATTATCATACTTTCTGACAAGTGGCAGGACCGATTCAGCTCCAAAATCAACATATGCCTCATCCACGATCACAACCACTTCAGGATTATGCACCAGAATATCCTCTATCCATGCAGCATTCTCTGCAATCGCCGTTGGTGCATTTGGATTTGCTATGACAATACCACCATTTTCTCTATAATAGTCTTCTTTATTGATTAAAAAGTTCTCATCTAAAGGTGGTCTTTCATATGGAATTCTATACAGCTCACACCAAACATCATAAAAAGAATACGTAATGTCTGGAAAAAGCACCGGCTTATCTCCATAAAAAAATGTAAGGAAGGCCGTCGCCAGTACATCATCAGAACCAACCCCAACAAATATTTCATCACTGTGAAACCCATATCGCGCGCCTAGTGCCTCTACAAGCGGTTCTGCTGTACAGTTTGGATAGAGTCTCATAATATCAAGTCCCATATCTGCAACTGCTTCCCTGATCTTGGGTGTTGGCAGATAGGGAAATTCATTTGTATTTAATTTAATAACATCTGCTATTTTCGGCTGTTCACCCGGCACATATGGATTTACACGCCTGACATTACTTTCCCAGCTCATCATTTTTTCCTTCTTACTCTATCATTTTTAATTCTTTTGCAAGCTCCCTGAACTTTGGTAATGCATTCACAATCGTATCATGAGCAACACAATATGCCATGCGTACAAAACCACTACATCCAAAGTTTGAACCCGCAACAATTAACAGGTTATATTTTTTTGCGATTTCACAAAATTTCTTATCATCTTCTATGGGTGATTTAACAAAAAGATAAAATGCACCTTCTGGCTTAATACACTCAAATCCCAATTCTTTCAATCCCTGATACAGCGTTTCTCTATTACGGTCATAATATCCGACATCTGTTTTTTCATCGATGCATTTTGCTACAACCAGCTGGAACATCGATGGTGCATTCACGTATCCCAGAATTCTGTTTGCTACATTTGCTGCACCCAAGACCATATCGTAATCCTCTACTTCCTTTGGTATAACAAGATAGCCAATTCTTTCTCCAGGTAATGATAAAGACTTGCTGAAGGAATATCCTACGATAGTGTTCTTATAGTATTTTGTTAAATACGGTACAAATACACCATCATATACAAGTTCTCTATAGGGCTCATCTGAAATCAGATAGATTGGATTGCCAAATTCCTGCTGCTTTTTTTCCATGACAGCTACCAGTCTCTTAATGGTCTCTTCTGCGTAAACAACACCAGTCGGGTTGTTTGGTGTATTGATGAGTACTGCTTTTGTCTTCGCGGTGATTGTTTTCTCAAATTCTTCAATATTAGGTTGAAAGGTCTTTGTATCTGGTGCAACTGCCACCAGTTTACCATCATAATTACCTATATAACTTCTATATTCACCAAAATAAGGCGCAAATGTTATGACTTCATCCTCTGGATTTAAAAGGGCTCTGAAAATAACATTGAGTCCTCCGGCAGCACCGACCGTCATGATTATATTTTCCTGTACAAACTGCGTATCAAATCTTTTGTTAAGTGATTTACAGATTGCCTCTCTGACATCCTCAAATCCCGCATTACTCATATAGGCATGTAGTCTCGGACTGTCTTCGCTCACAAGTTCTAAAATCGCCTTCTTAACCGCATCGGGTGGCGCTACATTAGGATTTCCAATGCTAAAATCATATACATTTTCGGCCCCGTAAATTGCCGCCATTTTCTGCCCTTCTTCAAACATAGCACGGATCGCCGAGCTGTTCTTTACCAATCCGACCATTTTCTCTGAGATCATATTATTGTCCTCTTTTCTCTATATCTGTTCTATTATCCTTGTATTCTTTGCATTACAACTGTATTGCTCTTGTCTTACTCTTCTGTCGTCTTTGGTGTTGCTTCTGGCACTACCACATTTGTCGTTGTATTGCCGATACCCATGAATACTTCTGCTATCGGTGAATCTGCTGGCAATATCAGTGTCTTGCTTCCACTACCGCTCATACTTTCTTTTGCTGCATCCAGTGAACGTACAAATTTATAAAAATCGCTTTTGCTAGCATCATTATAGGCACCTGATAAAATACTCATATACTCTGCTTCGCCCTCGCCGATAAGCTGTTCCGCTTTTGCCTCTGATTCTGAAAGCATGATAGAGACTTCCTTATCTGTCGTATTCTGAATGATTTTTGCCTCTGACTGACCTTCTGCGATATACTGTGCTGCAATATTCTCTCTCTCTGAAATCATTCGTGTATAGACTGCCTGTTTATTATCATCTGGTAAATCCAGTTTCTTCACTTCTACTGCTAAGATTATTATCCCATACTGCTCATAAATCGTTCCGATCGATTCCATGATCTCATCTGTTAGTGACTTGATCTCGACAACCTCCTGGCTTTCTTCTAAAACCAAATCATTGGAACCTGCAACCACTTCATCTGCCTGTACAGAAACTGTCATTTTACCGTCTCTACTTTTAATGACCTCATCCTGCTTCATGTTCGAAATCGTATTTTTCATGGAATTGTAGACCCATGTGTCGATACGATTTTCTGCGTTGGTCACTGAGTAGCTGAGTGTCTGCGCGAATTTAAGAGGGTCTGTAACTTTCCATAATACATAACTATCAATAATCATCGTCTTTTTATCAGAAGTAATAACATCTGATGCTGGCAAATCATATAATAGTATTTCCTTTGGTACTGTATCCACTGACTCCACAAATGGAATCTTAAATGAAATACCTGCTTCCGTTACGACTCTATCTACTTTTCCAAACTGACGAATCAGTTTATATTCATCTTCTGCACATATGATAATGCTTGATAATGCAACCCATATAACACCTACTGCGATAATCCAGCCTATCCAGCCTCTTTTTCTAGTACCTTTTTTCTTTTGAGGTGTTCCGTTTGAACTAAATCTTTCTTCACTCATTAATTTTCACCTCCGTCTGTATTTGTAATGATTTTGCTTGCTGATGCTTCCGTATTAAAAGAATCCAGTGGTAAAATCTTCTGTATTGTATCACCATCGGTTCCTTCTATAACAATTTTCATATCTGGCAATACTTCTTCCATTGTCTCATAAAACATTCTCTGTTTCGTAATCAATGGATACTTCATATATTCTTCGTACATTAAATTGAAACGTGCCACCTGCCCGTTTGCTTCATTGATTCGATTCTGCTTCTCAGCCTCGGCATCCTGCACGATTCTGTCAGCCTCTGCCTCTGCGCTTGGAATCTGCTCGTTTCTGTACTTATTCGCATTATTGAGCGATGTTTCCTTACCTTGCTTTGCTGTCTCAACTGATTTAAAAGCAGTGATTACTTCCGCTGTTGGAGGCTCAGCATCCTGGATTGAAATATTAACCAGCTGAATTCCTATATCTAACTCCTCTAGTTTATCAAGTATCATCTGCTTGATATTGGCCTGTATTTCATTTTTTCCAGTCGTTAAAACAGAATCCACGCTATAAGAACCAATTGTCGTTCTGATACAATTTTGTGCCAGATTGCTTAAAATCAAAATAGGGTCTTGTGATGCATATACTGCTTTTACAGGATCAATGATACGATACTCTGCATAAAAATCTATTTTGATAAAATTATAATCAGAAGTAATCATCATGGATTCTTCTTCTCCTGAAGCCTCATCATAATTCGCCTCATAATCACTTGTATATCCGATTGCAAAACCCTGTATTGTCGTATTGACTTTCTGCACAGTTTGAATAATGGGTATCTTAAAGTGAAGTCCCGGTTCTGCTACTGTCTTTGCTTTTCCAAATGTACAAACGACTGCCTGCTCTTCCTCCGCGATCGAATAAAATGAACCTGATGCCAATACGATCAGAATGATTGCCACAACAGCAATTTTAATTACCATTCCTATCATATCTGGCAAATTCTTTTTACCCTCTTCAGAATCAGACTTATCTTTTTTTCCAAATCCAAAATTATTTAATGTCATTTTTCCTTCCTCTCTTTACATCTTTGCGGTTAATTTGGTAACTACATCTATTTTACCTGCCACTATAATATGCTCGCCTGCTGCAAATACATGTTTCGACCCTGGCAATGGTTTTATTTCGTTGCCGTGACGTACAGCGATAATGTTAATTTCATATTTATTTCTAATCTCCAGTTCAGAAACACTTTTGCCTACCCAATGTTCAAAAATAGGAATCTCAAATATAGAAAAATCAGGTGTAAGCTCTACAAAATCAAATATTTTATTTGCATTATATCGAATGGCCAGTCTCTCTGCCATTTCTTTTTCAGGATTTACCACTTCATCCGCTCCGTTTCGCAGTAAAAACTTTGCCTGAATATCGCGGTTCGTCTTTGATACCACTCTTTTTGCCCCTAACTCCTTTAGCAATGATGTAATTTCCAAGGAAGACTGAAAATTCTCACCAATCGTCACAAAACACACATCGAAATTATTGATTCCTAACGAGCTCAATACCACTTCATTTCGACAATCGCCTACAAATGCATCTGTAAAATTGGAGGATAATTCATTGATTATTTCGCTATCCTCATCCACAATCATAACATCATTTCCCAAACGAAGCATTCTTGCTGCTAAATGGCGGCCAAAGCGCCCCATCCCAATTACTAAAAATGATTTCACATTTTTTCCTTCTTTCTTTGCTTTCTTATCCTATCATAATTTTTTCTACTGGACGCTCTACTGGCACAAATACTCTTTTCTCTGCCAATACCAGTGCCAGTGTCAGACCACCAACTCTGCCTCCAAACATCAAAATAATGATAATAACTTTCGAAATAGCTCCTAGAACCAGTGTTGCTCCGGCGGATAACCCCACCGTCGCTGCTGCTGAAACCGTCTCAAACAAAACTGTCATAAAATCCAATGGTGTAATTGCACAAATAATCATGGTGGCACTTAAGACCGCAATCATATATAGCGTAGCGATAGCTGCTGCCTGCGTTACCATGCTGTCTTCCAGCTTTCTTTTGAAAACAGTAATACCGCACGAATGAATGCAATTTGCTCTAATGCTTAATACTAAAACCAATAATGTCGTCGTTTTAATACCGCCTGCTGTTGAGCCTGGACTTCCACCGATAAACATTAATATAATCGTCAGCAAGCCTCCACTTTCAGAAAGCGAATTAATGTCAGTCGTATTAAACCCTGCTGTCCTAGGCGTTATAGCCTGAAACAAAGAGGCCATAAATCTCTCCCCCAGGTTCATATCTATCTGCGTATAGTTATACTCAAAAATAAAGAAAAGTATTGTTCCACCTACTACTAAAATGCCAGTCATAGCCAGTACCATCTTGGTATGTAGCTGATATTGCTGAAAATGCAATTTATGTTTAGAAAGATCGCTTAATACAAAAAATCCTAATCCGCCAACAAAAATCAGGGATATTACTGTAAAGTTGACGATAGGATCACTTACATACCTCGTCAATGATGAAAACTGCTCAAAATAACCCATCAAATCAAACCCCGCATTACAAAAAGCGGATACCGCATGAAAGATGGAGGAATAGATCCCTACCGCTACTCCCATGTCAGGTATAAAACTAATGGAGAGCAATATTGCCCCGATTCCTTCTATGATAATAGTAGCAAGTGCTACTTTCTTTATAAGCGACACAACACCTCCCACTTTAATCGATCCTGTAGACTGCATGATCAATTTCCTCTCATGCAGGGGAATCTGCCGTTTCAACATAATAGAAAAAAGCGTAATAATTGTCATGAAGCCAATTCCACCAATCTGAATCAGAATCAGGATAATAATCTGTCCAAATAATGACCAATAAGTAAACGTATCATAAAGAACAAGTCCAGTCACACAGGTTGCGGAAGTTGCGGTAAAAAGTGCATCAATATATGGTGTCCAGGTACCAGTGCGAGAAGCAATTGGTAGCGATAAGAGCAAACTTCCTCCTATGATAATGCCAAAAAATCCAGCGGCAATCATTTGTATATATGTCAGTTTGAAACGTTCTTTTTCCATAATATAATAATCTTCTTTCTAACAAAGATAATATTCAAAACTTCTATATCCGAGTATACCCTATTCTTTCAACAGATACAACTCCCCAATATCATTCGAGGCTATCGGCGTATACTTCTTGTCCAGCAGTTCTCCGACAAAATCCATCTCTTCATGTATTCCATTACTTGCAACGATCCATTTGGGCGGCGTATTGGTAAGATAGTTTTCGATATTTTTTTTGATATCTGGGTCAAGTGCTACAAAAAATGGTGTATTAACAGGGTATTTGTAACTTGGCAAAATATCATTGATTTCAAACCATATCATATCCACATTAAAACAATATACATCTCCCTTTTCCCAATCAGGAATAAATGTCGCAAGATCAATTGCATTCTGATAATAGGAAGCGTAAGATTCATTATCGCGATCATTGACTGCTGTTTTTATCGTATCCATACTCTGATTTTCATAAAATCCAATAAAGATAATAAAAATAGCAATACATACAAGTTGTTTTAAAGAGGTCCCGATCGTCAATGGACGATAGACTGCCAGAAACAGAATCATGGCAATGATAAATACGGGCAGTGTTGTTGTGAAATAATATAAAAATGGTGTTCCAAAATGCATTGCCACATATGTGATAAAAGACGTTATAATAAGTAAAAGCCGCATACCTGACTGTAATTCTTTCTTATGTAACAAAGCAAACACCATCGCGAACATACATCCAAAAATCTTTAGCTCCCACGTAAGATTAAATGTCTCTCCAAAATCAACTGATCTCCTAAATGCAAATACAAATACGGCATAGAGCATATCTGGCAAAGCACCCTTTCGCCCAAAATATAAGATGACTGGAAAAGATATTGCAGAAAGTCCTCCTATAAAATATAATAGATATTGTAATAGTCTGTGATAATCCTTTTTCAATAGAAGCAGTATTCCAACTGTTGTTAAAATTCCTATCAATGGTGCTGCAACTGAAATCTTGGAAAACAGAATGAATCCAAAGCATATTCCATACAAAAAAGAATATTTTGATAGTTCTGCAAAATCTTCATTCTTTATCATCTTTGTTGCAGTATACATACAGAGCAGATTAACAGGCAGACAATATTCTTCTAAAGTATTACCACCCCAAAGCATTGCTATATATACAAACAGGAATGTGCCAATTACAAATATACTTTGTTTTTTTGACAAATAGAGCAGCGACAATTTATAGAGCAATACTAGCGACAGAAACAAAAAGGGTATTTGTAGTATGAAAATGCCTAACCTGCCCCGGCAAAATAATTGTCCCAGTGCCTGTAGCATGAAAAAATAAGGTCCTTTTAAGTCAAAAAAATCTACGTAGGGGACCCATCCTTCTAGTATTCCTCTTCCTGCCATTGAAAAAAAGGAGGCATCACAACCGTACCACTTTGGCAAAAGTGGCGTCGTCCAAAGCGAAAAGAGGAGTAAGAATCCTATCGCCGTTGACAATAATATGAAGTATTCTATTAAAATTTTTTGTTTATATTTTAATTTTTTCATTATACTATTATAATATAATATGCTAAAATGTGATAGTAGTACTTTTGTACCATTGCACAAATAGTGTTTTTTAGAGATAATATACATGAAAAGAATGGGGGCTCTATCATGGCTATACAAGAAAATGTTATAAACGAAGCCATTATTTCTGAATATAAGAGTGATGCCTTAAAGCTAATCACCTATTTACCTTGGTTTGAATCAAAACGTGGGCAAAAGATTTCTGGATATTATGAAGGCGAGCCAGGTGTCAAGACCATTCCCCTTCCTACCTATGAACCAACCTTGCTGCGTTTTATAAAGGAAGTTCAAAACAGTTCTTTTTATTACAAGAATTATCCCTACATATATACGAAAAATCATATTAAGACTCCAAACGATGAACGTATTTGTATTGAACAAGCTAAAATAAGAGATATTGATGACTTAAAAGGAATTCTCAGCAGATATGTTTTAGAAGGTATGAGTCACTCCTCACGTTGGGTTGAAGCAGTGGATGAAGATATTTTCTTATTATTGCTCAAGAAACTTGAGCAATTATTTGGTAATATAGTTAATATATAGAAAGACAAAGGATAAACACATGGTTGAACTAAATACAGGTTCTACAGGACACGCTCCTGTTCTTGATCGAAAGATATCAAGCTTCTTAGCTATGGTCTTCGATAAGAATGCCGATGCTTCAGCTCTTCCACAAGGGATTGCATTCATTGCTGATGAAATGAAAATTGGACAAATTCATGTTGCCTATGATGGGCAGGATGATTTTCTTTTAAAAGAATTTACACCGTTCAAGAAATATGATACCAGAATGCTTAATGAGCCAGATTATGAGTATGTTTATTCTGCTGTCAATACGCATGATACCCATATTCAATTTTGGAAGTGCGACAATACGATCGAATGGGATCAGGCTGATCAGCAGAATATGGATGACATGGCAAGATTCCTGCTTTTATATATGGGACGTACCGAATATCTGTGTAAAGCGCAAATGGCAGCTTCCTGTGATGAGATGACAGGCTTAAGCAATTTCATGGGCTTTACGCAAACATTAGAAAATCTGATGGCGCAGCAGGTACAGCAAAAGTATTCTGTTCTTTATATGAGTGCATACAAATTTAAACTCATTAATCAGAAATATGGCTATGAACTGGGCAACAAAGCTATGCTACAGATTGCAGATAAATTGAAAAAAATTACGTGCGAAATGCCTGGCGAACATGTTGTTTCCAGATTGGTGAACGATAATTTCGCAGCCATAATACTTACTTCTCAATTAAAAAAATATCTTGCACTTCTATTAGATCTAGAAGTTGATTTGCAATACAATATGGAGAAAATCAAACAGAAAATTGCCTTCAGTGTAGGTATCTATCAGATTAAGAGTAATGATCGTATTGTTCAGCTCCCCTTAGAATACGCAATTGCTGCATATTCTATCGCGCGACAGAGTGATAACTCAAACATTATTTACTACAACGAAGAAATACATAATCAGTTTTTGCGAGAAAAAGATATAGAAGCAAAGATGCAGGATGCATTAGCTGCTGAAGAGTTTGTCGTATACTTCCAGCCTAAAATCAATTTAAACAATTACTGCATCAATGGTGCTGAAGCTTTGGTACGCTGGATATCCGATGGCGTTATATTAGCGCCGATGGACTTTATCCCTCTTTTTGAAAGAAACGGTTTTGTTTGCAACATTGATTTTTATGTACTGGAGCACGTTTGTAAGAGTATACGCAGATGGTTGGACGAAGGCTATGATGTGGTTCCCATATCCGTTAATTTTTCAAAGATTCATTTAGCGAATGATAATTTTGCAAATGAAATTGTGCAAATAGTTAAGAAGTATCGTGTTCCAACTAAGTATATTGAAATTGAATTTACGGAAAGTGCAGATTTTGAGGGCAGTTCTATTCTTGTTTCAGCCATTGACACCTTAAAATCATATGGCATAGCCAGCTCTATGGATGACTTTGGTACTGGATACTCCTCGCTTTCTTTATTAACGAACATTCCAATCGATGTCCTTAAGATTGACAAATCATTATTTGATACCGAAATTGTTTCTGCACGTGAAAGAATCGTATTAACGAATATTGTTAAAATGCTGAAAGATTTAGATATTAATGTCATCATGGAAGGTGTCGAAACTGTAGAACAGGCAAATTTTCTTAAGCAAATCAATTGTAATATTGCACAAGGATTTCTATTTGATAAACCATTACCACTTATAGAATTTGAAAAAAGACTAAGAAGGGTACAGTATGACAATCCTGGTATTAACTAAAAGAAAGACTGAAGCGTAATGCTTCAGTCTTTTTTCATCCTGCTAATGGGTGCTGTTCTCTTTTTTTGACCAACAGCCGTCTTATCTATGCCGGCTTCAAGTTCCGCAGTAACCTCATATCCATTCAGTGCATTTAAATTTTGATTACCTTTCATAGTCGCTTTTGCGTCTTTTGCAAAACGTCTGTAATCTAAAACATCCTCGATATTATCGCTTACTACATTTCTAAGCCTATTTAATAATTTGACAAAATACTTTGCAATTGGATCTAGCAAAATACCACTTATAATTTCAGCCTTAGGAAAATAATTACCTAAAACATAAGAGGCGGCAGCAATCATTCCATAACCAAATAAGATGATTCCATATTTCTGAAAACCTGCCACCATCTTACGCAATGAAAATCCTTCCCGATACCATCCGTTTGCTATTCCGATAATCTGGTTCGCAACCATCATACCGCACAATACCATAAACAATGCAATGCTCATAGCCACCCTCCTCGCTGTCCCGTTGTTATTTGATTTTATGATAGAAATTTAAGTATGTCGCTGACATATAAGGTGACACATAAATATATGCTATTCCACATGTGATGATTCCTAATAGTCCCCATCCGATAAAGGATAATCCCAATATAAATAAATCCATCTTATGTCCGTCCATCATTCTCTTGCTTTCATCCAAGGCTTCCGTAGCCGACATTTCAGGATGTTCTCCCAATATATAAAATGCCTGTGAATATGCAAGTGCCTTAATGATTCCCGGTATGATAAACAATAATGACCAAAGAAATGTAAATAATGCAATCAGCAGGTACAATACTAACGACTGTCCAAACTGATTGAATCCACTGAATAAATCCTCTATTTCAGGATTGCTGTTCTCTTTTGTAAGTCTAATATAAACATTTGCAAGTCCAAGCATAATTGGCCCAGTCAATAATAATTGCCCAACCATTGGAATCATAGATGATGCACCTAATATCAAAAATGCAATTAAATTAATGACAAATAGCATACCTATATTTCCACTAATCTGTTGTTTTGCTTTGTCTTTTAGTTCCGCCCTCGTAAACATTGTCTTTTCCTCCTAAAATTAGTGTATGATTCAAAACAACCACCTTGAGCGATTGACATAAATAATTGACATAATCAAATTCTCTAGATAATTGTTCTAAAAAATTATACTCAATACTTGTTTCAAATAATTCTTATTACATAATAACACATTATAACTGAAAAGCAATCAAAATGCTTTCCCAATTACAACAGTTACAACAGCTCAAAATGGTTTTTATGAAACTGCAGAATGCCATCGTCTCTTAGTTTTGAAAGCTCTGCTGACATTGCGCTGCGTTCAACAGAGAGATAATCTGCAAGCTCCTGTCGGTTAAAGGGGATATCAAAATGACTGCTTGCTACTTTTTTCGCTTCAACTGAAAGATACGCTAAAAGTTTTTCACGGGTAGTGCGCTTCGAAATGAATTCATTTTTCTGTGTCAGCAAAATATTTTTCATTGCTACTATATTTAGCATATTCTGAATGAGGCGACTATGAAAACCGCATGCCTTTGCGCACGGGAGTGCAAGTCTGTGACAATCAATAAACAGAATTTCACTCTGCGCCGTTGCAATCACGCTGACCGGAAGTACTTCGATTTCTGCGCAGGCAAAGGATTCTCCAAATAGATTCCCTGTTTCTATATTAGCCAGAATACTTCTGTTTCCATAATAATCGTCCTGAATGATCTGCACCTGCCCTGACAAAACAATGCCAAATCGTTTGATTTTTTCACCGTTAAACAGTACCGTCTGTCCTTTTTCATAATGAACCTCTTTTGCAGCCAGACAGGATAGGAGATGCTGCAAATCTGACTCTTCGATATTTCTGAATAAATTTACTGTTTTAAGTACATTTAAATATTTTTCCATATAGCTTCCTTTTTGTTGGAATTCCAACAGACTTATTAGCCTAAGAATAATAGACTAAAAGCATAAAGTCAACAATAATGTGAAATAATCCATTCCGAAAAATGAGGTGAAAAGAATGATTCGAAAGATAATAAAAATCAAAGAAGAAAAATGTACGGGCTGTGGACTGTGTGCTTCGGCCTGTCATGAAGGTGCCATCGGCATGATAAATGGCAAGGCTAAGCTACTCCGCGATGATTACTGCGACGGTCTTGGTGATTGTCTACCATCCTGTCCTACGGGCGCCATCAGCTTCGAGGAACGTGAAGCGGCAGAATATGATGAAGCAGCAGTAAAGGAAAATGCGGTTAAAAAGCAAAACGCAGAGCTCCCTTGCGGATGCCCAGGCACACAATCTAAAACCATCCAGCGTGAAAAAGAATATGAACCCGCCTACACCGATGTTCGCGGAACTATAAGCCAGCTTTCACAGTGGCCTGTCCAAATCAAGCTTGCGCCAATAGACGCGCCCTATTTCAAAGATGCCAGTCTATTAATTGCAGCTGACTGCACAGCCTATGCCTACGGCGACTTTCACAATAGGTTTATAAAGGGAAATGTAACACTGATTGGCTGCCCCAAACTGGATGAGGGAGATTACAGCGAAAAGCTCACCGCAATTATTAAAAACAACAGTATTAAAAATGTAACTATCGTGCGCATGGAAGTTCCCTGCTGTGGTGGCATTGAAAATGCAGTGAAAAAGGCTCTTCAAAACAGCGGCAAGATGATTCCCTGGCAGATCTTTACCATTTCAACCAGTGGACAAATACTGTAGCTTATTACACTAAATCCTCTTATTATCCCGTTGAGCGGTTTATGGTTGCATAACAAATCTTTAATCGAAAAGGCTTAGTTGCATAATATTTTGTTTTTCTTCAAATGTACTTAAATATTCAAATATCTGTTTATTATCATGAACAATGCCGTAATGGCTACAGGTTTGGTGAAACAACTTCATCAAACTTTTGTTATTCGGGCTGTTTATTTCATAGGAATTGCCATAAGTCTGTATATATTTTTCTTTCATTTTTGGAAAATGACGATCTAACTGACTGTAAAAATACTCTCTATTACCATCACGGAGAGTTAGCCCCATTCCAAAGCATATAACGCCATAAACCTTTGCTTCAATACAGTAATCTAAAATACCAGCTATGTTATCTTCTGTATCATTAATATACGGGAGAATAGGGCAAAGCCATACAACAGTCGGTATTCCAGCATCATGCATTTGCTTCAATACTTCAAAGCGTTCTCTTGTGGTGCTTACGCTTTGCTCAATCTTTTTGCACAAGTCTTCGTCATAAGTAGTTAATGTCATTTGTACTACACATTTTGTTTTTTCGTTAATTTTTGTTAGTAGGTCTAAATCTCTTAAAATACGGTTTGACTTTGTTATAAGTGTAAAACCAAAGCCGAATTTATCTGCTAAAGACAATGCCTTTCTCACATTCCCGATTTCATTTTCAATCGGAATATAGGGGTCAGTCATAGAGCCTGTACCTATCATGCATTTTTTGCGTTTGTGTTGCAGCGCATTTTCTAACAGCTCAATAGCATTTTCTTTTACTTCTATGTCCTCAAAATCATGTGTCATGTGATAACAAGCACTTCTTGAATCACAATAAATGCACCTATGAGAACAGCCACGATATAAATTCATTCCATTTTGGGCAGATAAAATTCCCTTTGCTTTAGTATAGTGCATTTATTTTCCCTTTCTGTTGACTACTTATTATTTGACTTGATACCGCAAAATTGTTTTCAATTTACTTTTAGGTACTCGTTTGGCATTGTTCAAATATATTTCCCTGTGATAGTTCTTAATGCGTTCAAATCCATTTTGTTTTGCAAACTCATCCATTTTTTCAAAAGACGCAGGTTCATCGTCAAATGGACCGATATGCAGAACTTCAACGCACACTCCGTCTTGATTGGTGCCGAAAAGTATTTCATCAAGTAAAGGTATCTGCTTTTTCTTTTTTACTCTTTCCAACGCTGAACATACCGCTTCTTTGGCAATGAAATCAGGCTGACGTATCATAATTGTATATTCCAAATCCTCTTTTACTAATTCATGTCCTGCTTTTTGCCGCCAAACTCCCTCCAAAGGATAGACATTAAAATCATGTGTGTCAACTATAAAATTCCCCTTTGTTGACGCAACTTTATAGCCCATTTTGATAGCATAAGCCAATGAATATAAGGCGGCTACTCTTTCAGAAAAATCCGCATCATTCGGGTTCCCTTTTCCGCTGATCATAATATAGTTCTGTATTGGAACACTTACTATTTGGGGAACCTTTTTCGCGCCATACAAATCTTTTTCATGCTTTTTCCACTCATGTTTCATAAATCTGAACCTCCTGTTTTTAAGCAAATTATACATGATATAACCTGCCATCTAATGTCAGGTTACATATTTATTTTGCATAGCTGCTACCTTTTTTCTTACCATTTCTCGAATATTTTCTGGTTCTAAAACTTCAACACAATCAGCAAAGGAAAATAAATAACTGTATAGCCCGTCATTGTCGGGCAAATTAGTCTGCACATATAAGTTTCCTTGTTCGTCATCTGTAACCTCATCTGTAAACTCATCATATACACGAAAAGCCATTCTTTTATCAAATTTCAACTTTACTAGTATCGTATTTTCCATATCAATTATCTTGCTAACAGAAGATGTTGCTGGAACTTCACGGGAATAGACTTCTGTTTGTATTTTCAAATCCTTTATTCGTGTCAATTTGAAAAAGCGATAATCATTTTGCAACAAGCAGAAGCCGTATAAATACCATGCTTTACTTTTGAATACTAATTTTAGAGGCTCAACCTGTCGTATCGTGCTTTCTCTATTACTCCCAAAATACTGAAATGATATAATATTATGGCTAAAAATTGAGTTTTTAATTAATTTGAAAATATCTTGATCGGGATTGTTTTTTACCCAATTTGAAAAATCAACCTCAATCCAGTTTGCAGTTTTGGACTGAAACAGACTACCTAATTTCGTTAGTAATTCACGGGAATTTTCGCCCTCTGTTGCACTGATACCTTGTAAAGCCATTATAATTTGGTCTTTTTCTTGATTGGATAATAGCGATTTATCCAACACAAAATTTTGAAGTATGCTGATTCCGCCACCTTTGCCTTGTGTGGCGTAAATAGGAATACCTGCACTGCTTATTACATCTATATCACGATATATTGTTCTAATTGACACTTCATATTTTTCGGCAAGTTCTGGAGCTGTTGACTTACCCTTGTCTAATAGATAGTACATAATCTTAAATAATCTACTCTCTCGCATCGTATCACCTGTTATGAAGTGACCTCTTGTCAAGTATAAATTTCAAGAAATCACTGCCA
>CAZAAC010000017.1:46837-47355 GCA_964483155.1 uncultured Lachnospiraceae bacterium | reverse complement strand
TGAAATTATTTCAGAGGAAGACTGGAATTTGGCACAGAAAAAACGTCAGGAAACTAGTGTGGGCAATGAAAAGGTTTATAGCCTTGAACATGAGCATATTTTATCTGGTATTATAAAATGTCCAATCTGTGGAAGTGGGATGTATGGAAATGTCAATCGTAAGAAACGTAAAGACGGAACTTTATACAAAGATTACTTCTATTATGCCTGCAAGCACAGAACCTTCATTGATGGTCATCACTGTACTTATAAGAAGCAATGGAATGAAGATAAGGTAAATGATGCGGTTGCTGAGATTATTGGAAAACTCGTAAATAATCCAAAGTTTGAAAATGAAATCCGAAAGAAAATAGGCAATAGTCTGGATACGAAAGATTTAGAGAAAGAGCACTCCAACTTGAAAGAGCAGCTAAAACAGCTACAAGGAGCCAAGAATAAGCTGGCAACCCAAATGGATCATTTATCCGTATCGGACAAACATTATGATAAAAAGTATCAGGATATGCAGGAACGCATGG
>CAZAAC010000017.1:12834-46827 GCA_964483155.1 uncultured Lachnospiraceae bacterium | reverse complement strand
AATAGATTATTTAACATTAAGCAGCAGAAAATTTCTGGCGATAACGTCTATCAATTCTTACTGTATTTTGATAAACTATATGACAAGATGACCGATGGAGAGAAAAAAGAATTTGTGAAGAGCTTCGTAGAGGAAGTACACCTGTATGAGAAAGAACAAGAAGATGGCAGATTCTTAAAGCATATCAAGTTCAAATTTCCTGTATTTTTCAATGATACAGAGACACAGGAACTTGATTGGGACAATGAAAGTACCGTTGAGACGGTTGATTTGTTGTCCCAACAAAACAACGAGTAAGCAAGCAATCAATTTTTATCAACGAGAACAATTTATTATCCGTGAACCTTGAAAAGTAGATACGAAAAAGGCTTGAATTAAAATGGTATGAGCGAATTCAATAATGTGATATTATAAAATGTATGAATACAGGAGGTATTGAAAATGGAGAAAATTGACGTCATATATGCAACCACAACCAAACACTCAAAAAAACTGGCAGAAGCAATCGGCGAGGCTTTAAATGTAGAAGCAAAAAATATAACGGAGAATCCGACGTTACATGATATTGACTTACTTTTCATAGTCGGTGGCATTTATGGCGGAGCCAGTATGCCGGAACTATTGGCATATATTAAGGAGATGGATGCACCCGCACTCAAACACGCAGTACTAGTAACCAGCTGCGCCTCAGGTAAGCAACGACAGGACGCAGTGCGTAGAATCCTCGAAGAAAAAGGGATTAAAGTAATGGACGAGTTTGTTTGTAAAGGAGCTATATTATTTGTATCTTTAACGCATCCAAACACTAAGGATTTAAAGAAAGCAACCGACTTTGCTCTGAAAATTGTGGGACCAAAGGCGTAATGTGTTGATACTGCCTAAACCTTTTTCGTGAGCCAGTTTGTTACATCTTGAAGCATTAGTCCGATATTGCCAACCTGACAATGATGATCCGCGTGCTCAGGTTTTGTATAAATCTTCTCCTCAAGCGATTTCGCATTCTTTAACAAGGCGACTTGCTTCATGTGCATCTTGATCGGAATAAAGTGGTCGTGCTGACCGGAGAAATATAAGACATCCTGTGTGATTCGGTCACAGGATAAATTTTCAGCGTTCAGATTCAGGGAGTACTCGAAGGATTCCAAAGGCGCCTTTTTCGTAATGTGGGACAGTTGCTTCGTCTGCCAGCCTTGGATATTTTGCTTTTCGCTGACTTTGACGAAGGAGTCAGCCGTATATTTGCGCATGTGTTTAATGAAAAACATCATCATCGCCCGGGCAAGCGCAGGCGGGATTCTTGAATAATCGATTGCGTGGCCAGATGCAATAACGTGCTTGATTCTCGGTTCAAAAGCGGCGGCTCGCAGGCAAAACCATCCACCCATCGATAAACCGAATATGGCTGCATCATCAATGGAATAGTGGTCAAGAATAGCTTTTACTGGTCTTTCCCAACGATAATCCAGTGGGATGCCCTGCTTGATCAGCATATGTCCCTGGCCAGGACCTTCAAATCCGATGGCTTCAAAACCGTTCTGTGAAAGATATTTCAAGATGAAGAACCATTCCTCCACAAAGGAATCGAATCCACCATGAAGAAGGACGGTCCCTTTCTTCGGACCAACGGCATCAAATCGCAGGACAGGTATTTGGCCGTTCTCGTAGGGTATCATCTCTCTTGTGAAATGCTCTTTGTTGACAGCTTTGTAGAAAACAGCGGAGAACTTGTCATAGATGGATTCTTTTCGAGCGATATCATAGGTTGTATAAAATTCCGACGAGCGATAGTATACGGCCGCATTCAGAAGTCGGCCTTCTTGTTCTGCACGCGCGGCAAACCGTGTCATTGTCTCCGTCCAGTCTTGAAAAGTCTTGATCTCTTTGCTCATTCTGACACAATCGTCATATTCGGCCAACCCAATGGAGTGCCAGCGATTTAACTGATAGTTAAACACATTTTGATTATGAAACCGGTAATAGCCGATAGGAAATTTTACTTTATTCTCTGTCATTTTGCACCTCCCAAAGCGCTTTTATCTCTTTAACAGCCCATAAAAATACATTTGTCTTAACTGCGCCTGCACCTGTATGTGATCAGGCAGATAGTTTTCCCAGTTGCCATCTTTAACAATCTCGTTGAATTTTTCTGTGACAAGCCAAATCAATTCCGGTGATAGGGTAGGATCAATCTCGCCCTCCGCTTGTGCCTGCCGGATGTTTGCGAGATACCGTTGCTTGATTTCTTCGGAAACGGAGTTGATATCAATAATCTCTTTAATGAAATCACCCTGCATCGATGCAAAAAACTGCATCCTCCAGGCTGTCATGCTCTCAACTTTTTCCGGATAGGATAAGGGAAGGGCATTGATTTCATCCAATCTCGCGAAGCCAATCTGCGTCAGCTCTTCCCGTATTACCCGGATCAAATCATTTTTGTCTTTGAAGTATTTATAAAAGGTGACTTTGCTGACCTTCGATTCCGCACAGATTTCCTCGATGGTGACTCTTCGGATACCATGGCGGAAAAACAAGGTTTTTGCTGTTTCAAGCAATGAAATATACTTTTTCGATTTTGTACTCATAATCACACATCTTTCATGTTGTATTTACGAAAAACTGAAAATATACGTTTATAGTAAATATGTTATACAAAAGTAAATCGTTTGTCAACTACAGATTGCATGTTAGTGATAATAACCAGAATAGCAAGACCATCTTTGTTTAGCAAAAAAAGTCGAGATTTTTGAATTGCTACAAGGTAGACTAATACATGAAGATAAACGGAAAGGAAGAATGCAATATGAACACAATGATTCGTATTAATCAGATGAGTAAGTCTTATAACGGAAAAATAGCGGTAGACAATTTGAATTTTGAACTTGAAAAAGGGCAGACAATGGGAATTCTTGGAGCAAATGGAGCAGGAAAGAGTACGAGCATAGAGTGTATTCTGGGAACCAAAAAAATGGATAAGGGAGAAATTAGAATCCTGGGAATGAATCCGGCAAAAGATAGGAAAAAACTATTCCAAAGGGTAGGTGTACAGTTTCAGGAGGGGAATTATCAGACTGAAATAAGAGTGGACGAACTTTGTGAGGAAACAGCATCTTTATATCGTGATCCAGCAGATTGGAAATTCTTATTGGACAAATTTGGAATCAGAGAGAAAGAGAATAGTCTTATTAAAGATCTTTCCGGAGGTCAGAGGCAGAGATTATTTATTATTCTTGCATTTATGCCGAAGCCAGAGGCAGTGTTTCTGGATGAACTTACAACAGGACTTGATGCAAGAGCCAGAAGAGACGTATGGAAAATCCTTAAGTCACTGAAAGAAGAAGGCATAACGATGGTTCTGACGTCTCATTTTATGGATGAAGTTGAGGAACTGTGTGACTATATTCTAGTTCTTAAAAAAGGCAGAACTGTTTTTAAAGGGACTGTGAAAGAGGCTGTTGCAGCGAGCCCTTATGATAAATTTGAAGATGCATATCTCTGGTTAACAGATGATTCGAAAGAAGGAGTGTAAGATGAAATCATTTTGTACAATGCTGAAAATAGAAGGTAAACTATCCATACGTGATATGAATATGGTAATATTTGCAATTATAATGCCAGTAGTAATAATTACTATTCTGGGAATCATATATGGAACCAAGCCGGCCTTTGATGGAGCCGAATATACATTTATAGAACAATCTTTTGGTGGACTTTGTTCCATAGCAATATGTGCAGGTGGAATTATGGGACTTCCAATACTGGTAGCAGACTATCGAGAGAAAAAAATACTGAAAAGATTCAAGGTAACACCAGTAAGTCCTGCAAAGATTTTATTTGTGCATCTTACGATATATTCTTTATATTCGGCATTATCTGTAGTAATATTATGGTTGATTGCAAAGGTATTCTGGAAGTTTTCAATGAAGGGTTCCGTTTTATTATTTATGGCAGGCTGGTTGTTGGTACTGATATCTATGCTGAGTGTCGGCATGTTTGTAGGAGGAATTGCTAAAAACAGTAAAAAAGCTTCTATTATTGCTTCTGTTCTCTACTTTCCGATGCTAGTATTTTCTGGTGCCACACTTCCATATGAAGTAATGCCGGATATCATGCAGAAGATAGTTGATGTAATGCCACTTACACAAGGGATAAAGATACTTAAGGCAGCAACTCTTGGAACAGATATGGGAAACATATGGATATCTGTCATTCTGATGTTGGTTATGGCAATAATGTTTATTATTGGATCTATCAAATTTTTTAGATGGGAATAGAAACGTGAGGTTATGTCTTTATGAATGAGCAAATCATTGCGGTACAAAATATGCAGGATTATATAGAAAAACATCTTAACAAAGAGATTACATTAGCCGATTTGGCCAATGCATCTCTCTTTTCTCCATGGCATTCATACCGTTTGTTTAAAGAATACACAAACTATTCACCGGCAGATTATATACGAAAATACCGTCTCTCAAAATCCGCTATAAGGTTAAAAGATGAAAACTGTAAAATAATTGATATAGCGTATGAAATGGGCTTCCAAAGTGTTGATGGCTATCAGAGAGCCTTCCGGCGTGAGTTCGGATGTAATCCCAAGGAGTATGCACGAAATCCTGTTCCTATTTATCTATTTACACCATATGGCGTTATTTATAGCCAGATTCTTAAAGATCATGTACAAGTAAAGGAGATCAAAAAAGTGTTTGTAAGAACAATTATAAAACCTTCGAGAAAGGTTATTATTAAACGAGGAATTAAGGCAAAAGATTATATAGAATATTGCAGCGAAGTAGACTGCGAAATATGGGGACTGCTGACAAGTATGGATTCAATAAGTGGGGAGCCAGTATGCTTATGGCTCCCAGATTCCTATCGTGTCGCAGGCACTAGTAAATATGTTCAGGGTGTTGAAGTAGATATGGAATATGACGGCATCATACCAGATGGATTTGACATAATTGAACTTCCTGAAGCTGCATATATAGTATTTCAGGGAGAACCTTTCGAGGAAAAAGATTATTGTGAAGCCATTGAAGGGGTCCAAGAAGCCATCAGACATTATGACCCGAGTCCGGAGGGGTATGCATGGGATAACAGCAACCCTGTCATACAACTTGAACCGATAGGCAAGCGTGGTTATATAGAACTTCATCCGGTAAGAAAGGTCGGTGAATAGAATGAATGAAACGATAGAAATCAAAGGTTTACACCAAAATAATTTAAAGAATATATCAATTTCAATACCCAAAAATAAAATAGTTGTATTTACGGGTGTTTCCGGTTCTGGTAAATCGAGTATTGTATTTGATACAATAGCAGCTGAAAGCCAGAGACAGATGAACGAAACCTATACTGCATGGGTCAGAGGAAGAATGCCAAAATATGAAAAACCAAAAGTTGATTATATTGATAATCTTTCAGCATCGGTTATCGTTGATCAGTCCAGACTAGGTGGCAATGCACGTTCAACAGTTGGCACTATAAGCGATTTGTATTCTGTTTTAAGAGTTTTATACTCACGAATTGGAACACCGTATGTTGGTACGGCATCTTATTTTTCATTTAATGATCCTAATGGGATGTGTCCAAAGTGCTCTGGTTTAGGCAATATTACAGATATAGACACAGCGGGATTAGTTGATCCAGATAAATCCTGGAATGAAGGAATGGTTTTGCTTCCAGCCTATGGTGTTGGTAATTGGTATTGGAAAATATATATTGAATCAGAGTTATTTGATTTAGACAAGAAATTTAAGGATTACTCGGAAGAAGAAAAGAATATTCTTTATTATGGCGCGAAAACTCCTGATGGGGAACGCATAAACAAGAAAGTGGAGGGAATTGTGCATCAGTTAAGAAGAACAGTATTAATGCGCGATACTTCAACTATTAAAGATGCATCTGCCAAAAGATTACTAAAACTGATTATACAAAAAGAATGTCCTTCTTGTCACGGTAAGAGACTCAATGATCATACACTTTCCTGTACTATTAATGGGAAAAACATCTATGAGATGTGTGAATTAGAGTTCACAGCTTTAAGAGAAGAATTATTAAAAGTGGAAGACAAGAGAGCAGTAACGATAGTCAACGATATGGTAGAGTCCTTAGACAGAATGATTGATATAGGTCTTCCCTATCTTAGTATGAACCGTGAATCATCTACTTTATCAGGTGGTGAAGCACAACGTCTAAAGCTTGTCAGATACATGGGCAGTGCTTTGTCTGGGATGACATACATATTTGACGAACCAAGTACAGGCATGCATCCGAGGGACGTTCATCGTATGTGTAAATTACTTCGAAGTCTTAGAGATAAAGGAAATACAGTTCTTGTCGTTGAACACGATAAAGATATTATTAGTATTGCAGACCATATTATTGATGTTGGACCACTTGCGGGTAAAAATGGTGGTGAAATATTATTTGAGGGAAGCTTTGAAAATCTTCTTTTATCAGGTACACTGACGGGTAATGCAATGAAAGAAATCATTCCAATAAAAGATAAGCCAAGAATTCCTGTAAAGTATTTACCTGTTAAAAATGCAAATTGTCATAACCTAAAAAATATATCGGTTGATATTCCACTTGGTGTTCTTACCATCGTAACTGGAGTGGCGGGTTCTGGAAAAAGTACATTGATCAGAGATGTATTTGCAAAAGAATATGCGGAAGAGGTCATACTTGTTGATCAGTCGCCTATAACAGCGACAGGTCGTTCAACCCCAGCAACATTTTTGGGATTTTTCGATGATATAAGAAAGGAAATCTCAAAGGAAACCGGTCATGATGCGTCAATGTTTTCCTTCAATAGCAAGGGTGGATGTCCACTTTGTAAAGGAAAGGGAATCATTATTACTGAGCTTGTTTTTATGGATCCTGTTACTACAGTTTGTGAAGAGTGTGAAGGAAATCGTTATAATAAAGAAGCAATTTCTATTCAATATCATGGAAGAAATATAAAGGAAATACTTGATATGTCAGCTGAAGAAGCTCTTATTTTCTTTAAAGATCAGAAAAAAGTAGCAAAACAGTTAAAAGCGATGGTGGAAGTTGGCCTTGGATACCTTTCTCTAGGACAACCGACTTCTACATTGTCAGGAGGAGAGCGGCAACGTTTAAAGCTTGCAAAACACTTGGATGATAAAGGAAGTATTTTTATCTTAGACGAGCCTACAACAGGACTCCATGCCTCGGATATTAAGAGCATTATGATGTTGTTTGAACGATTTGTAAATAGGGGTAATACAGTTATTATTATTGAACACAATCAGGATGTAATGAAAAATGCTGATTATATTATCGATATTGGACCAGATGGCGGCAGCCACGGTGGCGAGATTGTTTTTCAGGGAACAATAAAGGATATGGTGGAAAATAGTTCAACAATAACTGCTAAATATATCAGAAAATCAATGTAAAACTGTTGAATATGTTCCACCAGACGGACAGTTTCATTGGTTGTTATATGGTTTACAGATTATTTCATTAATACGAAGTGCTCTAATATTTCTAGTAGTTGACGCTTGTAATAGAAGTGCTGTATCAGAATTTGCTCCGGTTCCTGCGATTGCGATTACAGATTCACCACTTTTTACAAGACCACCATCAGCAGCCATCAGTGTAATCTCATAACATACCTTTACGCCTTCACTGAAGCATCGAAGGAAGTCTGCTATAATAGTAGAGGCATTAGACCCATATAACTTTTCGGTATGGAAAAGCATTGTACCAAAGTGTACTTCATGACCATTCTCACGTAGGGTTTTTACAGTGTCAGAAGGAAACAGATTGGTTTCACTGGAAAATCCATACTGGTGTGGGATGATAATAAGTGAAATATGTTTATCAGCAAAATATTCCATAGCTTTTAAAGCTGTACGACCTGTTGTAGAAGCAAGAATAATTTTATTAACCCCAGTTTCTGCTATTTTCTGTTCCACTAGTGCAAATGTTTCAAGAGTATGATCTTGTTTTGTAGATTCGTAATAGGTAATTTCTTTTTTCATAAATACCCCCATATTTTATTTTTTTGTTTCTGATAATTATGATATAATAATGATATTGTTGGAACAAGTACGCACTTATAAGTAACTCAGTACCTAATTGGGAACTGGGTGGAACCAAACAGTCAAATGGAGATGATAAAATGATCACTTTTCGCGACAAAGAATACCGTTGTCCCGTTGAACTGACAATAGATCTGATCGGTGGTAAATGGAAAGCACTACTTCTATGGGAATTGTCGGAGAAAACGTTACGATTCAATGAGCTGATGCGCCTGTTTCCGAACGCCACCCGAAAAATGCTAACACAGCAACTTAAGGAAATGGAACGCAATGGCTTAATATTGCGACAGGAATATAATCAGATACCTCCGAAAGTAGAGTACTCATTAACGGCCTTTGGTAAATCATTCATGCCTGTATTATTTTCGATGAATCAATGGGGAAAAGATTATATGGAAGAGAATATAGAAACAGTGGTTTTGAAGCATCGAAAAACGGTTATAATAAATAACTAGAAAATAATACGCTGGATTTTAGTAATCCAGCGTATTATTTGCCATAACGAATAATTGTTAGTTTCTGTTGGTGATTAGATTTTCCAGACGACTTGCGATATCCAGCGAATTTTGTACAGTAGCGGATAATTCTTCCATTGCCGCTGACTGATCTTCAATGCTTGCTAATGTTTTTTCGGAATTTTGTTTTGTAGTACCAATTTTTTCGTTAATGGTATTATTTAGCTTATTAATCTGCAGGGTAGTATTTTTTGTATCCTCGGAAAGTTTCTGGATTTCTCCTGAAACAATAGTGAATCCTCTTCCAGCAGTTCCAAGTCTTGCTGCCTCAATAGAAGAATTTAAACCAATTAATTTTGTCTTATTTGCTACCTTAGTAATAAAATCAAGGACCTGATCAATTTCTTTTGTCAGAGAGCCTATTTCAGATATTTCATTAGTTAAATCATGTTGGTTCTGTGTAATCGTTTGGGCAGATTCTGCAAGTAACTCGACTGTCTGAGAAATTTCATAAAAATTACTAGCCAGATTCTTAGATAATAATTCTATTTCAACTCGTTTATATCCATCTAAAGCCATTGTATTGACAACGATAAATAATACTTCCGCTGCTGCCTCAATATTTTTAGGATCAACAATATCAATTTTCTTAGCAGCATCTAGCAATTTATCTTCTGGAAGATGCAAATCAGAAGCGACTTTACTGATCTCTTGATCCGTTATGGGTTCTTCTAGAATCTGTCCGCCTAAGACTGTTCCCAAATGTTCCCCCTGTATTATAATCGGAGCTGCAAAATCAATCAGGCCTGCATGACATTTACTAATATAAGGTTTTTCCAGTTTTATTGATTCTTCTCCCATTTCATTATGGCATTTTGCACAGCGAGAATCCCCAAGAGTAGTAGAATGGATAAAATCACTACAGAATGGACGATAGTAACTGGGTTTTGTAACTTCTTTTCCCGTTCTGTTAACAGATACTGCGGCACAATTCATTCCGATTGCAAAATTATCCAGAAACTTTTGCAAAACGGAGATATCAATAATATCTTCAATCTCCAGAGTTTTTAAATTCACTCTACCATTTACAATTTCAATCATAAGTAACCTCCTTAGTGGGTATGAATCGTTTAAAATACTATTTCAGATTCTCTACATATATGACATTTGTGTGGTTTGCATAAGCTGTCATTTAGGATTAACTGATTGACCATAAAAACGATAAGCATATCAACAATATATCATGTCATGGAAAAATTTTCAATTAATATGATAACAAGACGATATCATCATGAAACCCCAATGACCAGTTCAAAAATAAGAAATTTATGATATAATTAAGTGCAAGTTATAAAAATCATAGCTTAAAAAATAGTAGAAAAGTAATAGGGAGAAGGGTGAAAATGATGAATAACTCGATTTTTGAAAAAGCAAAGAAGGATTATTTTAAAAAATTGAAGCAGTATGTGCCGGTTGTAGCAAGAGTTCATGGAAGTAATCATCCAGAGTTTTATGAAGTTCACAAATTATTTGATATCATCATAGAGAAAACAAAAGAGGCAGGAACAAAAAAACCTGAATTAAGCGAGGAGTTTAGCAAGTTACGTGAGATTACTCATAATTATAGAGTACCCGAAGACGCATGTGAAAGCTATGAGGCAGTTTATGAAATGTTAGACAGAATAGATCAAGCATATCATGCTTAATCACCAAAAAGCAGGAAAGAAGGTGAAATTATGCAGCGATTCATTCTCAGCAAGAAAAATCATATAGTATTGATTAGTGCTATTTTGATTGTTATTGCATTCATTAGTAATCTAGGTTTTAAAAATGAAGCAGCGGCAATTTGGTCGTTAGTAATCGCTTCGATTTTAGGGGTTGCACCTATAGTAATTCAAGCCTATCAGGCATTGAAGGTTAAGGTTGTCAGCATCGATGTTTTAGTTACCATCGCGGTGATCGGGGCATTATTAATTAGGAACTTTGAAGAATCTGCTATTGTAACCTTCTTGTTCTTGTTTGGTGCTTTTCTGGAAAAACGGACATTGAATAAGACACGTCTGGCCATTAAAGAGTTAACTAAAATGGCACCGGAAAGCGCTTTCAAGCAGATGGAAAACGGTGAATTTGAAGAAGTAGAAGTAGATGAAGTGGATGTTGGCGACATTTTACTTGTTAAAACAGGTGCGAAAGTACCAGTTGATGGGATAGTCTTGTCTGGAGAAGGTCATATCAATGAGGCAAGTATTACCGGCGAAGCAGTTCCCGTTGGAAAAACAAAAGATGCGGGCGTATTTGCTGGAACAATACTAGAAAATGGAACACTTCAAATTATTGCTGACCGTGTAGGTGAAGATACTACTTTTGGTAGAATAATTGAGTTGATTGAGGAAGCGCAGGATTCAAAATCTGAAACAGAACGTTTCATTGATAGATTTTCCAAGTATTACACGCCGACGGTATTAGTACTCGCAATTATGGTATGGATATTTTCACGTGACATTGAACTTGCTATAACAATACTGGTTTTGGGATGTCCTGGAGCACTGGTTATAGGTGTACCTGTTTCAAACGTAGCAGGTATTGGAAACGGAGCACGGCACGGCATTCTTTTAAAAGGCAGTGAAGTAATAGGTGATTTCAGCAATGTAGATACGTTTGTTTTTGATAAAACTGGAACATTGACAACGGGTAACCCTACAGTGGCAGAAAAAGAAATCTACGCAGATAATATTGATGAAATACTTACTTACCTTGCAAGTGTTGAAAATGAATCAGATCATCCGCTAGCCAAAGCCGTTTTAGAATATATTAAAATTACAAAATTATATCCAGTGGAACAGACAGATGTGGTAAAAGGAGGAGGAATTATTGCGCAAGTAAATGGACATAGTATTGCGGTAGGCAATGTTACGCTCATGGAGCGGGAAAATGTTCAGCTTTCAGAGAAGGCTCGGATAGATTTGATTCGATTAGAAAAGAATGGAAATTCACTTGTTTTAGTAGCAATCGACAATGAATTGAAGTTACTGATGGGCATACGTGACCAGATTCGTCAGGGCGTAAAAGAGAACTTGCAGAAATTAAAGAAATTAGGTGCAAGAAATCTTGTTGTTCTTTCGGGAGACAATCAGGGCACAGTTGATTTGGTGGCGCATGAACTAGGTCTTACAGAAGCACACGGACATATGCTGCCAGGAGACAAGTCAGCATATATTGAAGAATTAAAGGCAAAAGGTCATATTGTTGCATTTGTAGGAGATGGTGTAAATGATAGTCCTTCACTGGCTTTGGCACATATTGGAATTGCTATGGGAAGCGGTACAGATGTCGCAATTGAAACCTCGAATGTTGTGCTGATGAATTCGGATTTTAGTCGTTTACCGCATGCACTCGGTTTAGCAAAAGCAATTGTTAATAATATGCGACAAAATATTGTTATAGCGGTAGGCGTTGTATTAGTTCTGCTTGCAAGTGTTTTTTTCAGTGAATGGATGAATATGTCAATTGGTATGTTAGTACACGAGGCCAGTATATTAATTGTAATTTTAAACGGAATGAGACTTCTTCAATATAAATGAAAGCATGAAAGGAGAGATAAAAAATGCAAAAAGCAACGATTCAATTAGAAACATTAATTTGCCCATCATGTGGACAGAAGATTGAAAATGCAACAAAATCTTTAAATGGAGTGGAAAAAGAAAGCGTAAAAGTGATGTTTAATGCAAGCAAAGTAAAATTTGACTTTGATGCAGAAAAGATTTCAGTTGAAGAAGTCGAAAAGGCAATCACTGCACTAGGATATGAGGTTATAAAATCTCAAGTTAAAGTAAAATAATGCAAGGAGTTCAATAAATAAAATCGATCTATTTGTTCGCTTTATGGATAAATATAATTATATGTGTAAAATATATTTGACATTTAGAATAAAATAGTATACTCTGTGTATAGATGAAGTTACTTCATTAGAAGAGATCTGGATTAGAATAGGAGGAGAAAAATGTATTATCAGGAGAAAAAAACAATCGCTTCAATCGTTGCAGGAGTATTAGTAGTGGTGATATATAGTATTTATGGAATACAAAAGTATTTGGAACTTGGGGAGATTCTGCTAAATGATATGAAATTCTGGGCGTCTGCAATTTTAATTGCAATTGGTGGTGGTATCATTGTAGCAATCATTATTCAAATTATTTTTCACATTATTTTTGCAATTGCAAATGAGGTGGCTAAAGAAGTTGCAAAAGAGATATCAAAAAAAACAGGCAATGAAGGTAAAAATGAAGCATATGAAGAAGATGAAATTACTAATTTTGAAGATGAAATGGATAAGCTGATTGCATTAAAGGCAATGCGAAACTCATATATTGTGGTAGGAATAGGATTTGTAATTGCACTTATAACATTATATCTGAAAATGCCACCAGCAATTATGTTAAACATTAGTTTTATGGCATTTAGTTTGGGATCACTTTTTGAAGGATTTTCACAATTGTATTTTTACAGGAAAGGGGTTTAGAATGGCTAAAGTTGTGATTTCTAATAACATCAGAAAATTACGTTTTTATAATAATGAGATGACGCAACAGGAGTTGGCTAAAAAAACAGGAGTTACAAGGCAGACGATTGTAGCCATTGAGAATTGTAAGTATTCCCCATCTTTAGAACTTGCATTCCGTATTTCTGATGTGTTTAAAACAAAACTTGAGGACGTTTTTTCCTGCGAAATAATTGAGGAAAAAGAAAAAAAAGAGAGTATAAAATAAAAAAGCAAAGGAGAAGCTATGAATTTTGAAGAAAAAGGGAAACAGTTAGATACCAGAGAAAGGTTATCTTTACTTTGGATAGTTGTAATGTTTACTATGGCTTTTGCAGATATACTTACCTTTGTATTGCCAGAAGCACTGAATGATATGGTTATGGGTACAACAGATGTAAAAATCACGCAAGAATTGTTATTAGTTATGGCAGTGTTTGTTCAGATTCCCATTTTAATGATATACTTATCGCGTGTTTTAAAACATAAAATAAATCGCTTGGTAAACATTATTGCATCAATTATTACAATATTATTTGTGGTTGGAGGAGGTTCCCTATACCCACATTATATATTTTTTGCAACGATAGAAGTAATCTGTATGCTCCTTATAATATGGTTTTCATGGAAATGTAAAGTAGGAGAAGATGTATGCAAAAAATAGGAGAAGCTATGTCAAAAAAATGTCTTATTATTGTACATTCCTATCATCATAACAATACATTGAAAATAGCAAATGAATTCTCAAAAGTACTTCATGCAAAGGTAAAAGCACCAAATGATGTCGCAATAGAGGAGCTAAAGGAATACGATTTTGTAGGATTTGGGGCAGGAATAGATAGTGGAAAGCATTATAAACCATTACTAGATTTTGTCGACAGGCTTCCAAGTGTAAAGAAGACTCCTGCTTTTATATTTTCAACTAGTGCGGTTCAGGGTGATGCAAAAGTTGATAAAGATCATTTTGCATTGAGACAAAAACTACAAGAAAAAGGATACGTAATCATAGGAGAGTTTAGTTGCAAGGGCTTTAACACCAATAGTTTTCTTAAGTATTTTGGAGGAATGAACAAAGATAGACCTGATCGTGATGATCTTATACATGCAGAGGAATTCGCATTAAGCCTTTTTTCACAAGCTCCTTGATTTGACATAAAAATATTTTTTTGATTCAAAGAAAAATATACTTTTCAATCACTAAGAGACTAAATTTTGTCCAACATAGGGGCATATAAATTTAGTCTCTTTTTAGTATACTTGTGGATATATGGAAATAAAATGTGTATAATATAAGAAAATGGTATCATAAGATAAAAAAATAGAATAAAAATAAAAAAGAAGGGAGATAATATATGGAGAGAAAAATCAGGCACCAAGTTAGTGGCTATAGAACAAAAGATGGAGCAGGCGTAAATTTAGTCAGAGTATTAGGATATGAAACAGTTCAAGAATACGATCCGATTTTAATGCTGGACTCCTTTGACAGTACAAATCCAGAGGATTATACAGCTGGATTTCCCATGCATCCACATAGAGGTATCGAAACAATTAGTTATGTATATCATGGGTTTATGACTCATAAGGACAGCTTAGGCAATGAAGATACAATAGGTGAAGGAGAGGTACAATGGATGACAGCTGGGTCAGGTATTTTGCATGAAGAAAAGCTACCTGCATCCGAAAGATTGCTTGGCGTACAGCTTTGGCTTAATCTCTCAGCAAAGGATAAAATGGTTCCTCCTGCTTATCGCAGTATCAAGAATTCTGAAATTGAAGAAATTGACATAGAAAACGGAAAGTTAAGATTACTTGCAGGAGAATTTCAAGGAAAAAAAGGGTATTTAAGTAAACATCTTCCACTGGATTATTATGATTTACAACTCAATCCGAATGCATCCATTATTTTTAACACAGAGAGTGAGCGTTCTGTCATGGTGTTTACCCTCTTAGGAGAAGTATATATTGGAGATGTGCTGATAAAAGAAAAGACAGCAGCAAAACTCACCCAGGGTGACTATGTAGAGATAAAGACAACAGACAAAAATGCGCAAGTATTATTTATAAGCTCAGAACGCTTGGCTGAGCCTGTAGCTTGGGGCGGTCCTATCGTCATGAATACAGAAGAAGAATTGAAAGAAGCATTCGATGATTTAAGAAAAGGGACTTTTTTGCAAGACGAAGTTTCTTATTGATTTGATGGGAACAATATTTTGAGAGGCTAGTAAAATAATCTAAAAGAGGTATTGCCTATGACTTTAATTATGGCATTAGTTATTGCACTTTTGAATACACTACTGAATCATACAATGCTTACACGAAAGAAACCAGTTATCTATTGCATAGTTGTATTTCTATTAAACACACTTATTGTTGTAGCCGCGCTTTATGTTACTGCACAGTTTGTATTTGACATGGAGATTTTAAAATATGTATTTTGTATTATTATGTTTTTCTATATTGCATATATACATTTGGTTTTTCAAGAAACACTTTCTAAAAAACTCTTTGTTATGTTTAGCACATGGGTAATTTCGGCTATCATTTATAGTATCTCTATCTTACTTGCTAAACTATGTGTGGACTCTGGAAGTATAACCTATATCACATTTGGCTTTCATTTTCTATTTCAGGTAATATTACTTTGGCTTTTGGCAAGGCCTTGGTTTCGTGAGAATTTTAAGAGAATACTATTACTTGTTCAGGATAGTACGATTATTTTAATGTATATCTACATGATTATTGCATTTTTGCTGATAATAAACAATGTGATAAAAGTAGATATTAGTCTTAGAAACTTTTCTACATTGTATGATTTGCTACTGTTCATTGTATTCATTATTTTGGGGTACGTGATAGTATTTACAGGTATTTCTTCTTCCTCTAAAACAGTGTTACTTCAGCAGACCGTTGAAATGGCAGAAAAAAAGTCTGAGTTTCATTTTAAAATGGCTAATGTGGATTCTCTTACGGGTGTTGCATCTAGATTAAATATACTTGATAAAATAGCAGAGGCTATTATCAATCATGAGAGATATACTGAAAAACTCGCAGTGTTGATGTTGGATATTGATAAATTCAAATCTGTAAATGATAGTTTTGGACATACAGCAGGAGACGAGGTTCTGAAATATCTTACAGAAAAAATCAGTGAGTGTCTTAGAAAGTCAGATTCTATCGGGAGAGTTGGAGGAGATGAATTTATTATTCTTATAAGGAATATGCAAGAGGAAGCAGATATTGAAACGATGATTTGCAGAATTTTCGAGCTATTGAAGACACCATTTGTTTTTAATCAGCAAGAGATTCATATTAATATTAGCATCGGAATAAGTATCTTTCCGGATTACTCACAAAATTTAGATAGCCTGATTAATCAAGCTGATTGCGCGATGTATGAAGCAAAAAAAACAAAAGGAAGTAGTTATTGCTTTTATAATGTTTTTCCTGTCAATAAAGATTCGGCATAATCAGGAATACTATGTGGAGTAGGAGGTAGGGATGAATATTATTTTTTTGTGTTTGGGTTCAAGAGGAGATGTGCAACCTTATGTTGCAATAGGAAAAACTGCGAAAGAGTTAGGTCATACGGTTACAATATGCACAGGAAAAACATTCGAAAAATTTGTGCAGCAGAACGGCCTAGATTTTAAAGAATGTAGTTTGGATTTGATGGCAATATTGCAAACACAGGAGGGAAAGCAGGTGTTCGAGGAAGGAATGAAACACCCTCTACGAGCTATGCAATATGCACGAAGGGTAATTAATCCGTTATATAAAAGAGCGATGACAGAATTTTATGGAGCATGCCAGAAAAAAGATGTCATTATATACCATCCTAAAGCATTCGGAGCAGTTGATATAGCTGAAAAATTAGGCATACTATGTATATCTATGCCACCTATACCAATTATTTATCCGATTTCTGATTTCCCCAACCTGGCAATTACAAATAAAAATCTTGGTAGAACATTAAATAAGGCGACCTACATATTGGCTAATTTAGGAGCAGAAAGTAATAATATAAAAGATATTAATGAGTTTAGAGAAAAGGAACTAAATTTAAAAAAAAGAAAAGCAGGAGACTATATGATAAAACGAAATGGTTATCCCATTCCAATCATATATCCAATTTCTCCAAGTCTATTTATAAACATTAAAGAATTTAAAGAAAGAGTATATTTATCGGGTTTTCCTGTATTAGCAGAGGAAACTCTCCTTGATGTAGAAACGGAAGAATTTTTAAAGAATGATAAAAAGCCAATCATAGTAACTTTTTCATCTATGCCATTGAAAAATCCACAATCATTTTTGAATAAAATAATATCTTCCTTATCTACAAGTGGAAATAGAGGGATTATCATTACTGGAAATAGTGGAATTAAGATGTCTTCCAGTGAGAATATTTTGATAAAAGAGTTTTTACCCCATGATGTAGTCTTTAAGTGCGCCAAAGGGATTTTACACCATGGAGGCGTTGGGACGATGGCTGCGGCATTACGTAGCGGAATACCACAGGTGATTATGCCTTTTAATTTAGACCAGCCATTTTGGGCAAAGAGATTATTTGATTTGGGATATTCATTAGAGCCAATAGGGGAAAGTAATACAGAGGAAGAGTTTGCATGTAGGTTCATTGAAATGAACAATGAGGTCATAATTCGACGGGCAGAAAAAATCGCAGCTATTTTGAAGCAAGAAAATGGGAACAAGAAAGCAGTAGACCATATAGAACAGTTATACAAGGAATGGAACAATCGTAATTAATAGAGAGAAATTATAGTATCTTTGGTTTTGAAAATGCATATAGTAATAAGATTTTCAAGAAGGGCTAATGAGGATTGTCTCATTTATTATGATTTTACGATTATCCATTTCAATAATACCTTCTTCCTTTAACTTTTTAAGTTCTCTAAATAGAGAAGGTCTTTGTACACCAAAATAGTCTGCAAGCTGTTTTTTACTTGTTGGAAGCATAATGACGGAAGATTTTTGTAGGATAGCTTGTTTCTTAAAATAATTCATAAGGTTCTCACGAAGTGTTCTTTGCGTAAACATTGCTATCTTTTGGTTTATACCTTGTGAATTTTGTGAGATTGACTTTATATAGGCCAATGTAAAATCGTAGTTATGTAAAAATTCTAAAACAGCATTTGTATCAATATGAACAATTTGGCAATCTGTAAGGCAGTAAATATTAAAGGGATAATTGTGAATTTCTCCAAATAATAAATTTGCTCCCAATATACTTCCTTTATTAAATTCAAATATGGTAGTTGATGACCCATTTTCTGATAAAGTATATGCAACTAAACTGCCTGATAATACAATATCTAATGTACGGCAAGTATCATCTGCATCATGGACCGTCACCCCTTTCATATATTGTCTCTGGTAAGTGTGGTTATCTGCAATCTGTTTTTCTAAATTGGACTTGCTTATTGTGGAAAACAATGGAATGCTCTGTAAAATATCAGTGTTCATATGAATTAGTCTCCCTTACAAAGCTATTATAACAAAAAAGAAACCTTGGTGTCTACTTGTTGCTAATATATTTATTTATACTCATAACACAACGAAATATGGAGGATGAGTATGGATATTTTTACAATAGCAATCTGGATAGGAACTATTATGTTTCTTATTATTTCTTTTAAAAGGGATAAAGAAAAAACAAAGAAAGCGCTTAAAATGGCATTTGGTATGGGTAAGGGCATGTTGGGTAGTATTTTATCAATTATTTTTTTGATTGGTTTGATCTTAACTATTTTACCGCCAGAAAATATTGCCACATTTGTAGGTAGTCAACCCTTGATGATTGCCACAGTGGCTTCAGCAGCATTTGGAACAATAACACTTATACCAGCTTTTATCGCATTTCCCCTTGTAGGCACATTGGTTAATGCAGGAGTTAGTGTTATTCCGTCAGTTGCATTTCTAACAACACTTACGATGGTGGGTGTAGTAACATTTCCCCTTGAAAAGCGTGAATTTGGGCTCAAATTTACTGCCGCAAGAAATGGATTAAGCTTTATTTTTGCCATAATTATTGCGATGGTGATGGGGGTAATTATATGAAAATTGTAAAAAAAGCAAAAGAGAATATTTCCTTGATAGTGGTTGCAGTTGCCTATATTCTTATGTTTGTTATAAAACCCAATATGGGTGTAACATCAATTAAAAATAGTGCCTATTATATAAAAGAAATGCTTATGATAATGCCAGTAGTATTTGTTTTAACGGCACTTTTAGATACATGGGTTGCTAAAGAAAAAATAACGAAATATTTAGGGAAAGAAGCCAAAGGTAAAGGTATCATACTGTCGTTTGTTTTAGGAAGCATATCTGCAGGTCCGATATATGCAGCATTTCCTATGTGCGTCATGCTTCATAAAAAAGGTGCATCTATACGAAATTTAGTTATAATCTTAAGTTCATGGGCAGTAATAAAGGTTCCTATGTTATTAAACGAAGTAAAATTTTTAGGATTTAAATTCATGGCAATTCGTTGGATATTAACCGTAATTGCAATACTAGTATTTTCGTGGATTACTGTAAAAATCGTTAAGGACAAAGATATAGTACAGAAAGAAGAAAAAATAAGCGGGCTTACATTAAACAGAGAATCTTGTATGGGCTGCAAATTGTGTACTAAAAACTATTCTGAGATTTTTGGTATGCAAGGTAAAAAAGCATATATAAATTCTTGTGACTCTGAAATAGACAAAGAAAGGCTTAACCAAACAATATCCGCTTGTCCTGTTAAAGCAATTATTTTTAATGAATAAATCATAACTGTTGTAAAAACAACATACAACACTTATTATATGTTATATAAGTTAATTGTTGTAAAAGCGCCAGTGCATTTAGAATGGTAACTGAAAATCATGTACATTGAAAGGAGATCATAAAAATGTTAAAATATGTTTGTATCCCATGTGGATATATTTATGACCCAGAGATAGGTGATCCAGATAGCGGAGTGGCACCAGGAACATCTTTTGAGGATATTCCAAGTGATTGGGTTTGCCCCATTTGCTTTGTGGGCAAAGAGGAATTTGAAGTAGTAGAAGAATAATATAAGGAGGAACAATTATGAGTATGTTTTGTTTTCAATGCCAGGAAACTGCAAAGGGTACCGGCTGTGAAGTAAGAGGCGTATGTGGTAAAAATGAAGAAGTTGCTAAACTGCAGGATTTGCTTATTTATGTTACAAAAGGAATTTCTGAAATAGTCATAAAAGGCAAACTAGATAGTAAGACCATAAGTGATATAAATCATCAAGTTTTAAAAAGTCTTTTTATGACCATAACGAATGCTAATTTTGATGACGGTGCAATCGAAAATCAAATTAATAAAATGATAGGCTTAAGAAATGATTTGAAAAAGCAAGTTCTTAATGCTAAATACAGTGATGCAATGGAATTTGAAGTAAAAGACAGAGTATCGATGTTGGAAAAAGCTTCAATGATAGGTGTACTTTCTACCGAAAATGAGGATATTCGTTCTCTTAGAGAGATGATTATTTATGGTTTGAAAGGCATGGCGGCATATACACATCATGCTCTAAATATTGGGAAAGAGAATCTTGAAATCAATGAATTTATTTATGAAGCACTTGCTGCCACCCTTGACGATTCTTTGTCAGCAGACGACCTTGTAGCATTGACGATTAAAACAGGTGAATATGGTGTAAAAGCCATGGCACTGTTAGATGAAGCCAACACTTCAAAGTATGGAAATCCTGAAATTACCAGTGTTAATATTGGTGTGAGAAATAATCCTGGAATATTAATTTCAGGTCATGACCTCACTGACTTAGAACAGCTACTGGAACAAACAAAAGATACAGGCGTCGATGTGTATACACATAGTGAAATGCTACCAGCCCATTATTATCCGGCATTTAAGAACTATGATAACTTTGCAGGAAACTATGGTGGTTCATGGTGGCAACAAATAACCGAATTTGAAACTTTTAACGGACCAATTTTGTTTACCACAAATTGTATAGTTCCGCCAAGAAATGAGGAAATCAGAAAGAGAATCTTTACTTCGGGAGCATCTGGATATCCAGGATGTACGCATATTAAAGCAGATAAAAATGGTAAAAAAGATTTCTCTGCAATTATTGAAATGGCAAAACAATGCAAGCCTCCGATAGAGATTGAATCAGGAAATATTGTGGGTGGTTTCGCACATAATCAAGTTTTTGCACTAGCAGACAAAGTGGTTGAGGCGGTAAAATCAGGTGCGATTAAAAAGTTCTTTGTTATGGCAGGTTGTGATGGTAGAATGAAATCCCGTGAGTATTATACAGAATTTGCAAAGAAACTCCCAAAAGATACAGTTATCCTTACTGCAGGATGTGCAAAATATCGTTATAATAAGCTTAATCTTGGAGATATTGGAGGGATTCCAAGAGTGCTTGATGCAGGTCAATGTAATGACTCTTATTCACTTGCGTTAATAGCGCTAAAGCTAAAAGAAGTATTTGAACTTAATGATATTAACGACTTACCAATTGTATATAATATCGCATGGTATGAGCAAAAAGCAGTAATAGTATTGCTCTCATTACTTTACTTGGGGGTTAAAAACATTCACCTTGGACCAAGTCTCCCAGGATTTTTATCACCAAATGTTGTAAAAGTACTCGTTGAAAAGTTTGGAATTGCAGGTATTGGCCAAGTGGATGAGGATATTAAGCTATTCGAGTGATAAATGAGTTTATGGATGGAATTCCGAGATAAGGTATATTATTGTTTATTGACATTTATAGAATTGCTAGAGTCAATACACAAATCATGAAAAAATGAAATTAAATATTTGCGAAAAAGAATTGCATTCTCGGAATGAGAATGATCATAATTCCAACAGATATTTAAATGGCGGTATACGGGTTGCGTTAAAGGTTTAAGGACAATGTTATGGGGCAAATTTGAAACATTCCAGGTGTAAGCGGGTAATAAAGCAATACCCATACTTGCATCAATAAGGGAATAAATAGTCTCCCAACTGTCACAAGTCAGGTCAATTCGTGGTATAAATCCAGCAGAGTTACATATAGTATTTGTTAGTTCGCTGATGGGTGATTGTTGATGCAGAATAAGGAATCGTTCTTTGGAACAATTTTTTATATCGACCACCTCGTCATTCACGAACGGATGATTAGATGGAATTGCCAGATGGCAAGGTTCTTGAAGAAGAGTTATAATATTGCTTTGTATCGGTTTTTCTACACTTGAGTAAATGAAATAATCATAAGGGGGCGTTGTGTTTAAATCGGCCAGATCTAAAGTAGTCTGGGTTATTGAGATATTGACGTCTGGAAATAATTTTTTAAATCCAAGTATATATTTTGGAATAACGGATGCAGCTGCCTTAACAGCAATATAAACAGTATTGTTGTTTAGGGCAGAGGTATCCTTCAATTCTCGGCACATATCATCTACATTCTGTAAAATCTGATTAGTATACTTTAGTACGATTTCGCCCTTTTCACTTATGGTAATAGAATTACCAGAACGATGGAATAAAGCAGCATCTAATTCAGTCTCAAGATGTCTGATGGTTTTGGTCAATGATGGCTGTGAAATCATTAACTGCTCAGCAGCGCGTGAGATGTGTTCTAATTCTGCCACTTTTTTAAAATAAGTTAATTGAAGTAAATTCATATGAAACACTATGCCTTTCTTACAATTTTAGACCTACTAGGATTAGTTTGTTATGTGGAAAAATTATGTGAAAAAAGTTTTGTGATAAATAATCACATTAAATTCTTTCCATTATATCATATGTTTTTTTGCGGTCAATAAAAATTTCATGCAAATTCTTAATGAAATTTCATGCAAATTCTTAATGAAAAGTCGTTATACGTCAAAAAGTGAAGCATAGCCAAAAGGTTATGGTCGTATAGAAATAAATGTATTAGATAGTAGAGTGTTTTTGTTTATAATTGAGAGAAAGAACATCACATAAGTAAAAATGCAAAGAGGCATGAAAGAATTCATGTCTTTTTTTCTATTTATAATAATTTTTTAGGCAAGGGTTTCTTATGGCAAGTCCATTTTGATTCATATAAACATTTTAAATTTTGCAAAAAAGAGAGTGAGGAAAAGATTATGAAAAAGAAAAGAGTAATGAGCGTTTTAGTAGCAGCAGTAATAACAGTATCAATGTTGTTTACAGGATGTGCGTCAAGCAAAGGTGATTCATCAGATGTTATTTATATTGGGACATCATTTCCTATGTCAGGAAGTGTTGCAGCTGATGGAAATCTAATAGTAGATGCCATTCAGCTAGCAGTTGATCAGGTGAATGCTGAAGGAGGCATTAGCGGAAAAATGGTTGAATTAGTAAAAGAAGATGATGAGGCAACACCAACTTCTGCATCCGCTATTGCGAATAAATTTGTTGAGAACAAAGATATTTTAGGAGTTGTAACATCATATAACAGTTCTTGTTGTTTAGCACAAGTGCCTATATATGAAGAAGCAGGATTAACTGCTATTTCACCAGTAGCAACTTCACCTGCATTAACGGGAATTAGTGATTATTTTTATAGAACAGCACCTTCTGATGCTTATGTAGGTAAAGTAGGCGCAGACCTTTGTCAAAAATTAGGTTGGAAATCGGTAGCGTTATTATATGAGAATGATGACTATGGTATGGGAATTTCGAAAGAATTTGAGGCGCAAGCATCTACAATCGGAATCGACATTGCAACAACACAAACCTTTGTATATGGTGAAACAGTGGATTTCGGAACCATTCTTACTACAGTTAAAGATTCTGGCGCAGATGGAATGTTTGTATGTGGACTAGTTACAGAAACAGGACTTTTGTGTGAGCAAAAAGCTTCATATGGTTGTGAAAATATTCCTGTTGCTGGTGCTAATGGATTATATTCTCCAGCAATCTTTGAGTATGGTGATGCAGTAGATGGAATTTATGTAATTGGTGAATTTAGTGCGGAAGACTCCAGTGAAGTGGTACAGAAATTTGTGCAGGATTATAAAGCAAAATATGAGGAAGAACCAGGTAACTGGGCAGCTTTAGCATATGATGCAACAATGGTATTGTTGGAATCCATGAAAAATATTGATGGCGAATTAACAAGAGAAGCAATTAACAAAGAAGTAAGTCAAATTTCTTATGAGGGAGTTGCAGGTACTTACAAATTTGAAAATGGTGATAGTTCAAAAGAAGAGTATTACTTTATCAATAATGGTGGTAAATTCGAACTTGTCGAATAAATTTGGAAATAACTAAAAGACTCTGGCATATATGAGTAGTATATGCCAGAGAAAAAAGATAAATAAGGAGGAGAGGGTATATGTTTCTCCAACATGTAGTAAATGGAATTGTCATAGGTGGAATTTATGCAATGGTAGCATTGGGATACTCTATGGTATATGGTGTGTTACAAATAGTAAACTGGGCGCATGCAGATGTCCTTATGTTTGGAACCTTTATCGGGATGTTATTAACAACTGTATGCGGTATGCCTGTAGTGGCAATGGTAATTTTTGCAGCTTTTTTAACGGCTATCTTAGGAATGTCAGTAGAAAGATTAGCTTATAGACCGATAAAGTCATCAAATAGAAGAATGGCAGTACTGGTAAGTGCACTGGGTATGTCAACATTTCTGCAAAATCTTGCACAATTAGTGTTTGGAAGCACTACAAAACCTTTTTCTACAATAGAAAAAGTTACATACAAAATCGATGGTATTTCATTTTCAAATATGCAGATTATTATTTTATCGATAACCGCAATCATGCTAATTATTTTATACCTTTTAGTATATAAATCAAAGATGGGAATTGCAATGAGAGCATGTTCTGTTAGTATCTCCAATGCAAAACTAATGGGAGTAAACACAAATGCCATAATTTCTATAACATTCGGTGTTGGAGCATTCATGGCAGGAATTGCGGGTATTTGTATAGGAACATATTATAGTGCAGTTTATCCAACTATGGGATATCTATTAGGGATGAAAGCTTTTGCAGCAGCTATCTTAGGCGGAATAGGGTCAATCACAGGAGCCGTAGCAGGTGGCTTTGTAATTGGAATTATAGAAAGCCTTGGAGCGGGATATATTTCGTCTGGGTACCGAGACGCATATGCATTTATCGTAATGATTATTATTTTAGTAATTAGACCATCTGGCATTATGGGCGCAAAACATATCGATAAAGTTTAGGAGGGCTGGATATGAGTAGATGGAAAAGCAGATTTGAAAAAATAAATTTTACATATAAACAAAAGAAAATAATGAAGATAGTAGCTTTGATTTTATTGTTAGTATTTCCGTATCTTATAACGAGTACATATATTTTACATATTGTGATTAGCTGCTTTATGTATGCATGCTTAACTTTGAGCCTCAATCTGATTATTGGCTGGTCCGGTCAGTTTTCTCTTGGCCATGTTTGTTTTTATGGAATGGGTGCTTATATCACAACATTATTAACAAAATTTGCAGGCATAAACTTTTTTATAGCAATGGGAATAGGGGTTATTTTTACAGCAGGATTCAGTGCTTTGCTGTGTTTTCCAACACTAAAGCTACGCGGTGATTATATCGCTGTTGTCACTCTTGGATTTGGTGAAGTGTTTCGCCTATTCTTAATAAATGCAGTAGATATTACAAGAGGGCCTGCTGGAATTCCGGCAATTCCCAAGCCGATACTATTTGGCCTAGAAATAAGCGGAAAGACAATGTTTTATTATTTTAGTTTTTTGCTATTGGTAGTATTTGTTGTTTTTATGAGCCGATTTAATAACTCAGGATTTGGTATGTCAATGTTAACAGTAAACGAAGATGATATTGCTGCAACTTCCTTAGGCATAAATCCTAAAAAATATAAATTAGTTGCATTTATGATTGGTGGTGGAATGGCTGCCATGATTGGTAGTTTTTATTCTGTGTATATGGGAATGATTGCTCCAACCAGTTTTGCATATGCAGAATCAATTAAAGTGGTATCAATGGTTGTCTTGGGTGGATTGGGAAGTATTCCAGGAGCTATTTTAGGAGCATTTCTTTTAACCGCATTGCCAGAATTTCTGAGAACATTTAGTCAATATCGAATGGTACTATTTGGTGCAGCTATGGTAATAATGATGATTTTTAAACCAGACGGCATATGGAGTAGAAAAAACAGAACCAAAAATGAATATAAGATCAAAGCAATGAGAGGTGTTACGTATGGAGAAAATTCTAGAAGTAAAGAATGCAACAATAAGTTTTGGTGGTCTTATTGCAGTAGATAGTGTGGATCTTATTCAAAATAAAGGAGAAATTCTTTCACTTATTGGTCCAAATGGTGCAGGCAAAACGACTTTTTTTAATTTGATAACTGGAGTATATAAGCCAACGGATGGAACGATTAATTTTAAGGATAAAAATATATCAAACATGAAAGCATATGATAGAACTAGATTTGGAATTGCACGTACGTTTCAGAATATTCGACTCATTAAATCAATGACAGTTTTAGAGAATGTTTTGATAGCGCACCCAGGATGCAATGATGAAAAGCTATTTACAGCAATCTTTAACATCAAAAAAGCAAATAAAAAAAGACGAGAGGTAATTTTCGAATGTGAAGAATTATTAAAATTAGTAGGCTTAGAAGATATGGAAGAGGAGTTAGCTACAAATTTACCGTACGGAAAACAGAGATTATTAGAAATTGCTAGAGGCCTTGCTACAAAACCAACACTATTACTTTTAGATGAGCCGGGCGCAGGTATGAATAATTTTGAAAAAGAAGAGCTTACTAGTGTTATTAAAAATGTTACTCAGAAAATGGAAATAGATGTACTAATCATTGAACACGATATGAAGTTTGTTATGGGAATTTCAGACCGTATTGTTGTATTGGACCATGGGAAAAAGATTGCAGAAGGTTTGCCTTGTGAGATTCAACAAAATCCAAAAGTAATCGAAGCGTACTTAGGAAGTGGTGAATTTAAGTATGAAGAAGACTAGATTGGAGGTGGAAGGATGGGACACATATTAGAAGTAAATGAGTTATCAGTAAATTACGGTGCAGTACCTGCTCTTTGCAATATTTCTTTTACGGTAGACGAAGGAGAAGTAGTTGCTATCATAGGACCAAATGGTGCAGGAAAAACGACAACGATGCATACAATCTCAGGCCTGTTGAAACCTAAAAGTGGCTCAATTCAATATATGGGTAAAGAAATCACAGGAGTAGAAGCACATGATATTGTAAAAATAGGAATATCACAAGTACCAGAAGGAAGGGGGATTTTCCCAATTCTTACTGTAGAAGAGAATATTAATTTGGGCGCTTATGTACGAAAAGACAAAGATGCAGTTAAGAAGGATAAGGAGTGGGCCTATTCTTTATTTCCGAGACTGAGAGAAAGAATGACACAGATAGGTGGAACTTTATCTGGCGGGGAACAACAAATGCTTGCCATTGCAAGGGCGTTAGTCATGCGGCCCAAAGTATTGTTATTAGATGAACCGTCTATGGGATTAGCACCTGTTATTGTGGAAGACATTTTTCATATTATCAAGGAAATTAATAAAAAAAATCATACCACTATTTTACTAGTTGAACAAAATGCGAAGATGGCTTTAACTGCATCCCATAGGGCATATGTCATTGAAGTAGGTGAAATTGTTAATTCTGGATATTCTAAGGACCTTATAAATGACAACCAAATTCAGAAAGCTTATTTGGGAATTTAAAGAGGAGGTAGGGGTTATGGACAATTATGTATTAGTAATTGAACGTGCTTATGGAAGTGGAGGAAAATATATCGCGCAAAAATTATCAGAAAGATTAGGGATTCCACTTGTAGACAGAGAATTACTAGAGCTAGCATCAGACGATAGTGGTATTAATGAAGCTTATTTTAATCTTTCGGATGAAAAGGTTAAAAAATCAACATTTGGAATGGATGATTTCTTTAAGTCATCTGATTTTGGGATTTCTGCTGATGGAAATTTATTTGACTATCAAGCAAAGATACTGAGAAGTAAGGCAATGAAAGATACCTTTATTGTAATAGGGAGAGCATCTAGTTATATTCTTCGAAAATTTCCAAATGTATTCATAGTTAATATTCAAGCACCATTTGCTGATTGTGTTTCTTCTATTATAACAAGAAAAGGAGTTTCGGAAAAACAGGCAATTAAAGATGTAAATAGGATAAATGAAGAGAGAGCCAATTTTTATAAATATCATACGAGATATGATTGGACACTGGCTGATAATTACGACTTGATTATTAATAGTTCACGTATTGGTCGAGATGAATGTGTGGATTTAATTATTAACTGTGCAGAGAGTAAATTAAAAATAAAGTTAAAAAAATAGAATTGGATGGTATAAAGAATGAAAGATTTTTTGTTTAAAGCTCCTACAAAAATTAAATTTGGTGTGAATGCAACCCAGAATTTATCAGAACTTTTATCACCTTTACAGGCACATAAACTATTCCTGGTAACAGATAAAGTAATTGAAAAAACGCCATCTTTTCAGGCAATGCTAGATAAATTAATGCAGGATGGATATAAGTGTGTTGTATATTCAGACATAGTTGTAGATCCCCCCATTGAAGTCATAGATACTGCAGCGGGAGTTTTAAAAAAAAGTGAAAGTGACTTGGTCTTAGCAGTTGGTGGAGGAAGCACAATTGATACGGCAAAAGCGATCAGTATGTTAGTGACAAATGAAGGCTCTGTAAAAGACTATTTGTTTGGAGGAACTAAAGTTGTTGTTAATCATCCATTGCCTCTAATTGCCATTCCGACTACGGCAGGGAGTGGAAGTGAAGTTACAGCGTCAAGTGTTATTACAGATCAACAAAATGGCATAAAATTATCTGTAACTCATGAATATTTAATGCCGCTGTTTGCAGTTGTGGATCCTGTCATGCAAAAGGGAATGCCACCAATTATTACGGCATCAACAGGAATGGATGCATTGACGCATGCAATTGAAGCATATGTATCTTTAAATGCAAATTTGGTGAGTGATTCTTATGCAGAAAAAGCAATACGATTAATTGGAGAGAATATACGTACAGCAACGCATAATCCAGAAAACTTGGACGCACGAGGGAATATGGCAATAGCAAGTGTTTTAGCCGCAGTAGCATTTGTAAATGGTGGGTTAGGAGCGGTACATGGGATTGCGCAATCCATGGGTGGCGTGGCACACACACCACATGGAATAGCAAATTCTTTGCTATTACCACACGTTATGAAAGTGAATCTGATAGGAAATATTGAAAAATTTGCTCAAATTGCTAAAATGCTAGGTTGCCAGACAGAAGGACGTTCAGTCAGAGAACAGGCAGAATTGTCAATAGAAGCAGTTCAAATACTTGTTCATGATTTAAGAATTCCAAGTAGATTAGTAGAAGTGAAGGTAACAAAAGAAATGTTTCCACTTATCGTAAAAGGGACAATGGAGTATCGATTACTAGCAGTTAATCCAGTAAAAATAAGAGAAGAAGACGTATACAAAATTTTAGAAGAGGCTTATGAATAAAGCATTTTCTATGATTTATATCAAAAAAAAATGATACGAAGTGGAGGAAAAAAATGAAATTTGAAGAATATAAGGAATATTTAAGTCCTGCTTTGGCAAAAGCCACAGATCTTGTAGTCGTAGAGGGTAGAGGTTGTTATTTAACAGATGTGAATGGGGACAAATACTTAGATTTTGTACAAGGAATTGCCGTGAATGCTTTAGGTCATAGTCATCCAGTTGTAGTAGATGCAATTTGTAAGCAGGCAGGCAAATTAATTAATGCATCTTTCAATATGGTTAATTATGAGTCTACTTTAACGTTAGCGAAAAGACTTTCAGCATATACACCAGGAGATTTGAACACAATCTTTTTTTCAAATGGTGGTGCAGAGGCTACGGATGGTGCAATTAAGCTGGCAAAAGCTTATACAAAGAGACCGTCTATTATTTCTTTTCAGGGCTCGTTTCATGGAAGAACTATTGGAGCAACTGCGATTACAGGTTCTAATGCTAAATACAGAAAATATTACGAACCTCATATGGGAGGAGTATATTTCACACCTTATCCAAGTAGAGATTTATGCCCAGATGGATTTGATGAAGAGCAACGCTCAAAATATTGCTTGAGTCAGTTGAAAAATTTGTTTAAGTATATTGTGGCGCCAGATACGGTAGCAGCAATATACATGGAACCGCTACAAGGAGAAGGGGGCTATGTAGTTCCACCTAAAAGCTTTGTTGAAGGAGTACGCGAACTTTGTTCAGAAAATGGTATTTTACTCATTTTTGATGAAATTCAATCAGGATTTGGAAGAACAGGAAAGATGTTTGCAAGTGAATATTTTGGTGTAGTTCCAGATATTATGACTGTAGGAAAAGCAATTGCAGGTGGCTTGCCAATGAGTGGTGTTATTAGTACTTCTGAAATCATGGAGGAATGGCATCCTGGGATGCACGGAGGAACATTTGGCGGTAATCCTTTGGTGGCAGCAGCAGCTAATGCAGTATTAGATCAGTTTGAAGATGGGAAATTACTTGAGAATGTAAATAATATGGGAGCATATTTAAAAGAAAAGTTATATGAACTACAAAAAAAATATCCCATTATTTATGATATCCGTGGATTAGGATTAATGGTAGCAATTGAATATTCTCATAAAGATGGAACGCCAGCGCCAGAGGTTTGGTCAGAAGTACGTAGAATTTGTTTTGAAAACAAAATGCTTACATTAAATTGCGGTATTAATGGAAATGGTTTCCGCTTTGCAACACCTCTTAATGTAAAAAAGGAAGAATTAGATGAAGGGCTTGCGATTTTAGAAAAGGCACTATCACAAATGAAAGGTCAGGAGGAATAGAAAATGGCAAAGGTTCTATATTTTAATATTGATGATAATTTGGATTATGAGAATTCATTATTAGAGGAATGGGGAATAAAAGATATTGAACTTATTGAGAGGAAAGATAAAGAATACAAAAAAGATTTTATATCTCATGTGAAAGAATCTCAGGCAGACGGCCTAGTTGTGGAATATGAACAAGTCACAAGAGAAGTGATAGAGCAACTACCAAATTTAAAAATCGTTTCACTTCAAAGTATAGGATATAACAATGTAGATATCAAAGCTGCATCGGAGCATGGTATTTGTGTTACTAATATTCCGGGGTTTTGTGCAGAAGAAGTAGCTGTGCATGCAATAGGTTTTTTATTTGATTTGGTTCGAAAGATTAGTTTCTATGATCGCTCTGTAAGAAGTGGAAAATGGGATCCATTATTGGGATATAAAACATTTCGCCTGACAGGTATGATATTTGGAATGGTATTTTTCGGAGAAATTCCCAAAGCAATGGTACCAATTCTAAAAGCGTTAGGATTAAATGTTCTGGTTTATGCACCAACGAAAACCAAAGAGTACTTAGCTGAATTTGGTTGCAAAAAAGCTGAATCACTAGCTGAATTATTAGAGAACTCGGATTTTGTTTCGTTGCACTGCCCCTTAATACCAGATGTTACTTATCATCTAATAGGAGAAGAAGAACTTAGAAAAATGAAAACAAACGCTTTTCTTATTAATACAGCAAGAGGATCTGTTGTAGATGAAAAAGCTTTGGTAAAAGCATTGAAAGAAGGATGGATTAAGGGTGCTGGAATTGATGTAATTGAAGATGAAGCAAATGAAAAAAGCGAATTATTTGCATTGGAAAACGTTGTAATTACGCCGCATGCAGCTTTCATTTCAGAAGATTCATTTTATGATGGAAGAAAAAGAGCGTTGAAGCAATTGGTCATGCGATTAAGTGATAAGGTGAGACCATCTAGTTTGGTAAACAAAGAGATAACGATTAAATTTTAAATAAAAAAAAGAAAAGGAGAATAAAGTATGAGAGAACAAATTTATTCAAAAGAATGTGGAGAATGTCATGGACCGTATGCATTAGGAGTTAAAATGGGAAATATGATTTTTACAACACAGATTGGTACAGATATTACTGGCGAAATGGTCGAGGGTGGAATGAGAGAACAGACAAAAGCCACCATGGAAAACGCAAAAGCTGTTCTTGAAGCAGCGGGGGCATCTATGGATGATGTAGGAAAAGTTACTATCTATATTTCTGACATTACATTAATTCCAGAAATGAACGAAGAATATAAACCATATTTTTCAGAAGGAAACTTTCCGGCTCGTTGCTGTACAGAATGTGTAAAGATGGTTGAAGGATGCCTTGTAGAAATGGAATTTACTGCCGTTATATGTTAGAAAAGTGGCATGGGTTCTTTCAAGGACACATGCCTTTTTACGAAACAAGTAGGAGGAAGCATTATCATGTCAATGCGAATTGAAAAGCACGTCATTTTAGATGTGGATAAAAAAGAAAAGTTAGTAGAAATAAGGGTAGATGGAAAAACAATTCAAGCTTACGAGGGAGAGCCTATTTTGGGTGCGTTATTAGATGCAGGAATCAAAATTAATCGATATACCGTAAAAAAGCACGAGCCAAGAGGGTTGTTTTGTGGGATAGGACAATGTACAGATTGTGCAATGGTAGTAGATGGAGAAGCGAATGTCAGAACTTGTATTACTCCAGTACGTGAGGGAATGGTAATAAAGACGCAAGATGGATTATCGAAGGGGGAGTAAGAACAATGTTACAGAAAAAAGATGTGGTAGTTGTTGGTGCAGGTCCAGCAGGATTAGCAGCTTCCATTGAAGCAGGAAAAGCAGGAGCCTCTGTACTATTAGTTGATTTAAATCTGAAAGCAGGTGGACAGCTTTTTAAACAAATACATAAATTCTTTGGCTCTAGTGAGCATCGTTCCGGAACACGAGGATTTGATATAGGGAATCAATTATTGGATGAGGCAAAAGAAGCAGGAGTTGAAATCTGGTTAGGAAGTACTGTTATTGGATTATTTCCAAGAATGAAAGTAGTTATAGAAAAAGGAATGGATTCAAATAAAAAAGAAGTAATCACAGTTCAAGCAAAAAAAATAATTATAGCTACAGGGGCTAGTGAAAATGTTATTCGTTTCAAAGGATGGACAATTCCTGGAGTTATGGGAGCAGGCGCTGCGCAGACAATGATTAATGTAAATCATGTGAAACCAGGAAACAGAGTAGTTATGCTTGGCAGCGGGAATGTAGGATTAATTGTTTCCTATCAATTAATGCAGCCAAGATAAGAAGAGCAGGTGTTCCTATTTATATGAATCATACGATCGTTGAAGCCATACCGGGAGAAGATGGCTGTGTAAGCAAAGTTATTATTGCCAAAGTAGATAGTAATTTTATGCCAATTTCAGGGACAGAAAAAGAATTAGAAGCAGATACGGTGACTTTAGCAGCTGGATTAAAACCTTCTGTAGAATTATCCAAATTAATGAAATGTGAATATACTTTCAATGGTGTATTTGGAGGGTCTATTCCCTTACATAATGAAAGCATGGAAACATCAATAGAAGGGATTTATGTTGCAGGTGATAGCACTGGTGTAGAAGAAGCAAATACAGCACTGGAAGAAGGAAAGATTGCAGGTATTTCTGCTGCGGAGGCTTTGGGATATCTCACCATAGAAGAAGGAAACAAGGAAAGAACTGAAATTTGGAAACGACTTGATGCACTGAGAATGGGACCATTTGGAGAACGTCGATTTGCAGAAAAAAATAATATTTTAGAAGAATATAGAATCAGGGTGGGAGCACCTTCTAAGGAAGAATTGATGGAGGTTGACGACAATGTCGATGATTAATACTGGATTTTTAGAATATGATGAATTGGCAGAGATGCAAAAGATGCCAACAAATGAAAGATACGCAAAAGGACCTATTGCAGTCATAGAATGTGTACAAGAGATACCCTGTAATCCTTGTGAAGTTGCATGTAAGTTAGGCGCAATTAAGATTGGTG
>CAZAAC010000017.1:0-12824 GCA_964483155.1 uncultured Lachnospiraceae bacterium | reverse complement strand
TGAACCTATTACTAATTTACCAATATTAGATGGAGAAAAGTGCATAGGGTGTGGTATTTGTGTTGCAAAATGTTCCGGCCTTGCTATTTTTATTGTAAATAAAGGATACTCAGCTACAACAGCTACCGTTGCTTTTCCATATGAATATAGTCCTACTCCAGATGAGGGATTAGTAGTAGAAGCCGTTAATCGAAGAGGTAAGGTGGTATGTGATGGGAAAGTAGTTAAAGTTATGAACCCTTTAAGCTTTGATCATACCCCTGTTGTTACAATAGAAATTCCAAAAGAATATGCGGATGAAGTAAGAAGTATGAGAAGGGGGTAATCTTGATGACAAGATTTGATTCGGATGAGATGATTGTATGTAGATGCGAAGAAATTACAGTAGGTGAAATAAAAGAAGCAATTATGCAAGGGGCACGTGATGTGGTAGGTGTGAAAAGACGTGTGCGAGCTGGTATGGGACTTTGTCAAGGACGGACTTGTGAAAAACTAGTGCAACAAATTCTATGTCAGGAACTTAAAATCGCCCCATCTGAAACGGGTAGCACATCACCAAGGCCACCAGTAAGACCAATGACATTTGGAAATTTGGCAAGGGGGATTGTTGAATAATGAAAAAATTTGATGTAATTGTAATCGGGGCGGGAGCTATTGGGACCAGCGTTGCTTACCATTTAACCAAAAAAGGGTATAAAACAGCGCTCGTAGAAAAGGGTGATATTGCAAATGGGTCTTCTAGCCATTGTGATGCAGTATGCCTAATTTGTGATAAGCAACCTGGAATTGATACTGCCATGGGACAGGCTAGTATTGATTATTATAAAGAGCTAGCAAAACAGTTTACGTTTGATTTTGAGTATGACCCTAAAGGATGTCTATATGTGTGTGAAACAGAACCAGAATATGAGGCTGCCAGCGAATATATGGAAAAACAAAGAGCAGATGGCTATGCCTTGAGAATGATAGACAGAGATGAACTATGTCAGATGGAGCCTCATATTGCTAAAGATTTAGCTGGGGCTTTATATACGCCACCTAGCGGCGCCATTGCAGTCAGCCCCTATAAGGTCTGCTTTGCTTTTGTTGAAGAAGGAAAAAAACTAGGCCTTGAGATATTTACTTATCGAAATATTACCAAAATAAATCTTGACGAAAAAACAAACGCAGTTGCTTCAATTGAGACAAAAGAAGATGGAATCATTCAAACAGATCGAATTGTAAATTGTGCAGGCGCATGGGCTCCTGAAATAGGGATACTAACAGATTTGCATATTCCCATATCTCCAAGAAAAGGAACAAATCTGGTATCAGAACAAACAGAGCGCTTATGTAATCATAAAATATTAGAATATGGATATATGATGTCAAAATTTGACAATATAAATTTCAAGAGAAATGTAAGTTCACTAGTAGAAAGTCAGAATGTTGCGTTTAATTTAGAATATACGAGGGCAAATAATTTATTAGTAGGAGGTAATCGATTGTTTCGTGGATTTGATATTCGAACAGAAATTGAGACATTAAAGGCAATCAGTGAGAGAGCTATTCGATTCTTCCCAGAGTTAGAAAATATTAAATGTATTCGTACCTATTCGGGAGTCAGGCCATTTGTGATAGATCATTTACCTATTGTATCAGATGTAGACACCATTCCAGGTTATTATATTGCTGCAGGTCATGAAGGGGATGGCATTTGTTTTTCTCCATTTACAGGGAAACAAGTGGCGCAAATGATCGCTGGGGAAGAAACAGATTTTGATATTTCGAAGCTAGATTTCGCAAGATTCTGTTAATTTTTTAAATAGACTGTAGGAGGATAAATTTGTGGATGAAAAAAGTTTTTATGGATATTCTACACCTGAAAACACAAAAATTGTAAAGATGCTGAAAGGTCAAAATATTGCGGGTTATCCAATTGGTATTATTTATATAGATGATGTCTATTATCCCATGGTACCTGGAAATATTGTGAATGGTTATACATTCGATTTTCCTGTAAGATTAAAAGAAGTTTCAGGACTGGACATACCTAATCTTTTTCAAGCTGGAGATGAAGTTTATGATCAGATTTTGATAGCATGCAGGAAGCTAGAAAATGAGGGGTGCAGAGCAATTAGTTCAGCTTGTGGCTTTTTTGGCAATTATCAAAGTCGCTTGGCGGCGGAAATGGATATTCCAATTGCAATATCAAGTTTAGTACAGATACCTTGGATTGCAGCGCTACTAAAACCTGAGCAAAAAATTGGGATTCTAACAGCAGATAAAGCCTCTTTAACAAATCAACTATTAGATAGCTGTGGTGTCAGTGAAAATCTAAAAAAACGTTTGGTAATAAAAGACTTGAGACATGAAAAGGAATTTTCTTGTATTCTTGAAGGTCGAGGGGAATTTGATAATGGAGTTGTAAGAGATGAGGTTGCTGGAAAGGCACTAGAAATTATGAATGAGCATGATGAAGTAGGTGCTATTTTATTAGAATGTAGTGATATGCCACCATATGCTTACGCTGTGCAAGCAGTGACCAAACTTCCAGTCTTTGATTTTGTAACCTTAATTCGCTGGTTACATTCTTCAGTCTGTCAAAGACCATATTATGGGTTTATTTAAGAAATGGAGACGGATTAGATGATGACAAATCAAATTATAATAAATCTTATTGTAAAAATTATAATCTTGATTGCTTTAGGATTTTTTTTAAAGAGAAAAGATATTATTGCAAATAATGGGCAAAAGGGATTGAATAACTTGCTCGTAAAAACAATCTTACCAATGAGTATTTTAATGTCCTCACAAAATCTTTATAGTAAAGAAGCAGCAGAAAACATGCTTATTATGGGCATGCTCACAGGGGGCTATTACTTAGTAGCATTGGTACTTGCACAGATCATCAGTAGAGTGTTAAAATTGAGTGAAAAGGGCAAAGCAGTATTTATAAAAATGGTTGTTTTTGCTAATGTTGGGTTTATTGGATTTCCATTGGCAGCTGAGTTATATGGAGCTGAAGGAACTTTATATGCTGTAGTTTACAATATATGTTATCAATTGATTTTTTTTACTTATGGAATTTCATTATTGAGTGGAGAAAAACAAGTAAGGATTAAAATGCTATATACAAATCCCGTCACGATAGCATCCGTATGCGCAGTTTTTTTCTTTTTATTACAAATAAAAATCCCCGAAATGATAGGAGCGGCATTTGCCAGCGTTGGAAATATGACAGTTCCTATTTCGATGATTTTAATTGGATGCAGTTTGGCTGACGCAAATATGAAAGATATTCTTAAAGATAAATATTCATATATAGTATCATTTTGCAGAATGTTTATGTTGCCAGCTTTTATGTTTTTGGTAATTAAATTTTTGAATTTACCAAATGCTATTGCGGGTACTTGTGTAATCCTAACAGCTTTACCTTCAGGCTCTTTAAACGTAATTTATGCAGAACAGTATAACTGTGAAGGTGAGTTTGCCTCTCGCACCGTTGTGCAGACGATGGTATTTATGGTAATAACCATACCAATTTTGATGATATTAGTAAATAAGTTCTTGTAAGTAAAGTACGAAGTATGACATTCAGATAATAAGGAGAATAGTATATGGAATACCAGGTAAAAAAGCATACTATTGAAAATATTTTACATATGTTTGAAGGAAATATTCCAAGTGAAAATTTGGAAGTGTGTGATATTGTAGAAGCTCGTAGAATTATGGAGTTGTCTATGATAAAGATCGTAATCGAACGGGTAGAAGAAGAAAATATTCAAGAACTTAGTCATTTAGTGGAAGAGATGGATGCTTGTATAGAAGATGGAAAGGTATTTGCAGACTTAGACGGACATTTTCATATGCAATTAATGGGATGCGCAAAAAATCAGGTTCTTATTTTATTTGTTGCAACTTTAAATGATATGATTGATCGAGATGTTTTAAGAAAAAATTATGATATTCGTATAAACGCGCAAAATGAACATAAGAATATATTAGAAGCAGTTAAAGAAAGAGATAGCAGGAAGCTAAAAGAAGCGCTTAATGCTCACCTGTTATGTTTTAAAAGTTTGTATTTTTAATTGATTGTGGCGGGAGTGCAACAGTAGGATTAGATAACTGGAAAAGCAAAGGATAAGATAAAACTTATGGATGTGAAAAAAGTAAAAATTGTATATTACTCGGGAACGGGTGGTACCCGAAGAGTTGCTGAAAGTTTTGCGGATACGTTTCAAAAGATTGGTAGAGAAGTGACGCTTACTTCCCTATTTCATGGACAAAAACAAGATGATGATTCAGCAGATTTATTGGTACTTATTTATGCGGTATATGCAATGAATGCGCCCCTTCCTGTTGATGAATGGATTCTACGCGCAGAAAAAGTAGAAGGGACACCAGCAGTCGTAATATCTGTCTCAGGAGGAGGAGAAGTATCTCCTAATACTGCTTGCAGAAGAAAAGTGATTAAGCAACTGCAGACTAAGGGGTATCATGTAATTTATGATAAAATGATTATTATGCCATCCAATTGGATCGTTCATGTGCCTGACAATATTGCAAAAAAAATGCTAGAGGTTATGCCAGTCAAAGTAGAAAAAATTGTTGATGATATCATGAATGGGAAAAGCTTTCATGCAAGACAAAAACTTTTTGATCGGTTTCTTTCTATGGTTGGAGAAGCTGAAAAAACAGGAGCAAAGGGATTTGGCAGGAAAATAATCGTTGGCGATGAATGCAGCGGATGTGGAAGCTGCGTAAAAGGATGTCCTCGTGGCAACTGGACAATGAAAGATGGAAAACCTATAGCAGGAGATAAGTGTATTATATGTTTGAACTGTTTTTATGTTTGCCCAAAGAAGGCATTGAAACCAGGATCTGCAAAATTTTTTGTTATCAAAGAGGGATATAATTTGAATCGAATTGAACAGTTAGAGCATATGGAAATTTCAAATGAAGAAATAGATGCGCAATTGAAGGGAATGATATGGAGTGGTGTCCGCGCATACTTAAAGAACAAGGAGTAAGAAGTAAGTAGAGAAAGAAATAATGAATGGTAAAGAAAAAATTGATATAGAATCGTGGAAGGCATAAAAATGGCGATAATAGAAAAGTATTTTTCTGATTATGAAGAAATATTGTCACATCGACATGATAATGGGGCCGACTATTGGACGACTGAAGATAGACGTTTAATAAAAGGCTCCCCGTTTACCACACTTGATTGTGTTCGCTACCTGCTGGAATTAGGTATGGAGCCAACAGCATCACCATTAAAAGAATGTGCAAATTTGATACTTGATGCATGGCAAGAAAATGGAAGTTTCAAGGTATATCCGCAGGGAACTATTTATCCATGTCATACAATTCACGCCGCAGAGGTACTTTGCTACATGGGATATGCCAGCGATGTTCGATTGCAGAAGACTTTTCAGTTTCTCCGTGATATTCAATATACGGATGGAGGATGGCGCTGCAATAAGTTTAGTTTTGGTCATGGACCAGAGACTTTGTCTTCTAATCCGTTTCCAACGCTTATCGCTTTAAATGCATTTCGCTTTAGTGACTATCTGAACAAAGAACCATTACTCGACCAAGCAGTAGATTTTCTGCTAGAACATTGGATAATTCGAAAGCCAATAGGACCATGCCACTATGGGATAGGAAAATTATTTTTGCAAGTTGAATATCCATTTAATAATTACAATATCTTTATTTATGTCTATGTGCTGTCTTTTTATAATCGGGCTAAAAAGGACAACCGATTTTTAGAAGCTTTAGAAGTATTAGAATCAAAAATGGTAAAGGGACAGGTTGTAGTTGAGCGTGTAGTCCCTAAGTTAGCGATACTTCAATTTTGTAAAAAAAATGAACCAAGTGAATTAGCAACAATGCATTATCATGAAATTTTAAAAAACCTTGGTAGACTGTAGTTCATATAGCACAATGGTTTCCAACTAAATTCTATAATATTAAGAGAAATAAATCCACAATTTGAGGATCAAACTGTACACCGGACTGCTTTTTAAGTTCTTCTTTGGCAGTTTCGCCAGAGACTGCCTGCTTGTATATCTGATCATGTATCATGACATCATAGGCATCGGCTACAGCAAAAATTCTGCTGAATAACGGAATTTCTTTCCCTATTAAACCCTTTGGGTATCCTGATCCATCCCATCTCTCGTGATGGCAAAGAATGCTTTCGGCAATAGAAGATAATTCTGGAATATTGACGGTTATTCGATATCCTATCTCAGGATGTCTTCTGATTTCCTCCCATTCTTCTTCATTTAATGCCTTCTGTTTTGTCAGAATGTTTTCTTCAACTCCGATTTTTCCAATATCATGAAATTTCGAAAGTAAACAAAGTTCATTTAAGGATTCTTCACCAAGCTTCATTTTTTGTCCAAGTTTTAAACAATAATTCTCAATGCGAGAAAGATGTTCTTTTGTCTCGAGTCTGTTATTATCTAAAAGCCAGATTACTGTATTTACAAGCGTACTCCTTAGGGTTTTACCATCCAAAAGCTTTCTGCGGTACATCATTTCTTCTGCTTCCTGTAGTAAAGCATCTGGTTTTTGTACTTTTTCCGTTTTTATTGCATAGCCAAAAGAAATGCTCATTTCCAAAATATCATTAAGTTTTTTCTCACTTAGGGATTTTTTAATATTATCTAGAATGCCATTTATTTCATTTTGATTAGTATTGGGAAGCAGTATTACAAATTCATCACCGCCCCAACGGATTGCAATATCTTCATCACTGATAGTCTCCTTAATCATATTGGAAACTGTAATCAGTAGTAAATCACCAAGCTCATGACCAAAAACATCATTTGTAATTTTTAGCCCGTTAACATCACCCATAAGAATTCCGATCGGATATTTCTTTTTATGATCAAGTCTGCTCCAAACATCATCAAATACCCGTCTGTTATATAATCCAGTCAAAGCATCATGATTACTTAGGTAAAGAATTTTTTCCTTTTCCTTGATTTCCTTGTCAATATTACGAAAAACAACCACTTTTCCATAATAGTCACCAGTAGGATCTTTTATAGGTGCAATGTTATGTGCAATCGGAATCTGCTCTCCACGGCTATTAATAAGAATTCCCTGTTCTGTCAATGACTGTAAGCCACTTTCAATAAAAAAATCAGAAAGGTTACTACCGATTAATTCCTCTGCATTTCTGAGGGTAATGTCACGAGTTGCCTTATTTATTCTTGTGATTTTCCCCGAGTCATCGGTTGCAATAACGCCATCTCCCATCGAATCAAACATAATATTCAACAATTCTTTTTCATGGAAAAGCTCATGCTTTGCACTTTCCCTTTCTGTTACATCAAAAATGATAGAATACAAAACTCGCTTTTCTCCATACTCGATAGGACTAGAATAAACATCCACCATTCTAATTTCTCCGCTTTTTAATCTATGGCGAAATAAAAAGTATTTCTGGCTTTTTTCTTGCGCAAGCAAGTATAGTTCTCTTACCTCATTCTTATCAAGTGTGTTAAGATCATGAATATTTAATGTACGTAGTTCCTCTATTGTATATCCATAAAAATCACTTGCCGAAGGGTTTGCATCAATAATGCAGCCATCTTCAGGATTGATTAGAAGCATAATTGCAGTATGAAAACGAAACATAGCATCAAATTTTTCTACAAGTTGCTGGCTACTATCAATACTTTTTTTTAGATGTGTAATATCAACTCTGGATCCAACGATATAAGTTTCTTCTTCACTCTTAAACATGGGTGTAAATTTTGTTAATAAAGTTATTTTTTCGCCTTTAAATTCAAATTCATCTTCAAAAGTGACTGTTTCTCTTGTTAGGATACATTCTCTGCAATAGCGCTCTTGCTTTTTCCCAAGTTCGTTTCCCAACACTTCAGTTGGGGTCTTGCCCTTTAGAAATGCAAGACTTAATCCAGTTAATTTTTGATGACTTCTGTTATTCAAAATATATCTAAAGCTATCACCGTCTACTTTCATTAACAATAATGCATCCTGTGTACTGTTAAATAGAATATTCAGTTCCTCCTCCATAAGATAACCTCCAATTCTTAATACAGGTAATGTCAAACTTTCAAATTTATGTATGCAGAACTGCCAGATGGCGTGACTAAAAGTAGTAATATAATTAGGTTTATTGTATCATTTTAATTGAATGATGACTATAATAATATTTCTAAAAGTAAGCATTAAAAGTAAGCATTGTAAAGAAAGCATTAATTGACGCTAATGAAGAATATATGATATCATAGCCTTACTAATACATACAGTATTCTAAGTTATGATGATGCAACACAGACGACCAAAATATGATGGAGGTGCTACATGAAATTATTAACGACAATCAGGATACAAACAAAATTATTAATTATCGTTATTTTTATGGTTTTGGGTATTATAGGGGTTGGATTGACAGGTTATATATATAACAGTAAGGCAGCAGCAGCACTAGATGAGGTTTATGTTAATAATATGGTTGCAATTGAAAAGCTTAGTGATATGAGAACGAATTCAAGAGCAAATTTTGCAAATATGCTAAATCTTATGATTACCGAGGACATGGAACAAAAGGCAGAGATATTGGAAAACTATAACACAAGAATTGGTAAAATAGACGAGGACCTTCAGGCTTTTATAGGTTCAGGACTTGATGAAAGTGAGAATACACAAATTGAAGAGTTGAATACAAATTTATCTTCCTGGGGCGAAGTTTGCGGACAGATTATAGCACTTGTTGATGAGGGAAAAGTAGCGGAAGCCATAGAGCTATTTAAAGGTAGTGGTGAAGATGTATTTGAGAAGCTGCAGACGACAGTCCGTAATCTTGAAGCATACCAAAAGGATGAGGCACAAAGGGTGTATGAAGAAAGCCAGATGAATAATAGACATGCCATTGTTTTGCTGGTTGTTATTATCCTATTTGCTTCCTTGTTTAGCATGGGGTTATCATTTTTAATATCGCTTTCAATTACGAGACCTATAAAACGTGTTTTACAATTAATTCAGAAGACTTCAAAGCTGGATCTTACACATGACCCTTCTTATGATAAAATGATCCTCTATAAAGATGAAGTGGGCGATATTTCGCGCGCAATTGATTATCTACGTGTCTCATTAAGGGATTTTTCTATCAACCTGCTAAACATTGTACAGGAGCTAGATGTTAGCTCAAAAGAACTAGAAGTATCTACTGGAGAAAACAGTAAAACAATAGAGCAGATTACAACTGCAATCAATGAAATTGCACAGGGAAATTCATCCCAGGCTGGCGAAATTTCAAAAACAAGCGAAGCTGCAATCGAAATAACCGATAGCGTAAAGGATATAAATGAAGTGAGTAATACGAGTGCCGAGCATGCAGAACAGTCAAGGAGTATTATTGAAGGTGGTCAGACAGCTATTAGTCTTACGGTGGAAAAACTTGGTGAAAACATTAAGGTTTCAGATGATGTAAATGTCAGCATTTCAGAGTTGAGTGAGCAGATGGTAAAGGTGGGGGAAATAGTTAACGTCATAAGGCAGATTTCTTCCCAAACAAACCTCCTTGCATTAAATGCATCAATTGAGGCGGCAAGAGCTGGTGAGGCAGGAAGAGGATTTGCAGTTGTGGCTTCAGAAATAGGAAATCTTGCAAAAAGCACTTCTTCTGCAGTAGATGATATTTCAAATATAATAGACACTACTGTTAAGAAAAGCAATGAAACATCTGACAGAATCAACGAAGTAAGAAGAATTGTAAGTGAGCAGGAAGAAGCAGTACGTATTACAGAAGAATCATTTGCTAATATTGAACATTCAGTTGACAAGATAACAACACTGGCACTAGACATTTCACATAAGGTTTCAGATGTGGCAAATTTGTCAGAAAGAGTCTCCGAACGTATGCAGGATATGTCAGCGATAGCCGAGGAAACGGCGGCTGGTTCACAGGAAATAGCAGCATCAAGCGAAGAACAGATGGCAGCAATGGAAATGATAGCTAAAATTGCATCGCGTCTTTCACAAATGGCAGGAAATCTTAATGAGGAAATTAAAAGATTTAAGGTTGATCAATAGTAAGTCTATAGAATTATGCTTTTATACTGGTTTTAATCTATGCCGATTTAATAGCTTCTTTTATAATAGAAGCTATTAAATCGGCACTATTAATGTGAAATTATAATTTGGCAATTAGTTCTAAAATTATCAATAAGAAATGAACAATTGGAAGTTTGCTTTCCATAGGTATAATTTGAGGTTATAATAGAAAAGTAAAAAACAAAATCGCTACATGAAAGAGTTCAAGCATTATTTCAGCAGTTAGTAAAGAGCGCAAAGGAAAATCTGAAAATACTTAAGGGTTGTAAAGGATAAAAGGAGCAGTGTATGGAAACATATAGTGGGAGAAAAATATTTAGTGGAATTGCAATTGGCAAGATACTTTATTATGAAAAAGAACAAAACAGGGTTGTCAAAAAAAAAGTAAAAAATGTTGAATTAGAAATTGCACGTTTCGAGGAAGCAAAAATAAAAGCGATAGAACAATTAAGAATACTATATGATAAAGCATTGACCGAAGTTGGAGAGGTAAATGCACAGATATTTGATGTGCATATTACAATAATAGAAGATGACTACTATAATAATGCCGTTTATAATTTTATTACTACACAAGAGGTAAATGCAGAATATGCTGTTGCCAGTACGAAAGATAATTTTGCAAACATTTTTTCTAATATGGAGGATGCGTATTTTAAAGCAAAAAATATTGATATTATAGATATTTCGGAAAGAATTATTAATATTCTATGCGGTCATTCAAATGCAGGAGAGTTGGAGAAACCAGTTATTATAGTGGCAAACGAACTTTCACCAAGCGAAACAGTACAGTTTGATAAATCAAAATTACTGGCATTTGTAACGCGACAGGGTTCAACCAATTCACATACGGCGATATTGGCGAGAACTATTGGTGTTCCATCTATTGTAGGCATTAATAGTAATAAAACATGGAATGGAAAAACTGCAATTGTGGATGGTTATAGTGGAGAGATTATAATAGATCCAGATGAAATTGCGTTGCTTAAGTATATAGAAAAGCAGAAAAAAGCTTTAGAGCAGGAAAGACTTTTAATGGATATGAAGGGAAAGGATACGATTACAAAGAATGGGAAAAAAATAAATTTATATGCTAGTATTGGTAATACAACGGATTTAGGTGCAGTTTTGCAAAATGATGCTTCTGGAATAGGACTGTTTAGAAGTGAATTTCTGTATTTGGGAAAGACAGATTTTCCGACAGAGGAAGAGCAGTTTACGACATATAAGCAGGTAGCAGAAACATTAGCGGGTAAAAAAGTAATAATCCGTACGCTAGATATTGGAGCAGATAAGCAAGTTGAATATTTCAATCTAGAAAAAGAGGATAATCCAGCATTAGGTTATAGAGGAATCAGAATATGCCTGTTGCAACAAGATATTTTCAAGACACAATTACGAGCCATTTTTAGAGCTAGCGCATTTGGTAATATTTCTATTATGTATCCAATGATTATTTCAGTAGAAGAAGTAAAGATAATCAAACAGATAGTAGCAGATGTAAAAGCAGAACTTGATAAACAGGAAATACCATATGGAGATGTAGAAGAAGGAATCATGATAGAGACACCTGCAGCAGCAATAATAAGTGACATTTTGGCAAAAGAAGTCGATTTTTTTAGTATAGGGACTAATGATTTGACACAATATACCCTTGCAATAGACAGGCAAAATGTTAGGCTAAATTCTTTCTATAATGCACATCATGAAGCAATAATGAGATTGATTCAGATGGTAGTGAACAATGCACATAAAGAAGGTATATGGGTAGGTATTTGCGGAGAACTTGGTGCAGATACGGAGCTGACAGAAACTTTTCTTAAAATGGGAGTAGATGAACTTTCTGTTTCACCAAGATATATTTTACCCATCCGTAAAAAGATAAGGGAATCAGAAGTGTAAGGAGACTACGAATGGAAGATCTATACAAAATGCAAAAACTTATAGGGAAGATAACAGAGGAAGATCTAAAACAAGTAGATTGTTCTGTAGGTGATGTGTTGGGAATTTTTGTGCCAAGTACTGGTTTTTGCAAATATGCAATAACTCCGCATCATACGCATCCCAGTTATATGTTCAATATTTTTGTTGTTTCAGAGCAGCAGGTGATAGAACCTCAGATTTCTGTTCCTGATAATCATTTTCTTTCATGTGTATTATCGCCAAATGTACCGCATTCTGAAAATGATAGCGAGGGATTTAGTCGTTATTATGCAGTTATGATAGAAAAAGACTATTTAGAAAAAATATATAAATCATATACGCAGAATAAAATTCCAAAATTTGTATGGCATCAGTTTGTGGTTACTATAGATATTATTTTTTATATTAAACAGTTTATATATGAATATGAGAATAGGATAGACAATTATGATGCGGTATTATTAAGTCTTTCTAACGTTATAGCGCACAAGCTGGTACGTAGCATATTAGAAAGAGAAAATGATAATGACACGCTATTATGTAAGTATGGAATTGAAAAGGCTGAGCAGTATTTGCAACAGAATTTTGGAAAGAAAATCACAGTTCTTCAGCTAGCTCAAATAGCAAACATGTCAGTTTCTCATTTTGATAGAATCTTCAAGAATAATTATAGATGCTCACCATTTCAGTATTTGTTAAATATAAGAATAGAAAAAGCGAAAAAGTATCTGAAGAATAATGAAGAGAGAATTATTAATATTGCATTATTATGCGGATTTTCAAGTGCATCTAGTTTCTCGTCTTACTTCCACAAAGTG
>CAZAAC010000016.1:0-50633 GCA_964483155.1 uncultured Lachnospiraceae bacterium | reverse complement strand
TAAGTCTTTCTTACTTTTTTTGTTTTTATTACTTTTTTCGTCTTTCATAATTACTCCTATCTGCCTGAATACCAGACAATAAAATGAGAATAAGAAAACTTAGGTTGAAAACTTAGTTAGAAAATAAAAATAAATAGTTTAGCCATTAGATAACCAATCAAACCACAACCAGGGAAAGTGAGAATCCAGGTCAATACCATTTCCTTGACAACTCCCCAGTTTACATTGGAAAGACGTTTTGATGAACCTACTCCCATAATTGCCGTTGTTTTTGTATGTGTTGTACTGACAGGGATTCCAAAAACAGAGGAGAGTAATATACAGGCAGCACCAGCCATATCGGCTGAAAAGCCCTGATAGGTTTCAAGTTTCACCATATCCATACCGACAGCTTTAATAATTCGATAGCCACCGATGGATGTTCCAAGTGCCATTACAATGGAGCAAAGTAGCATAAGCCAAACAGGAATGACTAACGTTTCAACAGAAGACTTTCCCTGTGCTAGGAAAATACCAAGCATAAAGACACCCATGAATTTCTGACCGTCTTGTGCGCCATGCATAAATGCCATTGCAGCCCCGCCACCAATCTGTGCGTGACCAAAAAAACGATTTGTTTTTTCACGGCTCATGTTTTTGCATATAAATTCAACCAGTTTGGTAATGAAATAGCCAAAAGAAAAACCAAGAAAAGTAGAAAGTGCTAAACCAATAATGACTTTGATCCATTCAGAAGCATTGATGCCAGACAAACTGTTTTGTAAAGCAATGGCAGCTCCTGAGATGCCGGCTATCAAAGCATGACTTTCACTTGTAGGGATACCAAAAACCCACGCGGCGGTAGCCCAAAGAACAATAGCAACCATAGCAGCACAGAGAGCAATCAAAGCATCTCTCGAATCACCTTTGAAATTAACCATTTTGTAAATGGTATGGGCTACAGTAGCGTTAACCATAGTCATAAAAAAGACGCCAAGAAAATTAAAAACAGCCGCCATTAAAATTGCTGGTTTTGGTGCAATAGCACGCGTTGAAACACAAGTCGCAATTGCATTTGGAGCATCTGTCCAACCATTTACCAGTACAACAGCAAGTGTTAAGAGTACGGTTATGCATAGTGCTGGATTTGTTAATAACTGCGTCACAAATTGCATAAAGGAAATTGTCATAATATTATCCTATCTTTTAAGTCCAGAAGACTCTGATTTGGAAATAATTCGCCACAATTTGCATATTACTACAGAATTAATTTTTATGCAATATGCAATCATAAATTCAGATATCAAAATAGAATATATAAATGGGCATAAAAATGGATATAAAAGGCGGGGATACATATCAGGTGTATGATTAGTATTCGTGTGTGAAGTATTCATAGTAGATTGAACTTGAGTGCAAAAGCTAATTCTGATATAATACAAAATTAGAGGCTTTATACAAACTATGAAACGGGGGATATACAATGACTATGATTACAAGTTCTATGGGAATATTTTTGATTATGTGCTGCTATATGGCAGTAGTAATCGGGATTGGCCTGTTTTTTGCAAAACGTGCCAATGAGAATACGGAGGCGTTCTTTCTGGGCGGAAGAACGCTCGGACCGTGGGTGGCTGCAATGAGTGCAGAGGCCTCGGACATGAGCGGCTGGCTTCTGATGGGATTGCCAGGAGTGGCATATTTCTTGGGTTTGAGTGATGCCATTTGGACGGCAATTGGTTTATTTATAGGCACGTATGTTAATTGGCTGATTGTGGCAAAAAGATTACATGCGTATTCAATCATTGCAGGAGACTCCATTACAATACCTGATTTTTTTAGTAATCGTTATAAAGAGAAGAAACAGGTAATCATGACGATTGCAGCTATTTTTATTCTTATTTTCTTTACCGTATATGCGGCAAGTTGTTTTGTGACAGTTGGAAAATTGTTTAACTCCATATTTGGCTTTTCCTATCATACCATGATGATTGTAGGGGCGATTTTTGTTATTGTATATACATTCCTTGGTGGTTTTCTGGCAGAAAGTACATCTGATTTCATGCAGGGGATTGTCATGATTCTGGCATTAGGTGCCTTGCTTGTAATATCGGTATTCGTCGCTGGTGGTGCAAATGCAGTCATTGCGAACTTAAAGGAAATACCAGGCTTCTTCACATTTTTTGGAATAGCAGCGCCCACGCTGGCTGATGGAGTGCAACAGGTTGCAGAAAACGGAGCACCTCTTTTTGGGGAAGCTAAGGAATATGGTTTTCTTACGATACTATCCACAATGTCTTGGGGACTTGGATATTTTGGCATGCCCCAAGTCTTATTACGTTTTATGGCAATCAGAAAACAGTCTGAAATTAAAAAGTCCAGAAGAATAGCAACGGTTTGGTGTGGTATTTCCCTATTTGCAGCTGTAGCAATAGGTTTGATTGGAAGAGTCCTTTATCCGACGACTCTTTTAACGGCAAGTGATGCAGAGAGCATTTTTATAGTTATGGCGACAAATCTTTTACCATCGTTGCTCGCTGGACTTGCTATGGCAGGTATATTGGCAGCTACCATTAGTTCCTCTGATTCGTATTTATTAATTGCAGCTTCGGCTTTTTCGAAGAATATTTTTCAGGGAGTCATTAAAAAAGATGCATCGGATAAGCAAGTTATGAATATTTCGAGAATAGTACTTTTGACAATATCCTTAATTGGTATCATAATTGCACTTGATGAAAACAGTATTATTTTTAATGTTGTATCATTTGCATGGGCTGGCTTCGGCGCGACTTTTGGTCCACTTATGCTGTTTTCACTATTTTGGAAGAGGACAACAAGAGAAGGTGCAATAGGCGGAATGTTAGCAGGAGGTATCATGGTATTTATATGGAAGCTTCTCCTAAAACCACTAGGAGGAATATGGGGAATATATGAGCTTCTTCCAGCCTTCTTAGTATCTTGTATTGCCATTGTTCTGATTTCATTGTTGACAGAAAAACCGTCTTCAGAAATTGAGAAAGAGTTTGAACAAGCAAAAACTTATGAAGACTAAAACAAATTATATTTCTTTATAACGATTTAATGCCCATGTGTTGACGCTGATTTCAGTAACAGCGAGTCCGCAATATGGGCATTTTTTTTGTCCTACTGTAGTAATAGGTGCACCACAATTAGGGCATGTAACACCAATAGCAGTTTCGCCGTCTGCCATTTGTTCCACATCCTGTATATATTGTAATTCGACAGAATAGCGCGTCTGCTCAGTGTTGTCTTTTGAACCCTCTACGAGTTCTCCCGATTTTTCAACATAGTGTCTATAACCGACGGCAGTTTGTAAGGTGATAACACAGGTACCATTTTGTTTGTGATAGGCAGCAATTTCTGTCTGATGTATCTTAACATCTTCGAACACTTCTACGAAGCCTTGTTCGAGGTTACTTGTTAGAATAAGTGAAATCTGGTTACGTAAATCAGCCGAGGCATCTAGTAAATCGGAAAGATTGTTTCTAGTGATAGCAAGAAATGCAGATGCTAACATATTTTCAGATTTTTGACGAAATTCATACCAATTAAAAGCAGAAAAATCCTTCGTGATACGAGGCAAACAAAGGGAAGTCATACCATTTAGTGACTTAGGCGTATGTTCAATTTCAGCGACTTGATCTGCAAGGCCGGTTTTTAAGGCATTTAAAGCAAAGGAAGCATCATTGGTGAATTGTCGAAAACGTTGTACGCCATATGCAATCAGGCAGATTAGGACAACGCCTACAGCGATTGCTATAATTAGTAAAAGACTCATTATTAAACTCCTTTTCATTCGTTATCTTATCATACTAGCAACATGTTTGTAGCAGATATTATAGCATATAAAGATACATGCGTCACGCAAATACATCTTTCATATGTAGCAGTATATATGATATAATAATGCGGTAGCCAATTGTTATTCAGCACTGCTGAAAATATATGGGGGATAGTATATGGGTTTTTTCGATGAAATCAGTAAAGGAATCAGTAAAGGTATTAATAAGGGTATTAATCATAGTGTTAGTCAGAATATCTCAGATGTGCTGAGTGGCGCAGTCAACAATGTAGTGGATAGTGTGAGAGATAGTGTAAAGGATAGCGTGAAAGATAATGTAAAATCAACAGAAAAAGAGACTATATCTGAAGAGCAAGGTGCACGCACATATCCGCAGAAAGATTTAGATGGTTATTTTTCTGATATTTTAGCGGAGAACTTTCCTGGATTGCAGATACAGAAAGGTATTGCCGCTTCCGCACTAGGGTGGGCAGATAGCAGTATATCAGTTAAGAATTATGATTTTATTCTCAAGGAGAAGGAGACTGTGAAAGGTGTTATTATGCTGACACCGCATAACAGAGATAACAACCGTGCATTTAAAAATGCAAAGGTACTTGCAGCAGAGGCAAAAGTACCTTTCCTTAATTTCTATACGCATTATCCGAATGAGAAGAGTTATGTCATTGAAAGAATACAGTCTTTGCTAAGATAAAGGTTTGATATATTGGGTTTAAGAGAGGAAAACACGGGAAACCGTTTCTGCGATGGGACGAAGCACTCGTTAGAGAAAAGGTCTTGCAGATGGCCGACAAGTGTTCAGTCTTGTGCCAGCACTGCTGTCTTCAAAGCTGTTTTTCCTCTCTTTCCATATAGAAGGAATCGCATGGGAATACTTCATGAATTGCAGAAGGACGATACATGGAAGTCCTTTCTTGACTACAAAATGAAAAAAGGACATTTGAGCAAATACGAGGAAACGAATTTGCTCAAATATATTGAAGAAAAGCGCTATATGACATTGGCAGTAAGGGTGTCAAATGAGGGCTTTTGTTTTGACTATCCAGAAAAGAGGAAAATCAACAAATTGAATTCTACGAAAAAAAGAGTTGTTTATTCTTTTTCGGAAGATGAAATGATGTTGCTCAAGGTAATCGCTTTTCTCTTATATAGGTTTGATGATGTGCAATCTGCTCTATGTTTTTCTTTTCGCAAAAATTACGGTGCAAAACGAGCAATTCACATGATCACTAATGTCGAAGGAATTGATGATATGTTTGGTTATAAAGTTGACATATCCGATTACTTCAACAGCATCGATGTGCAAATTTTATTGCCCATTATAAAAAAGATACTAGGTGGGGTGGATGCAGAACTGTATCAATTTTTTGTTGAAATGCTCACGTGCGATAAGTGCTATAGCGAGGGTAAATTAATTACAGAAAAGAGAGGTGTTATGGCAGGGACGCCGACATCACCTTTTCTTGCCAATATCTATCTGGAAGAGTTAGACAGATATTATGAAAAGAGGAAGACTCCATATGCCAGATATTCGGACGATATTATTTTGTTTGTCAAAAGTGCCGAAGAACGGGAACAATGTAAAGAGTATATTGCGGCAGTTTTTGAGAAGTATCATTTGAAAATGAATACAAAAAAGGAATATCAGATAGCGCCGCGGGAGCATTGGGAATTTCTCGGAGTATCCTATTACAATCATACAATTGACCTATCACAAACGACTAAGGATAAGATGAAAGGGAAAATCAGGAGAAAAGCCAGGGCACTGTATCGGTGGAAAATCAGAAAAGGTGTTCCCGATGAAAAAGTATTAAAGCTATGTAATCAATTATTTAATTACAAATTCTATGAATGTAAAGACAAAAACGAATTGACATGGTCTAGATGGTTTTTCCCATTACTAACGGTAGATGCTGGATTAAAAGAAATCGACGCGTATATGCAGCAATATCTTAGGTATATCGTAACTGGAAAACATGGAAAACAGAACTACCGTACAGATTATGAGATGCTAAAGCAGTGCAATTATCGTAGTCTGGTGCATGAATATTATAAAAGAGACGCTAGAGGTGTATAGAATTGAGAGAGTATTTAAGCAAATACGGAAAATACGGTATTGTAATGATGGCAAGCAGTTTCTTGTTTATAGCAATATATGGTGTACATATATTGGATGTAACCTATGTGGAGTGGCTACTGTCAGGTGGTGATCTGACCCAACATTATATTGGGTGGAAGTTTTTCAGGATAGCACCATGGCAGAATATGATAGGAATGATGAATAATATTGCGTATCCCTTTAGCGAATCTATTATTTATACAGACTCTATTCCATTAGCGGCAGTATTATGTAAACTTTTAAGAGAAATTCTTCCTACACGCTTTCAATATTTTGGAATATGGGGACTGATATGTTTTGTTTTACAAGGGCTTATGGCGGCACTCATTTTAAACAAATATCTAAAGAACAATGTACAGATTATTATGGGAAGTCTCTTTTTTGTTCTTGCACCAGTCATGCTCCGCAGGATGTACTGGCATACGTCGCTGTCAGCGCATTTTATTATCCTGCTTGCGATTGCTTTGTATCTATATCACGATCAATGGTTCAAAGAATGGTGGAAGAGCTTTGTGATATGGGGGGCAATGGGCCTATTGTGTGCGTCGGTCCATATTTATTATGTTCCAATGTGTGGTGTAATTTTATTGGGATTTGTAATACTAAATTTTATGAGTAACCATAAGGTTGTTGCAGCAATAGTACCTCTAATAGCATACATGTTATGCGCACTATTTATGATATGGTGGCTCGGCGGTTTCTCCTCCGGTATGGATGATGGAGCGCCTGGTCTTGGTTATTATAGCTTTAATCTAAATGGGTTTTTCAATCCGCAGGATTGGTCTTCGTTTTTTAAAGGGACGGAAAATTATGCTGGTGGTCAATATGAAGGATTTGCTTATGTTGGTAGCGGTATTATTGTTTTAGTGATTATTTCAGTTGTATTTATTGTCTGGCATTTAAGAAAAAAAAATCATATTATGCAAAGCATAAAAGAGCATAGAAATGTTTTGGTCAGTACAGGAATGTGTATCGTCATAGTTTTTATGTCTGCATCAAATGAAATATCTTTAGGAGACAATTTACTGTTTAAGCTTCCATTATCGAAACCAATAGAGAGCATATGGTCTGTATTTAGGGCATCAGGAAGATTGATCTGGCCAGCAGTTTATATGCTGATGATATTTGCGATATGCACTGGAGTCCGCGCAGCAGAGAAAAGCAAGAGGGTATGGAGCGGAACTGCGATTTTGGCCATCTGTCTTTTACTACAAGTATTTGAGTTAAAGGATAAGCTGGTTGAAAAAAGGGCGGAATTTTCGCGGGTCGTTACTGCTCAAAACCAGTTAGAGGATGCTATATGGACATCTACATTCCCTTATTTGGGAATAGAGGCAGTTGTGTTTGCTGATAAAGAGCATTTAAGCCAGGAAGAACTATACGTTTTTTCTGATTATGCGTCCAATCATGATATGACGATTAATGATTTCTATTTTGCCAGGGCTTTAGAGTATCGAATTACAGATGTTGCACAGGATTTTCTTAAGCATCCTAATAATAAGACAATCTATTTGTTTTCAGAAGATGAGTGGTGGAGTTGCAATAATTATGAATTACATTATTACCTCATCGATAATTTCATAATAGGACTTCAGGAGCCGCTAAATCATAGAGAAGAAGTAAATTTATCCGAACTTGCTGTGTGGTTTTATAGATTTGAGGGACAATACATCAGCGGTGGCGAGGATATTGATGGTGTGCGTTATCTACATGAAGGCGGTGTATCTTATGGCCCTTATAAAATGGTACCTGATGGGGAGTATTTCATTACCATTGAAGGGGAAGGACTGGAAAAAACCAATTTGCTCTGTTATTATGATGGGAGTATGGATCATAGCATAGAAATGAAAAACCTTGTCATAAAGAGTGACAAGGTCTGTTATCAAGTCTCGCTGGAACAGGAGATTAAAGATCTAGAAATAGTCATACAGAATGCTTCTAAGCAGGATGTTATCATTCGGCGTATTCAGATACAGAAAATAGGACTATAGGTGCATTCTTTTTCTGACAGCCTCGCGTAGTCTGGAACGTGTAATAATGGTAATTAAAGCACCAATAATAATCGTACAACTGACAAGTACAACGGATGACCATGTTAAATAGATAATATTTTCAAAGTAATTACGCAACATGATTTCAAGACCAACACAAAATACTGCGATTTCTCCAAAAAGGTAAATGGCAGTCGAGAGAATAGAGGTCTGAAAGTATCGATGTAGAAATATGAATAGCAATACAAGTATGGTTACCATTGTAGTAATAGGTATGGCAAGAGAAAGGTACCAATCATAGCCTGAATATTGATAGGCGATAATCAGTAAGTACATTCCTACTGCAACACCATCAAATAAAATAGAGAGATAAATAGGCAGTTTTGTGTAGATTACTGCAGGAATGCAGAAAACCCAAAGTAATAAGCAGGCACCTATGATATAGAAAGACCACCAACTGGATTTAAACACTAAAATATTTAGTAGCAGAGATGCAAGCCCCGATGAGGCAAGTACAATTGATGATAAAATAGCAAGGTCAGAACGTTTTACGCGTTCTACCTGCCCTCGCTTTTGCGGATAGGGTAATGGGGAAAGCTTATTTATTTCTTGTCTTGGATTAATAACAGGCGTATTGCAAAGTGCACAGATTACAGCCGTGTCATCAAGTTCTACTCCACAATGTACACAATATGACATTATTTTACCACCTCCATTGTTCTGTTTGATTCGATTTTAACATGAATACCATCCTGTACTAGTTTTCTGAAAAATAATTCTTCAATATCTGTTTCAATGATACTACTTGCAAAATTAATAGTGAGCACATCATTATAACTTACGATAGCACAATTGGTGCGCGCTGAAAATGGCTGTCCCATATAAATGTCAAAACGTTCTACATAGGGTTCCATATCGGGCGGAACCGGTATGATACCCATATTCGTGAGACCAGCAGATGATTGTCGGTCCTGTACACGGGTATAGAATGTTTTAATAATAAAATCCTTAAGGAAAAGGGGGATGGTACGTGCGATGGGATTAGTTTGTATCGCAACATTTGTTGTTATGTCCCCATTTAAAAATTTGGAATTGATATAATATCTCATATAGTGGTGAACCTGTAAAAGAATTTCTTCGAAAGTATAATCGCCAAGTCTCGGATCAATGGAAGGATATATCATTGATATAAAATTACGCAAGGTGATGGATGGAAAAAATCTTCTAAGATTTACGGGCATAGCCAATTTAAGAGGGTATTCTTTTAAGGGATGTTCTTCTTTTTGCTTCTGGTACAGAGAGTATAGCAAAACAGCATTTAGGTATTCCGTGATAGAAGCATGATAGGTTTTAGAAATTCTCGACACCTCGGAAGTTGACATAACTCCACAAATAATATTGAGCGTATAAAATGGTTCATTCGTTCCACGAACACGATAAGCACGATCCTGACTTCTGGAGCGTTGCACTTTGGAGGTGGCATACTTCAGATAAGCATCTTCCAATTCGTCCTTTGTTGGGGGACTATCGATGGATAGTACATATCCACCAGGTTTGATTTCGTGACCACAGAGTTTCAAATACTCAGCCGTAATTGTCTGTAGGACGAACATGCCACCACTTCCATCTGCAAGGGAATGGTGCGATTCAAATGAAATTCTGCTCTCATAATAATAAATGCGAATCAGATAACGGTTATTACCTTTAAAATGCATGGGCATACAGGGGTTAATTATATCTGGGCGAACGAATGGACCAGGGCGATTATTTGGCTCAAGATAGCGCCAGAAAAGTCCTTTACGAAGTGCTACTTTAAAGGATGGAAAACGTGGTAAAGTAATATCGACAGCCTTCTGTAGGAGGTCGGGATTAATTTTTTCTTTCAGTAAAATAGAGAGCCTGTAGACAGAAGAAAAATTTTTGCGCTGCAGGGTAGGATATACATTGGCAGATAAGTCAAGTTTATACCAGGTCTTGCGTGAAATATCGATTGCCATCAGATGCTCCTTTACAGATTATAGATTGAGGTACTTGAATTAGTTTATTTATGATGATAGTATATCTCAATATGATAGTACTTCGCAAGTATATATCTTAGTAAATACAATTGTGAGAAAATTGAAATCAAAGAATAGAAGAAGCTGACACGGCACTTTACGGTGTTAAATAAAAGTGTTAAAATCATTATACTATGCGGTTTATATAGGAGGTAATCCATGCTATTGAGGGACTTAAAATTGGAAAAGGTTGTTGACAAAATGGCAGACAAAAAAAATAATAAAAGTGTCATGACAATCATTAAAAAAATGCATAGCCAGGTGGAAAAATCGGATATTAATAAACAGCGTCATATTCAAGACAATTTTGGCGCTATATTTGGAGCAAATAAAGAGCTTTTGACAGAAGAGATTATGATTGGAAATATGACCGCTGAGTGGACAAGACTTCATCATTCCCATAGACGAAAGCCGATTATTCTATATTGCCATGGTGGTGGATATGCTACAGGAAGTGCAATATATGCGAGAACTATCATTTCAAAGTTTGTCGAGGCTACTGCAATGCCAGCATTGGCATTCAATTATCGACTGTCTCCAGAGCATCCTTACCCAGCAGCAATCGAGGATGCTTTAAGTGCTTGGAATTATCTGATGTATCATGGGTACGGTGCAGAAGATATTATAGTTGTTGGTGACAGTGCAGGCGGGAATCTTGCACTTGAATTATTACTTGAGATTAGGTCAGCCAATAGAATGCTTCCAAAAGCATTAGTATTGCTTTCACCTTGGACAGATTTGACCATTTCAGGAGAATCACATAGAACAAGAGCAGAAATAGATCCCATTATTGAGCAGAAATATCTCGAAAATGCTATTGCCTATTATGCAGGTGATGAAGACTTGTCACAACCTTCAATATCACCACTTTTTGCTGATTTTACGGGTTTCCCACCCACCTACATTCAGGTAGGAGATAATGAAAGACTGCTCAACGATTCTACAAGACTATACAAGCGACTGTTAGAATATGAGGTGCTGACGCGTATCAATATCTATAAGGGTATGTGGCATGTGTTCCAGATGGCACCATTAAAGAAGTCTTTTGAAGCAGTGAAGCAGGCAGCAGAATTTATCTACGAGATTTGCAAATAAATGAAAAGAAGGTTCAAAAAGTGAAATATTTACAACAACTGGCAATCATTTTATCCATTAACTTCATAGGAGAATTACTGAATTACTATATCCCGTTGCCTGTCCCGGCTAGTGTTTATGGACTAATTATAATGTTTTTCTGTTTATATACGAGAGTAATCAAACTGCAGCAGGTGGAGGATGTGGGCAGATATTTTTTGATTATCTTACCAATCATGTTTATTTCACCAAGTGTAGGAATTATTAAATCAGTAGATGCATTGAAGGGACAAATAGCTTCTCTTGCAATGATTGCGGTGTTATCAACAATTACAGTAATGACTGTGACGGGACTTGTAGCACAGGGATATATTCGATTACAGCGACATATGAAAAAAGAAAGTTTGCATGATATAAAAGAATTAGAACAAGAAGATAAGGAAGAAAACGTAGAGGTGAGTGAACCATGAAAGAGGCAATTATGAATTCTGTATATTTTGGAGCTGCGCTTAGTTTGGTGTGCTACTCTATTGGCTTGATGATCCGTAGAAAATGTCCATTTGAAATTTGTAATCCGTTATTGATTGCAATGATTCTCGTGATAATGATACTACAGGTCTTTCATATTGATTATGCAGATTATGATAATGGGGCAAAATATATCACCTATTTGATGCAGCCAGCAACCGTTTGCCTTGCAATTCCTTTATATCGCCAAATTGGAGTTTTGAAAAAAAATGTTGCAGCAATATTGATTGCAATTTTTTCGGGATGTCTATCACACGTACTTGTTGTAGTAGGTCTCGGAAAATTACTGAGAGTTGACTTGGAATTAATCGTATCAATATTGCCAAAGTCTGTAACGACACCGATAGCACTCGGCATTACATCTGAGATGGGTGGTATGACAGGCGTTACAGTTATAGGCGTTGTGATTGCTGGAATGCTTGGCGCTGTGATAGCGCCTGCAATATATAAGATATTTAGGATTAAAGAGCCTGTAGCACAGGGATTGGGACTTGGTACAGCGTCCCATGCAGTAGGGACATCGAAAGCAGTAGAACTAGGAGAAGTGCAAGCAGCCATGAGTTCACTTGCGATTGTTGTAACAGGAGTCATGACAGTCGTAATCGTTCCTGTTGTAGTTGAATGGTTGACATAATACATTGCTTTTCATAAAGATATATTACAAAACCTTATAAATAATAATAATTATATTTGAAATAGAGGAAATATAAAATAAATACGGAATATATAAACGAGGCACCTTTGCTAGGAGCGAATAAACTTATGACAATCAGAGAACAAGTAGAACTACGTGAAAAGGAATATCTGAGTCCCTATGCGTCGCTCAGTATGCATTCAAGAGGTCGCGAAGTAGAGGAAGAACAGTGCGATATACGCCCTGTTTATCAGCGTGACAGAGATAGAATTCTGCACAGCAAATCATTTCGACGTCTAAAGGATAAAACACAAGTTTTTCTTACGCCGGAGGGTGACCATTATCGTACCAGATTAACACATACGCTTGAAGTATCGCAGAATGCCAGAACAATTGCAAAAGCACTTTGTATGAATGAAGATTTAGTGGAAGCAATTGCACTAGGTCATGATTTAGGGCATACTCCTTTCGGGCATGCTGGTGAGCGGGCGCTAGACAGGGTCTGTCCGTTAGGGTTTTCGCATAATGAGCAGAGCGTCAGATTAGTGGAAATTCTGGAAAAGGGTGGTCGTGGACTTAATTTGACCTATGAGGTGCGTGATGGTATCCGTAACCATAAAACGTCAACAAAGCCCTGTACTTTGGAAGGAAAGATTGTTAGGTTATCCGACAAAATAGCATATATTCATCATGATATGGATGATGCAATTCGAGGGAAGATTTTAGAAGAAGAGGATATTCCGAAAGAATTGCGCAATACACTTGGTAAAACAACAACTGAGCGGCTGGATCGCTTGATTCATGACATTATTATAAGTAGCGAAGAACAAAATGATATTAGAATGTCGGTAGAGATAGGACAAGCATTTACCGATTTACGCCAGTTTATGTTTCAGAATGTATACCAGAATCCAAAAGCAAAGGGAGAGGAAAACAAAGCTGAGAGATTAGTGGAGTCTCTATATGAATATTATCTAGTTCATTTGGAGTTACTACCTAAAGAATTGACAGGATTAGTGGAAGAGCAAAAAGAAAGCCGTGAACGAGTGGTATGTGATTATGTTTCTGCGATGTCAGACAGATTTGCAATTGGAAAGTTCAGTGAGATTTATTTGCCGGATTCATGGAAAGAGTAAGCAGCAATATGTAGGATACAGAGGGTGTTAATATATGTATTATCCGGACGATTTGGTAGAAGAAATTCGTATGAGGAATGATATTGTTGAAGTGATATCAAACTATGTGCGGTTACAGAAAAAAGGGAATAATTATTTTGGATTATGTCCTTTTCATAATGAAAAATCACCTTCTTTTTCAGTGACGCCGGCTAAGCAGATGTATTACTGCTTTGGTTGTGGTGCTGGAGGTAATGTACTTACATTTATTATGGAGTATGAGAACTATACGTTTGCAGAGGCACTTATATTTCTTGCTGAAAAAGCAGGTGTAGCATTGCCTGAGATGGAATACTCGGCTGTTGCAAAAAAGCAGGATGATTTAAAGACGCGCATTCTGGAGGTCAATAAAGAAGCTGCTAAGTTCTATTATTTTGGTCTTTGGAGCATGCAAGGTGCACATGCCCTAAAATACCTGATGGACAGGGGCTTGTCAGAGGAAACTATTAAGAAATTCGGGTTAGGATATGCAGTAACGGGAAAAGATAATGTATATCGATATTTGCGAGAAAAGGGATATAAAGACGAATTACTAAATTTGTGTGGACTATTTAACCATGATGAAAAGCGTGGTATGTCAGATAAGTTTTGGAGCAGAATCATTTTTCCTATTATGGATGTTAATCATCGGGTCATTGGTTTTGGTGGGCGTGTTATGGGTGATGGAATGCCTAAATATTTAAATTCTCCAGAGACGGCAGTTTTTGATAAAGGTAGAAATCTATATGGTTTGAATCATGCAAGAACTTCCCGCAAAAAAAACATTATTATTTGCGAAGGCTATATGGATGTTATTGCACTACATCAGGCAGGATTTTATCAAGCTGTAGCTTCGCTTGGTACAGCATTTACTTCTGGTCAGGCAAATCTGCTACGTCGTTATACGGAAGAAGTACTTTTGACATATGACAGCGATGAAGCGGGAGTCAAAGCGGCACTACGTGCGATTCCGATTTTGAAAGAGGCAGGGCTGATGTCTAAGGTCATAGACTTGCGACCATACAAAGACCCTGATGAATTTGTACAAAAATTTAGCGGAGAGGCATTCGAAGAAAGGATTGCCAATGCTGAAAATAGTTTTTATTATGAGATTAAAGTTATGGAAGCTGATTATAATCTTAAGGACCCAGAGAGTAAAACAAAATTTTGTGCAGAGATAGCTAAAAAAATATTACGCTTCACAGAAGAAATCGAGAGAGATAATTATATTGAAGCAATTGCAGATAAATATAATTTAGGGTTTGAAAATCTGCGAAAACTGGTTGTGAAATATGCGGTAAAAGATGATTTGATGAAGCAGGCTTTCAGACCGAAGTCAGGGATTCACTCAAAGAAAGATCCAAATGAAGGAATAAGGAAAGCCGAGAGGGTATTAATCACATGGCTAATCGAGGAGGAAAAGATATACCCAATTATTAAACAGTATATTACGCCAGATGACTTTGTTGAAGGTCTCTATCTTCAGGTGGCACAAATATTATTTAAGCAATTGGAAGAAGGTAGACCAAATCCAGCCATGATTATCAGCTGTTTTACAGATGAAGAAGAGCAGAGAGAGGTCGTTGCACTTTTCAATACAAAGCTAGAGGAACTGGAATCAAAGCAGGAGCAGGAAAAAGCACTAAAAGATATTATTATTAAAGTGAAACTGGGCAGTATGGAACGACGAAGTGAAAATGATTTACCAGAAGATATGGATGCACTGAAAAGGGTCATTTTAGATAAAAAAGCAATTGAGGAATTGGCGAAACTGCATATATCGCTGGACTAAAATTTAAGATAAATATACAGGAAGGAAGGGCAAAAAATGGAGGAAGCTATTCAGATAAGATTTGATGAGAAATTAAAAGAACTTTTAGAGATTGCTAAGAAGAAAAAGAACGTATTGGAATATCAGGAGATCAATGATTATTTTGCTGAAATGGATCTTTTGGAAGAACAATTAGATAAAATAATGGAGACACTTGAACAAAATGGGGTCGATGTGCTTCGTATTACCGATGACGATGATGAAGATGAAGAAATCATATTGGCCGAGGATGATGAAGTAGATGTAGAAAGTATTGATCTCTCAGTACCTGATGGTATTAGCATTGAAGATCCAGTCAGAATGTATCTAAAGGAAATCGGTAAAGTATCACTTCTTTCAGCCGATGAAGAAATAGAGTTGGCTAAGAAAATGGAATTGGGCGACCTAGAAGCGAAAAAAAGACTTGCAGAGGCAAATCTGCGTTTAGTTGTAAGTATTGCAAAGAGATATGTAGGAAGAGGAATGCTATTCCTTGATTTAATTCAGGAAGGTAATCTAGGCTTAATTAAGGCTGTTGAAAAGTTTGATTATCGTAAGGGATATAAATTTAGTACATATGCAACATGGTGGATTCGCCAAGCAATTACAAGAGCGATAGCCGATCAGGCGAGGACAATTCGTATTCCGGTACATATGGTTGAGACCATTAACAAATTAATACGTATCAGCCGGCAATTACTTCAGGAACTTGGCCGTGAGCCCGTGCCAGAAGAAATAGCAGACGAGATGGGTCTGCCTGTTGAAAGGGTACGTGAAATACTTAAAATTTCACAGGAACCGGTTTCCCTTGAAACACCTATTGGAGAAGAAGAAGACAGTCATTTAGGGGACTTTATACAAGATGATAATGTGCCAGTACCTGCGGATGCAGCAGCTTTTACACTGCTGAAAGAGCAACTGGTTGAAGTGCTTGGTACTTTGACGGAAAGAGAACAGAAGGTATTACGACTTCGCTTTGGCCTGGATGATGGCAGAGCACGTACTTTGGAAGAAGTGGGTAAGGAATTTAATGTTACACGTGAAAGAATCAGGCAGATTGAAGCCAAGGCGCTTCGGAAGCTTAGGCATCCAAGTAGAAGCCGTAAGCTGAAGGACTACTTGGATTAAGCAGATGGCGCGATATGAGGCTAAGTGATACAAGGGTGTTTATTTATGGAATTGTCAGAAAGATTATTGAATATAGCAGAATTTGTGACACCTGGACTTACCGTTGCAGATGTCGGATGTGACCATGCATATGTAGCTATTCACCTTGTTCAGCAGGGGATATCGCCGAGGGTCATTGCTATGGATGTCAGAAAAGGCCCTTTGAAAAGAGCCGACATCCATATTAGAGAGGCCGGATTAGAAAACAGGATTGAAACAAGACTGTCTGACGGCGTTGAAAAATTGAAAGCAGGCGAAGCAGATTGTTTGGTCTTGTCAGGTATGGGTGGTGCCTTAATGCAGAAGATTATGTCTGAGGGTAATGAAATACTCAAAGAGATGAAAGAGTTCATTTTGCAGCCACAATCAGAAATAGCGCAATTTCGTCATTTTTTGCAGAATTGTAGATATCAAATCATTGCGGAAACCATGATATGTGAGGATGGAAAATACTATCCAATGATCAAGGCTATTCATGGCAGGATGCATGATACAGACGAGATTGATTTTCGGTATGGAAGATTTTTATTACAGGAGAAGAATCCTGTATTATATCAATTTCTATGTAAAGAAAAGGAATACTATCAAAGATTAATAAAGGAATTACAGCAGAGCAAAAGAACAGAACGTATTCTGAAAAGAGAGAAAGAAGTGGAAAGTGAATTTCGACTAGTAGTTGATGCGTTGAACTGGTATGGATGATGGAGGTGAATGAACCTGTGAAATGTTATGAGGTAATCGAGAAACTGGAAGAATTATCGCCTATCATGTATGCTGAGAGCTGGGACAATGTTGGGCTGCTAATTGGAAGACCAGAGAAAGAAGTGCGAAAGATTTACATTGCATTAGATGCCACAGATGAGGTGGTAGCAGAAGCTGTAAATACACAGGCGGATTTTTTACTGACACATCATCCGCTTATTTTTACACCTCTTAAGAAATTGCAATCAGGGGATTTCATAGGGCGACGAGTACTTAGACTGGCCAGACATGATATTTCATACTATGCCATGCACACAAATTTTGATATTATGGGAATGGCAGATGCGGCAGCAGATGAAATGGGACTGCGCAAAGCAGAAGTACTTGATATTACTTATGAAGATGAGATTGCCAAGGAAGGTTTTGGGAGATATGGCAAGCTGCCAAGTATCATGACACTTAGAGAGTGTGCCGAGTATATCAAGAAATGCTTTCACCTCGATAAGGTAAAGGTATTTGGTAATCTTGAAGCAATAGTTGAAACAGCAGCAATATCTCCGGGTTCGGGTAAAATGGTCTTGAAAAATGCTGTGCATGCAAAAGTTGATGTTCTAATCACGGGCGATATTGATCATCATGCGGGGATTGATGCTAATGCGCAAGGACTATTTGTTATTGATGCAGGACATTATGGACTCGAAAAGATATTTATACCATATATGAAGGAATTTATACAGAGAGAATTTAAAGATACTATGATATTTACGCATCCCTTACAATCTCCGTTTGAAATAATCTGAGTTATGATTTATAGTTATAAAGTCAAAAGGAAGGAATAGACTATGGATAAGAACATGTATGTGGTCACAGTGAATAATATTAAAAGAGAATATGCCGGAGGAACACCCTACAGGCAGATAGCAGAAGACTTTCAGAGTAGCTATGATGCAAGAATTGTGCTCGCAATGGTAGATTTAAAATTAAATGAATTACATAAGCCACTAACGCGGGATTGTGAGATTGATTTCAAGACGGTCAAAGACAAAACAGGATATAAAACATATAGAAGAAGTGTGTGCTTGTTATTGATTAAAGCAATTCATGATGTGGTTGGAGAAGAAAAACTGCAAAAAATTAAAATTGAGTTTTCTGTTAGTAAAGGTTATTTTGTTAATGCATATGGCGGGTTTGAAATCAATCAGGCATTACTAGACAAGGTGAAGGCCAGAATGGATGAAATGGTCGCTGCTGATATTCCCATTAAAAAGCAATCCTTTACATTAGATGATGCGCTGAAGATGTTTCGTGAAAGAGGGATGACAGATAAAGAGAAGTTATTCCGCTATCGCAGGGCCTCAAAGGTAAATGTGTATAGCCTTGATGATTTTGAAGATTACTATTACGGATATATGTTACCAAGCACAGGATATATTGATTGTTATGAGTTGTTTTTGTTCGATACAGGTTTTGTAATTCAGATGCCAAATAGAAAAGAACCAGGCATTATACCACCATTTGAGCCACAAATGAAGCTTTATCAAACAATGAAAGAGGCAACTGTCTGGGGAGACAAACTTGGGATTGATACAGTTGGTGCATTAAACGATGAAATATGTAAAGGGGGACTGAATGAACTGATTTTGGTGCAAGAAGCATTGCAGGAGAGCAGTATTGCTGACATAGCATCAGATATTGTGAAGCGTGGCGGCAAAAAATTTGTTATGATAGCAGGGCCATCTTCTTCAGGTAAGACAACATTTTCACATAGATTGTCTGTTCAGCTTCGTACACATGGTCTAATTCCCCATCCAATTGCAATAGATGATTATTTTGTAAATCGTGATTTGACACCAAGGGATGAGAGCGGCGAATATAATTTTGAGTGTCTAGGAGCAATAGATGTTGCCGGTTTTAATCGTGATATGTGTGCTTTGCTTGCAGGAGAGACTGTTGAGTTACCCTCCTTTAATTTCAAAACAGGTCTGCGTGAATATAGAGGAAATTTGAAAAAACTCGCCAGTAATGATATTCTTGTAATTGAAGGAATCCATGGCTTGAATGATGCATTGTCCCATTCGCTACCAATGGAAAGTAAATATAAAATATATATTAGTGCATTGACCTCCTTAAATATTGATGAGCATAACAGAGTCGCGACTACAGATGGCAGATTAATCAGGCGAATGGTACGTGATGCGAGAACAAGAGGTGCGTCGGCGCAGAAAACATTGTCAATGTGGGATTCTGTGAGACGTGGCGAAGAAGAAAATATTTTTCCGTTTCAGGAATCAGCAGATGCCATGTTCAATTCAGCCTTAATCTATGAATTGGCTGTTTTAAAACAATTTGCGGAGCCTCTTTTGTTTGGCATGGAGAAAGATGATCCTGAATATCAGGAAGCAAAAAGATTACTTAAGTTCTTGGAATATTTTTTGGGTGTCAGTAGTGAAAATCTTCCCAATAATTCTATTATCAGAGAGTTTGTGGGAGGAAGTTGTTTTAATGTATAGTATGGTATTATTAAAAACAGTAATGATAGAGTGGAGAATTGCATGAGTATTTTAAGTGTTGAGCATTTGAGTCACGGATTCGGAGACAGAGCGATTTTTGCAGATGTCTCCTTCCGTTTGTTGGCGGGAGAGCATATTGGACTGATTGGGGCAAATGGCGAAGGTAAGTCTACCTTTATGGACATCATAACAGATAAGCTACAACCAGACGAGGGAAAAGTAGAGTGGGCAAAACGTGTTAGAACAGGATATCTTGACCAAGGCACTATTCTAGAGCCAGGAATGACAATCAGAGACGTTTTAAAAAGCGCTTTTAATTTTTTGTATCAGTGGGAAACACAGATTAATGAATTATATATGAGAGTATCTGAAGTTCCGGAAGATGAAATCAACGCAATGATGGAGGAAGCGGGTGTTCTTCAGGATTTATTGACAATGCATGATTTTTATTTGATTGATGCAAAAGTAGAGGAAGTTGGAAAAGCACTTGGTTTAAATGCAATTGGCATGGATCGAGATGTTTCCGAACTCTCAGGAGGACAAAGGACGAAGGTATTGCTGGCCAAGTTACTGCTTGAAAAGCCAGATATTCTTTTGCTGGATGAGCCAACAAACTATCTAGATGAGGAACACATTGAATGGCTGAGGCGGTATTTGAATGACTATGAGAATGCTTTTATTTTGATTTCGCATGATATCTCTTTCCTTAATAGTGTCATTAATTTGATTTATCATATGGAGCAACAAAAATTAACACGTTATGTTGGTAATTACGAGAAGTTTATGGAAGTACATGAAGCACAAAAGGTCCAACTGGAATCTGCATATAAGAAACAACAGCAGGAGATTGCTAATCTTGAGGACTTTGTTGCCCGAAATAAAGCACGTGTTGCAACGCGTAATATGGCAATGTCAAGACAAAAGAAACTTGATAAAATGGATGTCATAGAGCTTGGCAGAGAAAAACCAAAGCCAGAATTTCATTTTCTGACAGCTCGAACACCAGGGCGTTATTTATTTGAGACGAAGGATTTAGTGATTGGCTATGACAAACCATTATCAAAGCCTTTGACACTTGCGATGGAGCGCGGAGAAAAGATTGCTATGGTTGGGGCAAACGGTATTGGAAAAACGACGCTATTACGTAGTGTTCTGGGCTTGACAGAGACAATTTCGGGAAGCGTATATTTAGGAGAGTACTTAGAAATAGGGTATTTTGAGCAGGAAATGAAAGAGGCAAACAAAAGAACCTGTATCGAAGAAATGTGGGAGGAATTTCCCGGCTTTTCTCAATATGAGGTTCGTTCTGCACTTGCAAAATGCGGCTTAACAACCCAGCATATTGAAAGCCAGGTCAGAGTACTCAGTGGTGGAGAACAGGCCAAGGTCAGATTATGTAAACTGATAAACCGACAGACTAATCTACTGCTTCTTGATGAACCAACAAATCATTTGGATGTTGATGCGAAGGAAGAATTGAAAAGAGCACTAATCGAATATAAGGGAAGTATACTGCTTATATGTCATGAACCAGAATTTTATAAGGGTATTGTGACAAAAGTATGGGATTGTACAGACTGGAGCTTACTATTATAGTAAATCTAGCAAAATAAAGAATACTTCTACTTGTTTAAAACAGTAGAAGTATTCTTTATTTCTATTGATTATTAAAATGCTCCTCGCAGTATTTACACCGGTATATTTCTTTTTCCTCGTCAGTCAATATGAATACATGCTGTAATTCCTGCTCAATGGATGTGATACAGCGTGGATTCTTGCATTTTATAACATTTGTAATCTGCTTCGGCAGTACCAATTCTTTCTTGGCTACAATTTCACCGTCCTTTATTACATTTACAGTAATATTATGATCAATAAAACCAAGAATATCAAAGTCCAGCATATCAATATCACACTCTACCTTTACGATATCTTTCTTTCCCATTTTGTTACTTTTTGCATTTTTAATAATGGCAATCGTACAATCTAATTTATCTAATTTTAAATCATGATAAATAGAAAGACTTTTTCCAGCTTTGATATGGTCAAGCACAAAACCTTCTTCAATTCTACCAACATTTAACATTTAGTTCACCTCCACTTCAAGTAAGGCCAGTATTAGTGCCATACGAATATAAACACCATATTGGACTTGTTCAAAATACACTGCACGCGGATCATCGTCTACTTCAATTGAGATTTCATTCACACGTGGAAGCGGATGTAGTACGAGCATATCAGGACGAGCAAGCTCCATTTTAGGTTTGTCCAAAATATAGAAATCTTTTAAGCGGACATAATCTTCTTCATTAAAGAACCTTTCTTTCTGCACACGTGTCATATACAGTAAATCAAGTTCGGGCATTACTTCTTCTAAACGTATTACTTCTTTAAAAGAGATATGACTCTGTTTTAACAAATCATCACGTATATAGTCTGGAATACGTAACTCTTCAGGCGAAATAAACACAAAGTTTATATCAGGATAACGAAGCAAGGCATTGATTAGAGAATGCACAGTACGACCAAATTTCAAGTCACCACACAGTCCAATTGTTAACTGGTCAAGATGACCCTTTAAAGAACGAATGGTTAACAAGTCCGTTAAGGTTTGGGTTGGGTGTTGATGCCCACCATCTCCTGCATTAATGACAGGTATTTTTGATTTGGAAGCAGCAACCATGGGTGCCCCCTCCTTTGGATGACGCATAGCACATATGTCTGCATAACAGGAAATCATACGAATCGTATCAGATACACTTTCTCCTTTTGCAGCTGACGAGGAATCGGCAGAAGCAAACCCAAGTGTTTTCCCACCAAGATGCATCATAGCCGACTCAAAACTAAGCCGTGTTCTCGTACTAGGTTCATAGAAACAAGTAGCAAGAATCTTTCCATCACATACATGTGCATATTTATCCGGGTTTAAACGGATGTCATCGGCAAGATTCATTAGCCTGTCTAGCTCATCCACTGACATATCCAGTGGGCTCATTAAGTGTCTCATATAAATATCCCCTTTCTTGATTATATAAAATCGAAGAGAAAATGAATTCTCTTCGATTTATTGTAATAACTATTTATAGATTAATAGCTCATCTACAGTTTTTCTCTTTGGCACTTCTGGTGAATCAATAGAATAACCAATGCAAATAATATTAATGAGCTCGCGATCCTCTGGAATCTCAAGAACCTCAGAAATTGTTTCATCAAAAATACCCATAATTACAGTTCCAAGACCAAATTCATGTGCGGCCAAGCAAAATGTCTGATTTGCGATACCGGCATCAAACATTTGCCATGTATCCTTACGGTTTGTAGTAAAGGAACCATCTCTTTCATAACCGCATCTGCCTTTCAGAACAGTTACAGCAATGAGCAGAGGAGCACTATTTATGGTATTACCATTATAAACAAAACTAGAAGTACACTCATTGGCAATTCTATTTTTCATTTCAGGACTTTCAATAGCTATATAGCGGACAACCTGCGTGTTTTTCCAAGATGGTGAATAAGAAGCCGCCGCAACGATCTTCTCAAGTATCTCATGTGAAACCGGTTCATCCGAAAACTTACGGATGCTTCTACGTCCATAGATACAATCCAAAGTCTGCATGATAAATTCCCTCCCTTACTTTTTTTCATTTCTATTAGTATAATATATGTAAGAATGTTTTGCAATCATTAGAAAAATGTTTTATACTTAATTCATCAAATATTTTCAGGAGGATGTAGGATGGGATATGTAGAGAGAAAAAGATGGATTTTTTTTGGCCTGCCGTTTACATTTACAAAATATACAATTGAAGAAAGCATGTTGACAATAAACCGTGGTTTTCTGAAAACTGTTGAGGATGCTTGCTATATGTATAAGATACAGGATGTAAAGCTTGAGACAGGATTATTTGAAAGACTGTTCAGACTCGGAACTGTAGTATGCTTTACAGGCGATGTGACTGACAAGAAAATAGAACTAATACATATCAAAAAATCTAAAGAAATAAAGAATTATATTTTAGAAAAATCAGAAGAAGACAGACGTCGTCGTCGTACGTTAAATACACTGGATATTGGAACAAACGAAGGAAACGATATCGTGGATGATAATTTATAAATTTCCGAAAAAATGAAATGCTTCCGTAATAGGGAGCATATTTCATTTTATCTATAATTTAGTAATATTTGCAGAATATATGAACAGGTGAGTATATGAGATATAAGGAAGCACGTGATTACATTGCACAAGCAGCATGCTATGGTAGTGTACTTGGTTTACAAACAATAAGATTATTAATGGAACGATTAGGAAATCCGCAGGATGATCTTCGCTTTATTCATATTGCGGGGACAAATGGTAAGGGCTCTGTGTCTGCATTTTTGACGTGCATATTGGCAGAAGCTGGATACAAGGTAGGGAGATATAATTCTCCAGCTGTTATTGAAGAAAGAGAATTCATATCAATCAATGAAAAACATATTAGTAAGAAAGACTATGCAGAAATATTGTCAGAGGTAAGCAGAGAAGCAGATGCTATGGAGGCAGACGGACAGGCTCATCCCACGATCTTTGAGATAGAGACGGCAATGGCCTTTTTATATTTTAAGAAAAAGTCATGCCAGGTGGTTGTGTTGGAAACGGGTCTAGGAGGTATCGAAGATGCCACAAATATTGTTAAGAATACTGATCTGGTCGTGCTCACATCAATTAGCAGAGATCATATAGCCATGCTAGGAAATTCAATTGAAGAAATCACAAGACAAAAGGCAGGCATTATTAAGCCTGGTTGTAGTGTTGTTATACAAAAAGGAAAGACTGGATCAAATGAACATACGCGGGGAATGCAAAAAGTAATTGTAGAGAAATGTAAGGAAATGAAAGTAGAACTGACAGTGGCAGATTCATCGTTGGTAAAGAATATTCAGCGAGAATTTCCAATGCAGACGTTCTCCTACAAAGATAATGAAGATATTACGATTTCTATGGCTGCAACCTACCAGATTGATAATGCGGTGCTGGTGTTGGAAGTAGTTCATCAGTTATGCCAAAAGGGATATACTATAAATAGAAGTCATCTCCTCAGGGGGATGAAAAATGCAGTTTGGGCTGGGAGATTTACAATTGTGGAGAAGGAACCTCTGATGATAGTAGATGGGGCACATAATGAGGACGGTGTGAGGAGATTAGTCGAGACAATAGAAATGTATTTTACAAACCGTAAAATAGTATATATAATGGGAGTATTAAAGGATAAAGATTATGAAAAAATGTGTGAATTAGTGGCTCATCTCGCAACGGATATTATAACGGTATCAACATCTGGAGAGCGCTCGTTATCAGCCTTGACATTAGCGGAATGTGCAAGCCGTTATCATAATCGTGTGACAGCTGCCGACAGTGTGAGAGAGGCTTTAGAGATAAGTCTTTTACTTGCCGACAGAGATACGGTTATCATAGCATTTGGTTCACTTTCTTATTTAGGAGAAGTAATTCACATTATGAAGAATAAAGAGCAGATTAGGAGAGACTCAAATGGTGGACAGAAATAAAATCGAACAAGCTGTTACGTTACTGCTAGAGGGGATAGGAGAAGATCCTGAACGTGCGGGGCTTAAGGAAACACCTGCTAGAATTGCAAGAATGTATGAAGAAATCTTTGGCGGAATGGAAAAAAATCCGGCAAAGCATTTGACGAAGACTTTCCATGCAGACAATAATGAAATGATATTAGAACGTGATATTGTATTTTATTCCACCTGTGAACATCATTTGATGCCATTTTATGGAAAGGCACATGTGGCATATATCCCAGATGGCGAAGTAGTGGGACTAAGTAAACTGGCGCGTACAGTAGAAGTATTTGCAAAACGTTTACAGATACAGGAGAAGATGACGGCACAAATAGCAGATGCGATGATGGAATACTTAAAGCCTAAGGGGGTTATGGTGATGCTAGAAGCCGAGCACATGTGCATCACAATGAGAGGAATTAAGAAACCAGGAAGCCAAACAGTGACCTATGTGACCAGAGGTGAATTTGAACATAATATTGAACTTAAAAATACTTTTTTCCACATGGTTAATCATAGAGGAAATTAATGATGGAAAAAGTAAATGCGTTGCTTCATAATGATTCTTTTATAAAGCATGAAAAAAAAATAGAGAGTTATGAGGAAGGAAGAGGTTTTTGTAAGCATGATATAAACCACTGTCTCGATGTAGCACGTATCATGATGATATTAAATCATGAAAGAGCGGTAGCAATTCCAAAAAATATTATATATGCAACTGCTTTACTTCATGATATAGGTCGAGATGTCCAGTATGCAGAAGGAATCCCACATGAGGAGGCAGGGGTAGAAATAGCCCGTGCAATTTTGCTAGAGTGTGGTTTTTCGGAAGAAGATAGTACGTGGGTGACAATAGCTATTGGTAATCATCGAAACCCCGTAATAAAAAATGAAAAGAACTTAAATGGAATTTTGTACAGTGCAGATAAACTGTCGCGAAATTGTTATATATGCCCTGCAGAGCAGCACTGTGATTGGAAAAAAGAAAAGAAGAACATGAAACTGGAGTATTAATTTGCGGAACTTGAGCAGGTAGTATTTGTTCAAATTTAGATATGGAGACAGAATATGCAAATTGGGAACAAAGTATTTGATATTAGAAATCATACATATATTATGGGTATATTAAATGTGACGCCAGATTCTTTCTCAGATGGTGGCTTATATACGGATGTGGAGTCTGCACTTCAGAGAGCGGCACATATGATAGAAGAAGGAGCAGATCTTTTAGATATTGGGGGAGAATCCACCAGGCCCAATTATCAAAAAATTTCAGAGCAGGAAGAAATTGAAAGAATATCAACTGTTATTGAAAGAGTTAAATCGTCATTTGACATCCCAATTTCTGTTGATACATATAAACCTAAGGTAGCTAATGCTGCAATTATAGCAGGTGCTGATATGATAAATGATATATGGGGTTTAAAATATGATCCTAAAATGCCTATGATTATTAAGGAAGGAAATGTTGCCTGTTGTCTGATGCATAATCGTCCTTCCATTCACCCAGGCGACTTCCTTATGGATATGAAGAAGGAGCTTCTTGAATCAGTCGAAATAGCTAGAAATGCTGGAATAGAGGATCAGAAAATAATACTTGATCCTGGTATTGGATTTGCTAAGACAACGGAACAGAATCTGAAGATACTTGCTAATCTGCAATTATTTCAGGAGCTTGGTTTTCCGTTACTATTAGGCGCATCTAAAAAGTCAGTGATTGGATCGGTAAAAGAGCCACCATTGCCAATTTCATTACGCGGAGAAGGAACTTATGTGACAACTGTTTTTGCTGCTATAAGTGGGTATGCGTTTGTCAGAGTACATGATATCGCACAAAATAAGAGAGCAATAGAAATGACAGAGGCTATATTGAGAAGGGGGGAACAATAAGATGGATTGTATTAGAATTTGTGACCTTGAAACATTTGGTAAGCATGGAGTTTATAAAGAGGAAAATAAACTGGGACAGAAATTCCTTGTTTCTGCAGAGTTATATCTGTCAACGAGGACGGCAGGAATGGATGATTTATTAGCAGACTCTATACATTATGGAGAAGTATGTCATTTTATCGATGCATTTATGAGAGACAGAACATATAAGCTGATAGAGGCTGTAGCCGAGAGTCTTGCACAAGAATTATTACTGGCGTATAAGAGAGTTGAAAAAATAGTGATTGAAGTAAAAAAACCATGGGCACCGATTGGTTTATCTATGCAGTCTGTTTCTGTCAGGATTGAGCGAGGATGGCATGTTGCCTATATCGCAATGGGTTCAAATATGGGGGCGCGTGAGGAGTATTTACAAAATGCAATTCAGGTACTAGAAGAGAGAGAAGATTGCTATATAGAGCGTATCTCTAGGTTTATAGAGACAGAGCCCTACGGAAATATAGAACAAGAACAATTTTTGAATGGTATGTTGGAAATGAAGACATTATTATTACCAGAGGAATTATTGGCGTTACTGCAAGAGATTGAAGTGATGGCAAAGAGAGAGAAGGTTACAAAGTGGGGGCCGAGAACGTTGGATTTAGATATCATTTTCTATGATAAGATGATAATTGATTCCGAAGAATTGACGATTCCTCACGCAGATATGCATAACCGCAGTTTTGTATTAAGTCCACTAGTGCAGATAGCTCCTAATGTAAGGCACCCTATCTTAAATAGAACAGTCACACAATTATTGGACGAGTTGGAGAATCAAGAAAAGTAGCACCTTTTAGGTGCTACTTTTCTTGATTCTCGGAAGCAGCAATGGCTGCTTCCGTAAATTCAGTTACAGATATGGCACCCTGCGTAGGTGTCTTATACATGATAGAATCTGAATCAAAGAGCATAAAATATGTATAGGTAGAAGTGATATTAATATTAGTGTAGTTGCCAGAGGCAATCATTTCCACGCTGGAACCATCAAGAAGCATACGCTTTAATGCAGGAGCAGCTGCATCATTTTTTTGATAGTAGATATACCCAGAAGCCGCATCCACATTAAAACAATCAACTCTGTCATTTGTGAGTTTTTCAATCTCGCCGCCTACATTATGATAACGGTAAAGGGTGTAATTATCTGCAACATTCATATAATAAAAATAATCGCCAATCAATATAGGATTAAAAAGTTTTCCATCATAAATCGTATGAGAAGAATCAAGATTAGTATCATAAGCAGCAAGTTGAAAAGCATGATCCATATCATGATAGTAAATGATACCATCTTTGGCACAGGCAGGATCCACGATTGCTTTCATAATCTGTGATTTATCTGTTTGATCAGTCTTTACACGATACAGTGTCATGCCGTCTGTGTCATCGTAATGCTGATAATATAAATAATCGCCAATCAGATTTATAATACCGGAGGGTGTTCTATCAAGTGATTTGTTGTCGGCTCCACTTTTTTTGATGCGATAGATCCCATACATATTGCCTAAAAGTCCAAAAGCACTGTTAGCAGACTGTGAGTCTTGATAATAGTATAAATACTTACCAGCCGCATTAATATACTTTGTGGGAACATTCCATATTTTCTTAATATTAGTTGTATCCGGATTCATTAAATAGAGAGAACCGTTATCATATACGTTGCTAAAGTATACAATACCTTCATTTTCACAGAAAAGTCCCTTATTGTTAAGGTTACCAGCCGTATTGCCGATTGTAGAGGGAGCATTAGAGGGAATACGGGTTCTGAATGAATAAAAAAGAATTACAACAAAAAATATAACAATACAAATTAGAAGTATTACAATATTGCGTGTTTTCATATACTCGCCTCCCATAGCTTATTATAATATTGTACAGACAACATTGTAAAGAGGTTTTGAAATATGATATAATAAAAAAAATGCAATTTTCGGAGACATTTTTGAATTAATCTGTGATTGATAATTGCAAGATGTGCTAAGCGATAAAGACTTAGTATATAATGGATAGAGGGAGAGTAATACTATGGATTTACATGAATTACGAATGGATTTGGATAGAATTGACACAGATATTGTCTCATTATATGAGAAGCGTTTGAAAATCTGTGAACAGATTGCAGAGTATAAAATTTCTGTGGGTAAGCCGATACTGGATTTGGCAAGAGAGCAGGAAAAAACCAGAGAAGTTCGTGCATTATGCAATAACAGTCGTTATGCTGAAAAGGTAGAGAGCCTATATGTCAAGATAATGGAAGATAGCAGAGAACTGCAATCTCAATATATGAAAGCTAAGAGTGAAAGAGACAGATGAGAGAGAAAGAATTGATTTTGTATAAGCATTTTAAGCATGGCGATATTCTAACGGATATGGCATGGCTATTAAAGCACTATAATGATGATTATTATGATAATGAAGACAAGAAAGCATTATTATTTGATGTCATTCATCGACTGGTAGAGATGGCAGGAAATCATGGATATGAGGGAAACCTGTGGCACACATATCTGACCTATTTATTAGCAAATAATGAAAATTCTTTCAGCATGGCATCAGAAATCAGAGGCGAAGTACAGGGCAGTATTAATGTGATTGCGATAAATGATTTTAAGATATTTAAAGAATTTTTTGATGCAGATTTGATGGTATTGGATGAAACCTTACAAACAGATTGTGTTAGGATGTTATTTCACTATCGTAATGTGAATGACCAAAGTAAAATGTTTAATAAGAGAATACGTGACCGCATTTGTGAGTTAAGTATAAAGTTGGCAGATACGGATACACCAGAAGCATTCCTGATAAAAATGGCGGGATTTTACAAAGACTTTGGAGTAGGTAAGTTCGGTTTACATAAAGCATTTCGTGTAGAACATCGAGAGCAAGGTGCTGAGATTATACCAATTACGAATATAGCACATGTGTATTTAGATGATTTAATTGGTTATGAGATACCAAAGCAAAAATTAATTGACAACACAGAGGCTTTTGTCAATGGCAGAAGGGCTAATAACTGCTTATTATTTGGTGATGCGGGAACAGGCAAATCCAGTAGCGTTAAAGGAATATTAAACCAGTATTATGATAAGGGTTTGCGTATTATTGAAATCTATAAGCATCAGTTTCGGGATTTGAATGACATAATCGCACAGATAAAAGATCGTAATTATAAGTTTATTATTTATATGGATGATTTATCTTTTGAAGACTTTGAAATCGAGTATAAATATTTAAAAGCTGTTATTGAAGGCGGGCTGGAGAAGAAACCAGAGAATGTACTGATTTACGCTACTTCAAACAGGCGCCATCTTGTAAGAGAGAAGTTTTCGGATAAGGAAGAGAGAAGAGATGATTTGCACAGCTCGGATACGGTGCAGGAGAAGCTATCTTTGGTAGCTAGGTTCGGGGTGTCCATATTCTTTTGTGCGCCTGATAAGAAGGAGTTCAATCATATTATTGAGACCTTAGCTGTTCGGCACAAGGTGAAAATATCGAAGGAACAGTTGCTCGAAGAAGCGAATAAATGGGAACTATATCACGGCGGGCTGTCAGGTAGAACGGCACAACAGTTTATTGATTATTTACTCGGCAAACAAGAACAAAAGAAAAAGAGACGAAGTATAAGATAGGAGATGAGGCGAATGAGTATACATACATTTGCAGCGATTGATGTAGGTTCTTATGAACTGGCAATGAAGATTTATGAATTTTCCGGGAAAAGCAGAATGAAACAAATCGATTATATTCGTCATAGAATAGAGCTGGGAACTGATACATATACAACTGGTAAAATCAGTCATGCAAGAGTTGATGAATTATGTCGAGTTCTTTCTGAGTTTGTAGATATTATGAAGACATATAAAGTATCTTCCTACAGCATTTATGGGACGAGTGCGATACGTGAGACAGAAAATAAAATGATCATAATAGAGCAGATAAAGCTTCGGACAGGCATGAATATTGAAGTATTAAGTAATAGCGAGCAGAGATTCTTACACTATAAGTCAGTTGCATCAAAGGGCGCCTGTTTCAGCAAGATTATAGAAAAAGGAACTGCCATCGTAGATGTAGGAGGAGGCAGTATCCAATTCTCTCTTTTTGATAAGGACGCCCTTGTAGCGACACAGAATATCAGACTGGGTATTCTTCGTATTCGTGAGATGCTTGTTGATATACAGCCTAGAACAAATAATTATGAGCACTTGATAGAAGAATTGGTTGATAATCAGTTACTGAGTTTTAAACAATTATATCTAAAAGATAGAGTGATTGAAAACATTATTGTTGTAGATGACTATATCTCATTTATTATGCAAAAGCTTGGAAATGGAACAAGTGAGGATATCATATCAAATGTTCAATATATGGAATTCGTAGATATATTGCGTAAAAAAACACCAGATCAGATAGCAAGGTATTTGGGAATGCCGGAAGAGAATGCATCCCTGCTTATTCCCTCTGCTATTTTATTTAAGAGAGTGCTGGAAATAACGAATGCAAAACTTTTATGGGCACCTGGAGTTGGACTTGCAGACGGTATAGCCTATGATTATGCACAGAAGAATAAGCTGATACAAGTGGAACATGATTTTGATGCTGACATTATTGCTTGCGCAATAAATATAGCCAAGAGGTATTTGGGAAATAAAGAAAGAAATGCGCTTGTAGAAGAAGTTGCGGTTACGATTTTTGATTGCATGAAAAAAGTGCATGGTATGGATAAACGTGATCGATTACTCCTCCGCGTTGCTGCAATTCTAGGTGACTGTGGAAAGTACATTAGTTTGGAAATTCTGGCAGAATCAGGTTACAATATTATTATGGCAACCGAGATTATGGGATTGTCGCATGTTGAGAGAGAAATTGTTGCCAATGTCGTCAAATATAATAAGGTTGATTTTGCATATTATAATGAGATTAAGAGTGTAACACAGTTAGATAGAGAGGCATATTTAAGAATAGCGAAATTAACAGCAATATTTAGAGCGGCAGATGGTATTTGCCGTAGCCAACGCTTGAAAGTTAAAAAAGTAATGGCAGCATTGAAAGAAGGGCAACTTTGGCTGACGGTTGTTACGGATGAAGATTTGTATCTGGAAAAAGGATTTTATGAAAGAAAAACCAAGTTTTTTGAGGAAGTATTCAGTATTAAACCTATTATAAAGCATAAGAAAATTTTGCAGTAGTGTTATCGAAATAAAAGGAGAAAAAGTATCATGTCGGAAAAAATAAATTTGAGTGATAGTCAATATTATTATAACAGAGAGTTAAGCTGGTTACTTTTTAATGAAAGAGTGCTTGAAGAGGCAAGGGATAAGACAATCCCATTGTTTGAGAGGCTTAAATTTCTAAGTATTACCGCTTCTAATTTGGATGAATTTTTTATGATTCGTGTTGCTTCACTTAGAGATTTGGTAAATGCAAAATATACGGGAACAGACATTGCGGGAATGACCTCAGCGAAACAGTTAGAAGCTATCAACAAGGCAACACATGAGTTGGTCGGATTGCAATATTCTACTTACAATCGATCCCTATTACCACTTCTACAACAAAATGAGGTTGAAGTAATTGTTGCGCATGAAAATCTGACTGATAAACAGAAGGATTATGTTGATAAGTTTTTTGTTGAAAATGTGTATCAGGTTTTAACACCTATGGCAGTGGATTCTTCGAGACCGTTTCCATTGATTCGGAATAAGACATTAAATATTGGTGCACTTCTTTCAAAAAATAGTAATGAATTGGTTTTTGCAACTGTACAGGTACCGGCTGTATTGCCAAGAATTGTATCTATTCCAAGTAAAGCGGGAAAGACAGTTCTGATTTTTTTAGAAGAAGTGATAGAACGAAATATTCATAAATTATTCTTAAATTATGATGTAATTTGCTCTCACCCTTTTCGAATTATGAGAAATGCTGATTTAACAATTGACGAAGATGAGGCAGCAGACCTATTAAGAGAAATTGAAAAGCAGATCAAAAAGCGACAATGGGGTGAAGTAATTCGTTTGGAAGTAGAGGATGGCATTGACAACAGGCTGCTTAAAATACTGCGTAAGGAATTATCAATTAAGGAAGAAGATATTTATAGAATAAATGGTCCTTTAGATTTAACATTTTTGATGAAGATGTATGGATTGCCTGGATTTGACCACTTAAGAAATGAAAAGTATGTACCACAGCCATCTCCATTTTTGCAGGTAGAAGGTGATATTTTCGAGCAGATACGCGAGGGAGATAAATTGTTGCACCATCCATATGAGACATTTCAGCCAATTGTGGAATTCATCAGACAAGCGGCCAGGGATAGTGAAGTATTGGCTATTAAACAAACCTTGTATCGTGTGAGTGGTAACTCACCAATTATTGCAGCACTGGCGCAAGCAGCGGAAAATGGAAAACAAGTTACCGTGCTTGTTGAATTAAAGGCAAGATTTGATGAAGAAAATAATATTGTATGGGCCAAGATGCTAGAAAAAGCTGGCTGCCATGTTATCTATGGACTAGTGGGATTGAAGACGCATAGCAAGATTACACTGGTTGTACGTCGCGAAGAGGATGGAATCAGAAGGTATGTACATTTGGGAACAGGTAATTATAATGATATTACGGCAAAGTTATATACCGACCTTGGGTTACTGACATGCGCCGAACCTATTGGTGAAGACGCAACAGCAGTATTTAATATGTTATCTGGTTATTCAGAGCCTGTTTCATGGAACAAACTGTCATTAGCACCATTATGGCTAAAGGACAGATTCTTGGAATTAATTAATAGAGAGCGTGAGAATGCACTTTTGAAAAAGCCAGCACATATTATTGCAAAAATAAATTCGCTTTGTGATCAAGATATTATCAAGGCGCTTTATGAGGCTTCACGGGCGGGCGTACAAATTGATTTAATTATTAGAGGTATTTGTTGCTTGCGTGTAGGCGTTCCGGAAATCAGTGAAAATATAAGAGTTCGATCTATTGTGGGCAATTTTTTAGAGCATAGCAGGATTTTCTACTTTAGCAATGCAGGAAAAGAAAATGTTTTTCTGGGATCAGCAGATTGGATGCCACGTAATCTAGAGAGGCGCGTAGAAATAATGTTTCCAGTAGAGGCAGAAACTTTGAAGCAGGAAATTATTCATGTGTTACAAATGCAATTGAGTGATACCTTAAAGGCTCGCATTTTAACAGATAAAGGGACATATGAGAGAATTGATAAACGTGGGAAGGCTTTGATAAATAGTCAGGATGAATTTTGTAAGGCGGCGACGGCAGCAGTGAAGTCAGAAAGAGTAATGATAAACAATAGGATTTTTGTTCCAGAAGAGCATGTGAAGTAAAGAACGCAAAATGATAATGGGAGGCGATAATATGCATGAATATGATGAAGAGGTATTAAAGACTTTTTTGAGAAATCAGGGGAAGTTGTTTGAAGAGCCGGTAGCGGAAACAATTGAGGAAGCAGAAACATTTCTTGAAGACTGTATGGCAGTGGTAGTTAATTCGCTCGATGAGGTACGTGAGTATTTTGATGAAAGTGGAGCAGATATTATGGGTCTAGATCTTATGGATTTGGAAGAGGAATCTGAAGTATTCAAAATTGCAGATGGAAGATATTTAATCGTCGAGGCATAGATATATAGAGGAAAACATGATTAAGAGGGTTCCTAGTTATTTAATACATACTTTTCAATAATTTCAGAAAGCCCGTCGTGATTGTTGTCATTTTTGGTAACATAATCGGCGGCTTTTTTTGTGAAATCGGTAGCATTATGCATAGCAACGCCAACCCCGGCTACTTCCAGCATAGAAACATCATTTTCTTCATCTCCAACGGCAATTGCGTTTTCAATAGGAATATTAAAATAGTCACATAAGAATTTGACACCATTCCCCTTTGTTGAGGAAAGAGAACCATATTCTAGTAAAAATGGACTTGAAAAAGTAGAACTGACTTTATTGCTGGCCCAGATTTCCAAACCTGTGCGAAATTGTTCGAGATTCTCGCGGCCGTTTAAATCCATGACAATGATTTTCATGGGTTCTTCCTTCAATACCGTTGTTACATCATCCACAATGAGAACAGGCATTTTTATATGTTCTCTATAGTGGTTCAGTTCAGCAGTTTCACGTTCACATGTGATATGTGTTGCCGTGTAAGTATGTGCATGCATGCCTGCCTTACGAGCATAATCGAAAATGTGCCGCACGTATTTCATTGGAATAGGAGAGCGCAGTAAGGTGTTCTGGGCATAACAATCATAAATCAGGCCACCATTAAATGCAGATACATAAGAACCAGGACCAGTAAAACCAAACTCCTCTGCAACCGCAAGGACACTATTAATTGGGCGTCCTGAGGAAATTACAAATTTATGGCCCATAGCTGTCATACGATGAATCGTTTCTAAAGTATGCTTGCTTATTTTCTTGTGATCATTTAGTAGAGTACCATCCAAGTCGGTAAAAAGAATTCTTGTTTCATCCATTTTTTGATTGTCCTTTTCTGAAATAATGATTACTTTTTTAGCCATAAATATGAAAAACTAAGTTCTGTTTTTAATGATAAGTAATAATTCCTCGGGTATCCGCAACTTTCCGTAACCGATACCTAAATCTGTGTTTGGCTTGGTTGTTCCGTGAAAGTCAGATCCACCTGTGATAAACAAATTGTATTTTATGGCAAGGCGTTTCATCTCTCGTTCGTCACTTGCAGCATATGTCGTATAAATAGCTTCAATACCTGAAAGCCCAGCCTCTTTCAATTGTGAAACAAAAGCATCTAATTTTCGGTTGCTCATATGATAGAGAATAGGATGCGCTAACACTGCGATACCACCGGCTGAAAGAATAAGCTTGATTGCCTGCTCAGGAGTCACCTTCTCACGTGGCACAAAACAAGGTCCTCTATCACCGATATATCGGTCAAAGGCTTCCTGCATATTTTTAATCTGCTTCGTTTCAAACATATATTTGGCATAGAGGCCACGTGTCACGACGGAATCGGGAAAGCGTTCACGTAATTTTATCATACTGATATCGATGCCATATTCGTTTAGCTTGATACACATTTTCTCATTACGAAGTTCTCTGGAATTTTGAAATGCAGTCAGATAATGAAGAAAGGTATCGTTTTTATAGTCAATATAGAGTCCAAGGATATGAATATCTCTTTTCTCATATTCTGTGGAAAGTTCAATCCCAGGAATCACCTCGCAATCGGGTGCTGATGCTTTAGCAAAAGAAATTGCCTCATCAAGGCCCGCAACTGTGTCGTGATCTGTAAGCGCAAAAGCAACCAGTTTTTTTTCAACAGCATAGGATACAAGATCGCTGGGTGAATAAGAACCATCGGATTTATTCGAATGTACATGCAAATCTATGTAGTTCATATGCGAACCTCCTTTTGTAGAGTGGCAGTGAAGTAATAATATTGCACGCGTATGGTTTACATAATATTAAGCGACATGCTGTCTGCATGCCGCCCATGTATTAATTTTCATCATCTTCTTTATCGGCAGTGTACACAAAACGTTTACGAGCCATTTCATCACTTTCGAGATACTCATCGTAAGTCGTACTTTTATCAATCAAAATACCACCAGGAATGATTTCCATGATGCGGTTTGCAGTTGTCTGCACAAATTGATGGTCATGTGAGGCAAATAAAATCACACCGGGAAACTTAATCAATCCATTATTCAGAGCCGTGATGGATTCCATATCTAAATGATTAGTAGGTTCATCAAGAATCAATACATTAGAAGCGCTAATCATCATCTTTGATAGCAGACAACGTACCTTCTCCCCACCAGAGAGAATTTTAACCTTTTTTACGCCGTCCTCACCAGGAAAAAGCATTCTGCCAAGAAAACCACGTACATATGTGACATCCTTGATAGGAGAGTAGCCTGTAAGCCAATCTGTTATTGTCAAATCATTATTAAATTCATCTGTAGAGTCTTTTGGAAAATAAGCCTGAGATGTAGTAACACCCCATTTATAAGATCCTGCATCTGGCTCCATCTCATTCGTTAATATTTTGAATAATACTGTCTTAGCAAGTTCATTGCCTCCAACGAAAGCTACTTTATCTTCGCGGCTAAGAATAAAAGAAACATTGTCTAAAATTTTCACGCCATCTATCGTTTTAGAAATACCTTCAACAGTAAGCACTTCATTACCAATTTCACGTTCGGGACGAAAATCAACATAAGGATATTTTCTAGAAGATGGCTTTATGTCATCAAGTTCGATCTTCTCGAGTGCTTTCTTACGAGAAGTTGCCTGCTTCGATTTAGAAGCATTTGCTGAAAAACGAGAAATAAATTCCTGTAATTCTTTTATTTTCTCTTCCTTTTTCTTATTTGAGTCTTTCATTTGTTTGACAAGTAATTGACTGGATTCATACCAAAAATCATAATTACCAGCATATAACTGAATTTTGCCATAGTCGATATCAGCAGTATGTGTACATACTTTATTTAAAAAATATCTGTCATGTGATACAACAATAACTGTATTTTCAAAATTAATCAGAAACTCTTCCAGCCAGGCAATGGCGTCGAGATCCAGATGGTTTGTCGGTTCATCAAGCAGAAGAATATCAGGGTTACCAAAAAGAGCCTTGGCCAGAAGAACCTTAACTTTATCACTACCGTTTAAATCACCCATGGTGGAAGCATGAAGTTCTGTTTCGATACCCAAACCATTTAAGAGCATTGCAGCATTTGATTCTGCTTCCCAACCGCCCATTTCAGCAAATTCTGCTTCAAGTTCGCTGGCACGCATCCCATCTTCATCGGAAAAGTCTTCTTTTGCATAGATCTCATCTTTTTCCTTCATAATCTGGTATAGTCTTTCATTACCCATAATAACAGTATCAATGACCAAATAGGCATCATACTTAAAATGATCCTGTTCAAGCACGGACAGGCGCTGTCCCGCAGTAATTACAATATCTCCTGTAGTAGTTTCTAGGTCGCCTGATAATATACGGAGAAAAGTCGATTTTCCAGCACCATTTGCACCAATTAAACCATAACAGTTTCCTTCCGTAAATTTGATATTAACGTCTTCAAACAACGCTTTTTTACCTAATCTGAGAGTTACATTATTTGCACTAATCATTATAAAAACCCCTTTTTATTACTTGTTTATTCACTATTTATTGTAAAATAACAATATTTGATAAAATCGCATACATAACTGCCCCTACTATTTTACATGAAATACAAAAAAAAGCAAGTACAGAAAACCCATCTTGCATTTTGGACAATGTAAGATGGGTTGAATTGATCCGTACTATAGATAGAAGTTTTATAAAGATAGATGAACATGGGTACTTTTTTCAAACAACATGGAGAGTGTACCTAACCCCATTGAAAACAATATCAGCATTGCAGTCAAGAAGATGGCAGTTTTATCATAGACAAAAGAAGTGCTTTCATTTGTTTTGAGATTACTTAATATTATTTCAATACCAAGCAATACAAATATGATTGGCCATGCCTGAATAATCATTAAATAGGATAGTGACGGGAAGAATAGGTGCATCAGGTAAGCAATTCCTATTGCGACAAGGGAGATGCCGAGTGTAAAGGATCCCACTCTATGAGTTCTGTTTAACATAATTCATCCCTCCTAATTTTCTTTTGATGAAATGGCAGGTGTTGTATTAGAGAAATCCAATTCTTTTTTCTTTCCTTTAATTAGCAAGATACCAAGAATGACGATGATAACACCAATAATAAATTGTGGGAAAACATGAAAGAAAGGACTTAAGTAGTTCCAGATATTATAGTCGGACAAGAGATCTCGTAAAAAGTATTCCAAGGTATTCCAAAGGGAAGCAATTCCGAGCACAATAAGAATTGTACCGATTACTTTTCTTGTATTGGTTTTACCCCATACATTGCTAATGGAGCTTCCTGTCTCAATGAATAGATAAGTATCCTCAATTGCATAAAACTCTTCATCCGGCAACGCCACCATATTATGTACATGGCAAAAACTATAAAACCAAAGGACGGGAAAGAATAGCATGGGAATTCCAAAATCAAGACCTACACTGATTGCAATCAATACAAAAGCAGATAGCATCATACAGGTGCCTTGTTTAAAAAATCCAAGATACATTTCCCCACATCCGGGGAAAAGAGAAAATAAAAATGTAAAAAAGCCTTTTTTCTTGCAAATCATAGTAGTTGAGTTATTCATGTGCATTACCTCCATTAATCGTTTGTGTGATATTCTTTTTCAAGTGATTGATTGTTTTCGTAAAATCAGATTTTTGTTCTGAAATAGTAGTTGTAAAAAGAGTTGTCTTTGTACTGACCGGTTCTTTAATTGCATCCAATCCGTTTTGCAGACCAGATGGTATATACGCACTTACTGCTAATAGAATCAAAGTACAGACCATAGCGAGAGATACTTTCATTGTGTAGTAAAACATCTGCATTTTTTGAGGGATAAGCTTTGCATGTATTTCTATCTGCATAGGCAATTGTACTTGTATGCATTGACTTTTTTCCATGACAGATTCTTGCAGGTAGTGAGGTGCAGTTATCAAATCACACTCAGCCTGCTGAATGAGTTCTTCCATGGATAATTCTTCTAAGCTGGCAATGTTATTCATCGTTGGTCTGTCTCCTTTCATAATCTGTTAGAATCTTGCGTAACATTCCTTTTGCACGGTAGATCTGTGTCCGCAATGTTTTTTCATTACGATTAAATTTTATGGCAAGTTCCTCTATGGAGTGTTCCTCACAGAAAAAGGCGTTTGCCACTTCGTCATAAGGGGGAGAGAGGCTGCGGCAGGCCAAAAGTAATTGCTCTTTTACGGCATTTTCCAAACAGATTCCTTCAGGAGAAGCAGTTACTGTATTTGCCTCAAGAGTGAGGAAGAAAGAATCTTCTGTTGGAACAGTTCTTGCACCAGCACGTTTCCTGTAATCCAGACATTTATTTTTGGCAATCATACATAGCCATGCTTTCAGATTTTGCCCATCGAACCGATTGAGGTTTTTGTAGGCAGATAAAAAAGTTTCTTGGGTCAAATCCTCTGCGTCAAAATAATTATTTGTAAATCTATAGCATATTGTAAATATAAGATTCTGATAGGACGTAATCATGTTGTTAAGCTGTTGCTGCTCGTTTATTTTCTCCGCCTCCCCTCTCAGCTTCCAAAGATGCCTCCTTGGTCACTGTCCTCAAAATATATAACGAGATAAAACAAAAATATATTTCAACAAATTAAAAAAAATATATATGCAGAATTATAGCATATTATTTAATTGACAGCATATATTGTGGCACAGGGTTACAATGCTGATGTATAGACAGGAAGAGAAAATGGTAATAGATGATAGAGAGGAATTATCAGCGAAATATTGCCGCAAATAGCAATATGTGGTAAAATATTGTAAAGTAAATTAAAATTTTGGATATTTGTTCTAGAGTTGATCTATCCTTGAAAGGAGAAAGTATTAATGGAAAATAGAACATTTGATTATGAAATTATGGAAGTGATTCAAAATCAATGGTCGCCAAGGGCATTTGATCCTAACCATGCAGTTGCAGATGGGGATTTGATGGCACTATTAGAGGCTGCAAGATATGCGCCATCTTGCTTTAATGAACAGCCATGGCGTTATATTTTAGCAAATGGAGGAGAGAATCATCAAAAGATGCTGAATGTTTTAGCACCAACGAATCAAGTATGGGCATCAAAGGCACCTGCTTTGCTGATGATTTTGTCGAAAAAGACATTTACTTCTCCTGAAAATGAAAATCGCTGGCATTTATTTGATGCCGGAACATCGTGGGGATATCTTAATCTTGAGGCACAACGAAGAGGAATGATAACGCATGCGATAGGAGGTTTCAGTGTAGAAGCAGCAAGAAGTGCATTCGCTATTTCAAATGATTATACCGTGATTGCCGTGATAGCGATTGGATATTATGGAAATAAAGAAGATTTGGATACGGAGCATATTGACAGAGAGCACCCATCGCCTAGAAAGGCCATTAGTGATATACTTTTATGAAAAATAGAAGGAAAGAATATAAGAATTAAGTTTAAATATTATAAAAACAGATAGTGTTTATGCTGAAATAGTGCTAAAATATAATTTGAAACAATGCAAAAAAAGGAGGAATAGTATGCAGAAATATGAATGTCCATGTGGTTATATCTATGATCCAGAAATCGGTGATCCAGAAAATGGAGTTGCACCAGGTACGGCATGGAAGGATCTCCCTGATGACTGGTGTTGCCCTGTGTGTGGTCTTGAGAAAGATGCATTTTCAGCTATTTGATTTATAGTAATTTAATATTTGGATAGAAATGTTTTTCTGACCGAAGTGCAATTTCTAACACACAAAACCCTCTAGAGAAGCATCTTTGACTGATAGAGGGTTTTGTACTTTGCTATTTAAATTAGCGTACAGGAAAATGGATAATAATAACTGCAATGAAAGTTACAATGGAAGAGGAGAAATGATTATGCAAAGAAAAAAGCAAACAATGGATGGAAACCATGCGGCAGCGCATGCATCATATGCATTTACTGATGTAGCAGCAATTTATCCAATTAGTCCCTCTACGGTAATGGCAGAAGTGACGGATGAATGGGCAGTAAAAGGTAGAAAAAATATATTTGGACAGACGGTGAAGGTTACAGAAATGCAATCAGAGGCTGGAGCAGCTGGCGCTATTCATGGAGCATTGGCAGCGGGTGCACTTACAACGACCTTTACGGCATCACAGGGTTTATTGCTTATGATTCCGAATTTATATAAAATTGCTGGAGAAATGTTGCCTGGAGTATTTAATGTTGCGGCCAGAACGATTGCAAGTCATGCGCTTTCTATTTTTGGTGATCATTCAGATATTTATGCCTGCAGACAAATTGGTATGGCGATGCTTTGTTCAGTTAATGCGCAAGAAATAATGGATCTTACACCGGTTGCACATTGTACCGCAATAAAAGGGAGAATCCCTTTTATAAACTTTTTTGATGGATTTCGTACTTCTAATGAAATGAGAAAAATAGAGGTATGGGATTATAAAGACATAGAAGACCTTGTTGATAGAGATGCAATCCAAAACTTTCGGGATCATGCATTAAACCCTAATACACCTAAACAAATGGGTTCGGCACAGAATCCAGATATTTTCTTTCAGGCCAGAGAGGCAAGTAATAATAACTATGCTGTCCTTCCAGATATGGTGCAGGCATATATGGATAAAGTGAATCAGAAAATTGGAACATCATATAAGTTGTTCAATTATTATGGGGCAGAAGATGCTACTCATATTCTAATTGCAATGGGCTCAGTATGTGAAACAATTGAAGAAACGGTTGATTATTTAAACAGGATAGGACAAAAGGTAGGAGTGGTAAAGGTTCATCTCTATAGACCTTTTCATAAAGAGGCATTTTTGGCGTCTATTCCAAAGACAGTAAAACAAATATCGGTGTTGGATAGGACAAAAGAGCCTGGCGCAATCGGCGAGCCACTTTACTTGGATGTAATCGCATGCCTGAGAGATACAGAATTTCAGAACATACCAGTATTTTCAGGACGCTATGGCTTGAGTTCCAAAGATACGAAACCATCTCAAATAACCGCTGTATTCGAGAATCGTGAAAAGAAGAAATTTACAATTGGTATTGTTGATGATGTGACAAATCTTTCTCTTTCAGAGGGAGAGTCTATCGAAATAGAAGATGCTGATCTAAAGAGTTGTAAATTTTGGGGTCTTGGAGCCGATGGGACTGTTGGCGCAAATAAGAATTCAATCAAGATTATTGGTGACAATACAGATATGTATGTGCAGGCATATTTTGATTATGATTCCAAAAAATCGGGTGGTGTAACTGTTTCTCACTTGCGTTTTGGGAACAATCCGATTAAGAGTCCCTATTTAATTGATAAAGCAGATTTTGTTGCCTGCCATAATGCTTCTTATTTACTGAAGTATGATATGGTGCAGGAATTAAAAGATGGGGGTTCTTTCCTGATTAATTGTGGTTGCACATTTGAAGAAATAGACAAGAAGATGCCTGGGCATGTAAAAAGATATATAGTGGATCATCAGATTAAACTTTATTTGGTAGATGGAATAACCATTGCCAAAGAGATAGGGCTGGGCAGAAGAGTTAACACCATTCTGCAATCTGCTTTTTTTAAAATAGCAAAAATCATCCCAGAAGAACAGGCAATTAACTATATGAAAAATGCCGCGAAATCAACTTATGAGAAAAAAGGCGAAAAGATTGTACAGATGAATTATGAAGCAATTGAACGTGGGGCTAATGAGGTAAGAGTATTAGAAATACCTCTTTATTGGAAAGATGCCAAAGATAGTCAGATGACGCAAAAAGTAGAAACAGAGAATGAAGAGTTGCAGGACTTTGTTGAAAAAATTCAAGTTCCAGTAAATGCGCAAAAGGGCAATCAGGTTCCTGTATCGGCATTTCTAAAATATGTAGATGGTTCATTTCCATCTGGCTCAGCTGCTTTTGAAAGAAGAGGTGTGGCAATTGATATTCCGATTTGGAAGCCGGAGAATTGTATACAGTGTGCACGCTGTTCCTTTGTATGCCCACATGGCGTCATACGAACTGTGGCACTGACAAAAGAAGAAGCGGATAAGGCACCTGTTGGAATGAAGTTACTTCCTATGACCGGCATGCCAGGGTATCAGTTTGGTATTATTATATCAGCACTTGATTGCCAGGGATGTGGTTCCTGTGCTAATGTCTGCCCTGGGAATAAAGAAGGAAAAGCATTAAGTATGCAGGACATGCAAGAGAATAGTGCATGTCAGGAATTTTTTGATTATGCAAAAGAGTTACCAGAGAAAAAAGATGTCAACGAAAAATTTAAACCAGATACTGTTAAGGGAAGTCAGTTTAAAAAACCTTTGCTTGAGTTTTCGGGAGCCTGCGCAGGATGTGGTGAGACGCCTTATGCAAAATTAATTACACAATTATTTGGTGATAGAATGTATATCGCGAATGCAACAGGATGTTCTTCTATTTGGGGTCATTCAGTTCCATCTACGCCCTATACAACGAATGCCAAGGGCCAAGGACCTGCTTGGTCAAATTCTCTGTTTGAAGATGCAGCAGAATTTGGGTATGGCATGAAACTGGCACAGGTGGCAATGCGAGAAGCGTTAAAGGAAAAAGTCCAGATGGTTATGAAAGAAACAGACCGAGAGGATATTGGTAATGCGGCCAAAGAGTGGTTAGATTCCTATTATGATGGCATACAGAACGGACAGGCTACTGAAAAACTGGTTACAACCCTCTCAGATTATGAAAGTGCAACCAGTAATGAAATTTTGAAGGGAAAAGAATTTCTTTCTAAAAAATCACAATGGATTTTTGGTGGTGATGGCTGGGCTTACGATATCGGATTCGGTGGATTGGATCATGTGTTGGCCAGTGGGCAGGATATCAATGTATTGGTGTTTGACACTGAGGTATACTCAAACACGGGCGGGCAATCCTCAAAGTCTACGCAAAAAGGCGCAATTGCAAAATTTGCAGCTGGTGGAAAAAGCACGAAAAAGAAAGATCTTGCAGTTATGGCAATGAGCTATGGTTATGTATACGTCGCACAGATAGCAATGGGTGCTGACTATAATCAATGTGTAAAGGCTATTACAGAGGCGGAAAATTATAAAGGTCCATCTTTGATTATTGCCTATTCACCATGTATTAGTCATGGTATCAAGGCTGGTATGAATGCAGCACAAACGGAGATGGCTTCTGCGGTTGCAGCAGGGTATTGGCATTGCTTCCGTTTCAATCCAGAACTTGCATTAGAAGGGAAACCAGCATTTCAGCTGGATAGTAAATCACCTTCACTCGACTATGAAAGCTTTTTAACTGGTGAAGTAAGATATCATTCTTTAATAGGAAGTAATCCGGAAAGAGCCAAAGAACTATTTTTGCAGGCTGGCGAGGAAGCAAAAGCAAAATATAGATATTTAAATAAACTGGTAAAGTTATACGATATGTCAGAGCAGGAATAGGGAGATAAGTTTGTATGAGTAGGCAAGAGAATATTAAAAAAGATAAAAATGAGATTGCGCCTAATGTATATTATGTTGGAATGCTAAATCCGGGTATGCGTAATTTTGATATTATTATGTATACGGATTATGGTACCACTTATAATAGTTATTTGATATTAGGCGAGAAAAATGTACTGATTGAAACGGTACATGATACTTATAAAAGAGAGTTTATCGAAAAGATTGAAGAGTATATACCAATAAGCCAGCTTGATTACGTGATTTTAAATCATACAGAGCCTGATCATTCAGGCAGTTTAAGTGAGTTGCTTGCGATAAAACCAGATTTACTTGTAATCGCAACTTCCGCGGCAATTAAGAATCTTGGTCATATTATGAATCGCACTTTTCAAAGTCAGGTAGTAAAACAAGGTGACATCTTGGAAATCGGAGACGGCAAAAAACTCGAATTTATCATTGCTCCGAATTTACATTGGCCGGATACGATGTTTACTTATTTTGAAAAAGAACAGATACTATTCAGCTGTGATATGTTCGGATGTCATTATTGTGAACCAGTTATTTTTGATTACCAGTTAAAAAGGGCGGATCGGTATGAAGCCGAAATAAAATATTATTTTGATTGCATTTTCAGTCCGTTCCCTAAATTTGTGCAGGATGGATTGGAAAAGATTGAAAATTTAGAAATAAAAATGATCTGCTGTAGCCATGGTCCGGTTATAAAGACAGGAATAGAAAAAACAATTGCTCTTTACAAGCAATGGGCGATACCACAGAATACAGGAACAAATGCTGCAATATTTTATGTATCGGCTTATGGTTATACAGCGATGATTGCAGAAATGATTAAAAATCAAATGATAGAAAAAGGAATTTCTGTTGTTGCATATGACTTGTTGAGTGTTCCAGAAGAAAAAGCTGTATCCTTAATGAAAAGTGCAGATATTCTCTGTTTTGGCTCTCCAACAATAAATGGAGATGCCTTAGAGCCGATATGGAACCTAATAAATAAAACAGTTGTACCTTTAGCAAAAGGGAAGCTTGCATTGGTATTTGGATCATATGGTTGGAGTGGAGAAGCATGTCAATTTTTGAATGACAGGTTGAAAGCATTAAGATATCGTGTATTTCCTGAAAACTTAAGGATACAATTTAAACCATCCGAGGAAGAGATGAACAAAGGAAAAGAAATAGTAGATCGATTTTTAGATAGTCAAAATAAATAAAGACATATAGATTGAGACGGAAAATAGTGTAACTTAGTTCAGGGTACTGGTAACTAAGGAAAAAGCCCTTGCAGATGAGGGGCTTTTTTCATATGATAAATAGGTCGACAGATATAGTCTTTGGCAAAAGACGGGTGGAAAGAGGTGCGGGGGTTGAAAATTCAGATTAACGAAGATGTTCATTTGGAGGATACAGAAATCATTATTAATTGCAAGAAAATAGATGATGCAATATTAAAATTAATGGCTATGATTCGCGTGATGGACTGCAAACTTACTGGAATAAAAGAAAATGAAACGCATATATTAGAGGCGGCAAAAATTCTTTATATTGATACGGTTGATAAGAAGACGTTTTTTTATACAAGAACAGAGATATTTGAAACCCCGCTGAAATTGTATGAATTAGAGGAACAATTGAAAACGAGTGGATTTTTCAGGGCAGGTAAATCTATCATTATTAATTTCAATCAGATTAAGGCCTTAAAGCCAGATTTGGATGGAAGAATACTAGTGACAATGAATAATGGTGAAAAACTTTTTGTGTCAAGACAATATGCAATTTCGATTAAACAAATGTTAGGGGTGAAATAGATGAAAATGACAAATATGTGGAAAACAGGTTTTTTTGCTAGATTTTTTGTGATATTTGCAGTATCAATCATATTTGTATCAGCAGCAGGATTTTTTCAGGGAGATAGTGCAAAAGCATATTCTACGCTATACAGCTTGGGAAAGCAGGGAATTAGTTACATAACATTGTGTCAATTACTATTTTCTTCTTTTATGATTGCTTCTTTTAATAGCATTTTTCTTTCAGAGAAGCTATTCGGAAATATGATGATGCTGACGAGGGTAGCATGGATGCTAATATGCATTATTATTACTATTATATTTTGCATTTTTGTATTTGATTGGTTTCCAGTGGATTTTGTACCGGGATGGCTGGGCTTTTTCTTATCGTTTGGCATCTGCTTCACAATTAGTACAAGTGTCATGGTGATTAAGACCAGGATAGAAAGTAAAAAATATGAGGAACTGCTTGAAAATTATAAAAGCGAAAACAAAATAGAGGAGATGAAACATCAAAATGGAGAATAAGCGCGATATCATTATTGATATACAGAATGTTACAAAAAGATTTGATAAAAATGAAGTACTAAAAGGCATTTCCTGCAGTATCAGAAGAGGCGAAATATTTGGACTACTTGGCCCGAGCGGTGCAGGAAAGACTACATTGATAAAAATATTGACTGGGCAGATGGCTGCTAATGCAGGTAGGGCACTTGTTTTTAATACCGCGTCTGACGAACTGGGTAGAGAAATATATGGTAAAATTGGCATGGTGTTAGACAATAGCGGATTGTATGATAGGTTGAGTTGCTATGATAATCTGTTACTGTATGCAAAAATATTTAAAGTATCAAAGGAAAGGATCTATGAAGTGACAGAGTATGTAGAGCTTACAGATGCATTGAAAACACCGGCAGGAAAATTGTCTAAGGGAATGCGTCAGCGCCTTGTTTTAGCGAGGGCAATACTACATAATCCACAACTGCTTTTTATGGATGAACCTACAAGTGGACTGGATCCTGCTACTACAATGAAGATTCATAAGCTGATATTTGAATTAAGGGAAAAAGGTGTAACTGTTTTACTGACAACACATGATATGGAAGAAGCTTCTAAGCTATGTGATAATATTGCGCTTCTCCATGAAGGGAAAATTATTGAATATGGCGAGCCAGATGCTATATGCAGAAGACATAACAAGGAAGACCAAGTGACAATTTTGTGCAAGAGTGGTAGGACAATTATATTACCAAATAGAAAAGAGAGTGCAAAGGAGATTGCGACTTATTTTTATGAGGAAGATGTTCTTTCTATTCATAGTTCAGAGCCAACACTTGAGACAGTATTTGTTGCATTAACAGGAAGGGGATTATTATGAATACAGTAATTACGATAAATGCACTTTTTATGAAACAATGTAAAGATATCCTTAAAAACAAGCAGGTTTTGATTCTATTTTTTGTATATCCCATTGTAGCTTATGTAATGACACAGGCATTGCCATCAGAATTAGGGCAGACTCAATTTTTTATCTCAATTTTCTGTACTATGCATGTCGTATTTACACCAATTGTAGCAATGGCATCTGTGATTGCGGAAGAAAAGGAAAAGAATACACTTCGTGTATTAATTATGTCAAATGTTAAGCCAGCTGAATACTTGTTCAGCATTGGGGGATTTGTATTAATATGTACCCTGTTGACAGGAATACCTTTTGTTATTATGGGTGGTTATACAGGAGTTTTAGCAGTAAGATTCATCATTTTTATGATGATTGGCTGTATCTGCTCGCTCATTTTAGGTGGGCTGATTGGGACTACTTCAAAGAACATGATGGCAGCTAATGCAACTGCTGTTCCCATTGGACTTTTATTTGCTTTTTTGCCAATGCTTTCTTATTTTAACAAATCAATCGAGAGAGTATCGAGATATATTTACGGACAACAAATCAGTAATCTGATTTCAAATCCAGCGCTTAAAATAGATGCATATCAATCTTATCTTATTATTGGAATTAATATGATAATTTTTTTGGTGCTATTTATGACTTTATATAAAAATAATAAAGTAGAATTGTGAGGTTTAAAAAATCATCTTACAAAAACGTTGATTTTGTGATATAATATACAAAAGGGCGTGTATAATGTAATCGCGTAAAGGTATTCAAATGTATGAAATAGATGAGTATGTTGTATATAAAGGAAGTGGTGTATGCAAAATTGTTAATATTGGCACTCTTGATTTCGGAGAAATGAAGAAAGACAAAAAATTTTATTTTTTATGTCCTGTTCATTCGAAAGCAAGCATTACATATGCCCCAGTGGAAAGTGCTAAGGTACCTATGCGCAAGGTGATATCGAGGGAAGATGCACAACAGATTTTGGAGGATATATCCTCTATTGAAATCATACAAGAGATAAATGATAAGCAAGTGGAAATGAGATATAGGGAGATATTCAAAGACTGTGACTGTCGCAGATATATGAGCATTATAAAGACAATATATATCAAGGGCAGGGAGAGATTAGTAGAAGGCAAGAAGATAACGAGTACAGATGAGAAATATAACCGTATGGCAGAGGATTTACTTTATAATGAGTTTTCGATGGCTCTCAATTTAGAGAGAAGTATTGTAGAAAATATTGTTGCAAGCAGACTTGAATTACTTTAATTAATATACATTTTAGCACCTTGTGAAAAGCATAGTATAAGCAATTCATATAGGTGCTTTTTGTATCTAAAAAAATGCATAAATCCTATAGACAAAAATGAATGTGGATGTTATTATATATCTATAAACAATAACAGTTACTATTATCAATATCAAAGAGGAGGTGCTATTATGAGTTCAAATGAAGTGCAGGTAGATAATCTTGTTACTATGTTAGATGGGTATGTAGCAGAAGGTGGACACCATTTAAATGTAAATGTTCTTAATCGTGAAATGTTATTGGATGCACAAAAACATCCAGAGAACTATCCACAATTAACGATTCGTGTATCTGGATATGCTGTTAATTTTATAAAATTAACACCAGAGCAGCAAAATGATGTGATATCTAGAACTTTTCATGGAGAATTATAAAATAAGAAACTCAATTGCATTAAGAAAGCGAGGAACCAATATGAAATTTGTATGTCAAGTATGTGGTTATGTACATGAAGGAGAAACAGCACCAGATTTTTGTCCACAATGTAAAGCACCACAAAATAAGTTTAGTGCACAGAATAAAAACATGGAGTGGGTGTCCGAACATTTTGTTGGTGTGGCAAAAGGAGCAAGTGAAGATATTATGGAAGACCTTCGTGCAAATTTTAGTGGTGAGTGTACAGAAGTTGGTATGTATCTCGCAATGGCTCGTGTTGCACACAGGGAAGGCTATCCTGAGATTGGATTATATTGGGAGAAGGCGGCATGGGAAGAAGCTGAACATGCATCCAAATTTGCAGAGCTATTGGGAGAAGTAGTAACAGATTCCACGAAGAGAAATCTTGAGATGAGAATAGAAGCAGAAAATGGAGCGACAGCAGGTAAAACTGATTTGGCTAAAAGGGCAAAAGCTGCTAATTTAGATGCGATTCATGATACAGTTCATGAAATGGCAAGAGACGAAGCACGGCATGGTAAGGCATTTCAGGGATTGTTAAATAGATACTTTAAATCATAGTAGAAAAAGACTTAAAGATATTTAATAATCGTAAAGATATTTTTATTATTTTCATATTTATAGTCCACAAAA
>CAZAAC010000015.1:0-51689 GCA_964483155.1 uncultured Lachnospiraceae bacterium | reverse complement strand
AATGCAGTAAAAAATGGTGAAGTTCTCGATATGAAAATGTATTCGATTATTAAGTATTGATAAGGATTTATTCGTGGCTATATAATAATGAACCAGTCAATTAATAAGAAGTATAAATTTAAAAGGGCATTTTCTACAGAATCACCAATCCATTTGAAGAGAGAAATATGGCATTTTAATATCAAAAGAATAAGCCTCTGTTCATAAATATTTGCGGATGGAATTGTTTCCTAAAAATATGAATTTAAACATAGAAATTGTCTGCGCTATCATTTGGCAGACAATTTTTCATGCCGAAATTACCAGCACCTGATCTGATTATATAAGGAGAGACGCTGGACGGATTCGGGTATTAAATAATTATAAAATGTTAGTGGATACAAATATTTAATACGATCAGGATGCAGACGAGGTACAAGGTGTAGTGTCTGAAATCAATACCATTGCAGAGCGATTGGAACAATACTGCAGATGAGACAAGCCATCGAAGAAATCACAACGGCAGCAGGAGAGGGTGCACAAGGAACTATGGACATCGAAATCAGGGTAACTAATATTGCATCGAAAGCAGATGACATATTACATCAAACTATGGAAAATCAAAAAAGTGCAGAAAAACTAGATGAAATGGTTGGGTTCTTTTGGTTATAGAACATAGCGGAGTATGATAATAGCATTTATAATATGTTAAAATTAAGGTTCTATAACCCTAGCATTAGAGTTACAGAACCTAATTATTTGCTGATAAAAACTTGAAGTTACTAATTTAGCAATTCTAAGATCGAATCTGCCATAGATGAAATAATGAGGTAGCAACTAGTTGCTCCGGCATCAAGTACACCACGCGATCTTTCGCCTAGCCTGCTGGCACGACCTATTTTGGCAATCATATTTTCGGTAGAACGCCATCCGTCATGTGCAGCTTCCTTCATAGCTGATAGTGCTAGCTTGAAGTCTTGTGTCTCAGCAGATGCGCTGTTAAATGTCTCTACTGCTGGAATTAAAGTATCTAATAATGTTTTATCACCTTTTTTAGCATTTCCAATATCTTGGATTTCCATTAATGCCGTTTCAAGCATTTTGCTAAAAATGTGTGAATCAATTTCTTCAGAACCCAGTGATTCCGCGGCAAGTGATGTGAAAAATAGTCCATACAGAGGACCCATTGATCCACCAATGTCGTTTAGCAGTGTTGTACCAAGGATTTCAAAGGCTTCAGACATGGATAATCCTTTCCCGTTAATTCGAGTTTCACATAGAGTAAATCCTTTGTTCATATTGATACCGTGATCGCCATCCCCAATTTTACCATCAATTTCACTAAGATAATCTTTATTGGTTTGGATGGTTCCGATCAGATTACGGATAATTATAATACCATCTTTATTTTGAAAAGTCATTTTATCCCTCCGTTAAAACTGAGTTAGACCGACAGATTCTGCAGGCATATCAATTAATTCGGTTAACTCATCATCTAGTTTTAGTATTGTTAATGTAACGCCCATCATTTCGAGAGAGGTAAAATAGTTACCCACATAGGAACGATGGATATGAATTCCTTTTTCACTTAAAAGATCTGATACTTTATTAAAAACAATATATTGTTCCATAACGGGAGTTGCTCCTAAGCCTGATAACAGAACTACAACATGATCACCCTTAGAAAAGGGTAAATCTGGTAATATAATATCGAGCATTTGTGAAGCAATTTCGTCAGCTGTATTTAATTTTTGTATACTAACGCCAGGTTCTCCGTGATGGCCAATTCCCAATTCCATTGTACCTTCTTCTATTTGAAAATTCGGGTGGCCAACTGCTGGAATCGTACATGGTTTTGTACCAATTCCCACACTGCGCGTAAAGTTGATTGTCTTCTGTGCAGTGTTGATTACTTCATCAAGAGATGCGCCTGTAGAAGCTTTTGCACCAGCGATTTTCCACATTAATACCTCGCCGGCGACCCCGCGTCTTCTTTCGGGTTCTTCTTTAGAAGCAGAGGCGACATCATCATTTGCTACAACAGTTTTTACTTCAATACCATCTTTTTTTGCCATTTTGATAGCCATTTTTACATTCATATTGTCACCTGCATAATTACCATATAAGCAGGCAACACCCTTACCAGCATCGGCAGCTTTTATTGCATCATAAAAAGCCTGAGCGGTTGGCGATGAAAAAATCTCACCTACGGCTACGGCATCACACATATTTCTTCCGATGTAGCCAATAAATGCTGGTTTATGACCTGAACCACCACCTGTAACAATACCAACTTTGTTTGGGACAGGTGCATTTACATATTTAACAACTCTTGTGTTATCTGTTGGAGAAATCAGTTTATTATGAGACTTGAGAAAGCCCATTAACATATCTTCCACAACAAAATCTGGATTATTTATTATTCTGCTCATTGTTTGCTCCTTATTTTAAATATTCATGTTCAATTTCTTCGATTCTATGAACTTTAGCTGATGAACTGCCTTCAGTGAATTCACAACCCAGCCAGATATCAACCAAATATTTAGCCAGCTGCACACCAATCACTCTTTCACCCATACACATAATCTGTGCATTATTACTTTTTCTTGAACGCTCAGTTGAAAATGGGTCATGACATACCGCTGCACGGATGCCAGGTACTTTGTTTGCAGTAATCGCCATACCAATACCGGTACCACAGACTAAAATTCCACGATCAAAAAGTTTTTTTGAAACTGCTTCCGCAACAGACTTTGCGACATCAGGATATAAAATAGTTTCGCCTGCATTTGCGCCAAAGTCTGTGATTTCAATATCAGGTCTATTTTTTAGATGTTCGAACAGCTCAATTTTTAGATTATAAGCTGCTTCATCACAACCGATTGCAATTTTCATATAATTTCTCCTTACTGAAATGAGTTGCTAAATGGTATCAGCAATTTCCTTGAGGTTATGAAGTCCTTTAACAGCAAGTTCCTCTCCTGTATCGGCAAATTTTCTCCAAATTGCACAATTGCCTGCAAGCTCTTCAAAACTTGGATCAAATGATTCTATAACAAGAGAACCTTCATATCCTATATCAAGCAGAGCCTCGAAAAACTCCTTAAAGGGTACTAATCCTGTTCCGGGAATACCACGGTCATTTTCATTTACGTGGACATATCCTAGATATTCTTTTCCACATGTTTTCACAGCGCCAGAGAAACTTTTTTCTTCTCGTATCATATGGAAGCAATCAAGGTGTACCTTTATATTTCCAGTACCTACTTCTTTGCAGAAGCGCACCGCATCCTCAGCTATATTTAAGAAATGTGTTTCAAAACGGTTTACACACTCCACACAGATCGTAACGCTTCCTGTTTTTTTAGCATATTCACCAACCTCACGCATACATTCAACAGCCCAATTCCATTCGGCTTCAGAACGAGGTTTTTTAGTAAGATATCCCCAGCCAGCATAATTTACACCGCCTAGTAGGGGCGAACCTAAAAACACACAAATATCAATACATTTTTTCATGGCTTCGACGCCAGCTTTTCTGATGTTGGGATCAGGAGAGATGGGGTTTGTTTCTAATGTTAAGGTTGTTGTACAAACACAATCAATACCTACACGCTCCAGCTCGTTCTTCACAAGTTCACTTGGAAAAGTATAAGGATTAGAGATTGCGAAATCAATTACTTCAAATCCAATTTCTTTTGCTTTTTGAATGATCCATAAATCTTTTTCGGAAAAACTTTCTGCCCAGATAAAACTATCTACACCAAATTTAAAATACATATTGTATCCTCCATAATTTATAATGAAACATTTTTAGGGACTGCGGGATTGTTGTTAGCAAAGTTTTGTAAAATAATCAAAGGTTCATAACTACTCGTATTAATAATGGTTATGCCTTTTTTAGCAGCAGATTCAGAAACAAAAAACTCATCACCAGAGTTTTGACCAAATCTTAAAAGTCCTGGAGCTTCACATTCAAACACACCAAACTTTCCATGCCCTTGGGAGATGAGAGCGCAGTAACATGCCTGATCACATAGAGTGATTTTGGCATTTGGAGCTACAGTTACTTCTTTTGCTGCCACCCATTCATTTGCATAAGCAATCCATTTTTCAATGAGTCCACTCTGAGAAGATTCTACTGCTTTTGGTGCTCTAAAGTACTTTTCTTTATAATCTGAGCGTGTACTTTCTTCCCAGTCAATCTGTGAAAAAAGAGCATCGACATCATTCTTTTCATTTTCAGGGGCACAGTCCGTCAGCATGTTGAGAGAGTTTACTTCACCATGTGTCACATTTTCCATAATTGTATTAACATCACTGTTCCACTGAGGTTCATAGGTGACAACGGATGCTGGTGCATGAATGACTCCTGCTGGTGTATACCACCCTGTTCCCAGCTGAACGCGATATGCTCTCGAAAGTTCAGTAATTCGTGTATCCTTTATATCAAAGTTACGGATACAATCTTTCACATCTTCTTTTGAAACAGATGGATCAAAACCGAAATACGTTAATGGGAATTTACCAAGATATTGATTGTATTGTATTGGAAAATAGTAGGCTTCTGGTTTGCCGTGTTTTCCGATTTTCTCTGCTTTTTCCTCTGTTAGGTGTAAATGATGGAAGAGAGGCTTGTCGTAATCGTAAAGTTTGGCGAAGGTAGGCCATGTTCCATACTGATTATAAAGTTGCTCGCCAATAAGTTGTGAACCAAGCGCTTCTACAAATTCTGAAAAGAGTATTTCTTCCTTTGTATCAGGATCAGTTAAAACAAAGCTCATGCCTTCAGTAGGACCAGTTTTCGGACCGTTTAGTGCAACGGTTACTGATCCGAGCCACCTTTCACATATTCCTCCACGATTCATTCCAAATGCATAATAGTCATCTGGATGGAGACGTAAACGCTTGCCGGGTTCATTGAATCCTCTTGGAACCCATGTGGGTGTTAATTGTAATACACCTTCGTTTTTTTCAAAAACCTCTTTAATTTTGTTGCTCATAAAAAACCTCCTTAATTAGTAGTATGATTGTTAAAAAAATGTAGTATCAATCGAAGTAGTCTTCGAATGTTGCTTTAAAACCATAGGACTTTGATTCGCCTGGAGCTAATAGGGATAATGATTTGTTTTCACCTAGTGATTTTCTGCCTTCGAGCGTATTAGTACAAGGTTCTAGTCCTAGGACATAGTCCTGTATGCCCATCATTTTCCATTCCGTCAAATAGGGAAGGGTATCAGTGTTGAACACGAGAGACATACGGCAGTTTATTTCTGGGTTATAGACTTTTACAGATGCAATATCAGACTTAAATAAATGATAATAACACTGTTCTTTGATGCCACTTTGGGGTGGAAGCATTTTGTCCCATTCCGAAATGGCAGTAGCAGCATGTTCGTCTCGTGGTAGAACATCAGAAGAAGAAATTTCAAGTCGGGTGTTTTCATCAAGCATGGGGTATCCAAGATTGATATGGTATAAAAGCATAATAGGCTCTGGTGATTCACCCTGATTTGTAACGGTATCACTTACAATTAAGGAATTGTCATTTTTGCTACAGCGAATAGTCCTTTCTAATATAAGCTTACTGTTAAATATGCTCGCGTCCCTCATAATAGAGTGAATTTCTATAGAAGTATCATCTTCGGTGTAGTAAATATGATCAGCAGGAACGTGAGATATATTACCATGAAGAGGATAGCTCACATTGTTCTCAATAGAAGGAGCGCCGATGCTTTTTAGTCCGCATGTTGTCAAAAAACCACATGTAAATGATTTTAGGAAACCGAAGGCGGATGCATCGTAGTAATATGGAGATACATAACCGCAGGGAGAGAAGTAATTGATATTAATACCCTTATAAGTGAGGTGTGAAATATCAGAGCATCTGTCTGCACTTACAGTAAATTCAAGTCCGGTTCCGTTTCGTACATTATAAAGTCTCATACCGTCGCCTTTACCACCACAAAGTCTAAACTTCTCGACGCCGGAGATTTGATTTGAATGTCCGAGATAGTGATTCATATTTTTTTTCATTACTAACCTCCTGAAAAATTATTTCATGATAAGAAATGAAATTACATAAAAAAATAATATTTCATACCATGAGGGGATTGTAACACACATATCTACAAAAAAACAGCCCCAAATTACATAATTTAATAATTTTTATACAAATAATAAGAAATAAAGTGAAAAAATGAATTGTAATAAAATTTTATTTCACGAAAAGTATTGACATGAATAAGGTGGTGAGATATACTTGCATTATCAAAAAAGCAATTTGCTTAAAACAGGAGGATAAGATCATGTTGATGAACATGAAGGATTTGTTAGCTGTAGCTAATGAGAAAAATTTTGCAGTACCTGCTTTTAATATCGGTACAGGACAGATATTGAAGGCTGTAATAGAATGTTGCGAAGAGAAAAAAGCACCAGTCATTTTGGCAATTCATCCGTTAGAATTGGAGTTTCAGGGAGACAGTTTTATAGCAAGTTGTATTGAACTTGCAAACTCAACAAAAGTTCCAGTCGTTATTCATTTAGATCATGGTAGTGAAATGAAACAAATTTTTAGGGCAATCAGAACAGGCTTTACTTCGGTTATGATTGATGCTTCTCATATGTCGTTTGAAGACAATATGAAAATAACAAAAGAGGTTATAAGCATTGCACATCCACTTGGAGTTTCGGTTGAAGCTGAACTTGGCACAATTGGGACTACAGGAAATGACGCCGAAGGTGGAAGTGATGAGATAATTTATACGAAACCTGATGATGCGGTTAAATTTGTAGCGGAAACAGGCGTTGATACACTAGCAATTGCAATTGGAACTGCACATGGTATTTACCCCAAAGGGTTTAAACCAGAATTGAAACAAGATTTACTAACAGAAATTAAAAGCAAGGTGAGTATACCGTTAGTTCTTCATGGAGGTTCTGCTAATCCTGATGAAGAAATTTCTGAAAGTGTTAAGCGTGGAATTAACAAAATTAATATATCGTCTGATATTAAAGATGCATTTTATCAGCAATTAAGAGTAACACTTGCTGGTGATTCTAAAATCAGAGAGCCATTTGAGTTATATGTGGATAGTATCGAAGCAATGAAAGAGGTTATTTATAATAAAATCGATCTATTTGATGATGCTGATAAAATGAAGTATTACACCCTATAATCCGGAGCGTGGGAAACCACAAATCCCCCTACTTTCGAGGGAGGAATATAAAAAAAACGAAAGAGATGAAAAATTATTTCTCACTCACATAATATTTTGAAAAGTGCATAAAAAATGAGTGTAAACTCCTTTCAATATAAACATAAGTTACAATTTATCTTATGCGATGTGAAATAATTTTTCTCGGGACAAAATCATGAATGAATTGTTAAAAAACAAAACGGTGATACAAATAATTAAAGAAAAATATGATGATATTTTTTTGGCAGAGAAGAAAGTAGCGGATTTTATTTTAGAACACTCGGAAAAAGCAGTGAATGCTAATGTTTCTGAACTTGCTAATTATAGTGGTGTCAGCGATGCAACAGTTGTTAGATTGTGCAAGCATATAGGTTTTCAGGGTTATTATCAGCTTAGAATAAGTCTTTCGCGCGATTTGGGAAGGAACCAGACGCAAGAAATGAATGATTCCTATAAAGAAAGCAATACAGTTAGCGAAATATTTAATGCGATGGCTAGAAACATCAGTGGTATTGCAGACAATATAAACCAAGAGAAGCTTCTTGAATGTGCAAGAATGATTAAGGAAGCTAAGGTAGTTCATATAGTTGCGGTTGGAAATACAGGTCCGCTAGCTATGGATTTTGGATTCAGACTTGGAAGACTCGGAGTACAGGCTACTTATAATATGGTAGCGGAGTATTTTTTGAATCATATTAATTTGGCGGATGAAGAGGATATAGTAATAGCAATTTCTCAATCAGGAAGTTCAAAACATGTTGTGCAGGCAATGGAGCTTGCTAAAGAAAAAGGGATTAGACAGATTGCAATTACAAGGTATGAATTTTCACCGGTATCGAGATTAGCTGATTATTTGTTACTCTCAAAATCATCAGGTCAAAACACTAATTATGACAGCTATTCCCACTTGAATGAGATGGCTGTAGTGGATTCATTGCTTCACTTTGCTGCTAATATTGAAACAATTGCCAAGAAGCCAAGTAATTTGGATGCACCTGAATTGATTTTGTCTGAATATAAGTATTAACAGTATAAAAAACGGGGTATGTTATGACATATATTGATAAGTATTCCAAGATATTATCTGGATTAGAAGAAGATATTAGAAGGTATAAAGAATCTGATAAAAAAACTGTATTCGGATACACAAGTGATCTTGATGTTGTTCTCAACTGGGATGCTGATAAGTTTAATTCTCTATTGAATTGTTTTTTGAAAGAAGAACCTTCGTTCATCGATGGAGAAACGATAGATAATATGGAAGATTTTGCAAGAATTGTTAGCTATTACATGATAAATGGCATGGGTGGAGAAGCTGACATAACAAATGTTGATGTATGTAATTATCTTGAAGAACATTTTGAAACGAACTTTGCACTTGGTGGAACATGTGCTCAGGGGGCCGCAGCGCTGGCATCTGTTGGAGTTCCTTTGGTAGTACATATCACTGACAGAAGCAATGAAGTATGCAATATTTTTAATCATCCTAATATTCAACTGGTTACAAGCGATGGAATCGTTAGTGTGCTTGACGGTAAAACCGATGAATTACCCATAAGGCATATGATATTACAGTTTAACAAAGGTGAGGTAATAAATGTACTTGATAAGAGAATTGCAATTCCGGTCTCTAATAGATTGATATTGGATTATGATAAAATTCATAAGTACTTGCCAATTGACCTTGAATTTCTTAATTATTGTGAAGAGAATGCAAAGAATATTTTTTCATATAATATTTCTGGATTTAATGCAATTATTGATTTAGAAATAATGAAAACAAAAGTAAACGAGATGTCTATGCATTATAAGAGAATAAAAGAAATTAATCCGAACTGTATTATTTATTTAGAAGGAGCACATTATTTAAATTCCTTAGCGAAAGATTTTCTGTTTGAAAAAATTTCTGCTTATGTTGATATTTTGGGTATGAATGAAGAAGAGTTAATTGATTTCTGTAACAAATTTCGAATTGAAGTTGATAAGGAAAATCTTGAATCTATGCTTAATGGATTGAGATGTATCTTAAAAAAATATCCAGTCAAAGGGCTTGTAATGCACACAAAAGACTATTCGATGTATTTTGGAAAAGAAATTCCCGGCATTGATATAGAAAAAGGATTGACTATGGGGAATTTGATGTCAGCTACCAGGGCTAGAACGGGAAGATATGGAACGCAGCAGGACTGTAGAGATAGTTTAATGCTTTCGTTAAGTGAGATTGGACTAAAATTCTATGATGAATTAGGAAAAATGAAGATTGGTGAATATGCAAAGCTCGTTCCGTCAAGATATATGGAAAAACCAAAATATACGATTGGACTTGGAGATACGTTTGTTGCAGGTATGCAAATTGGATTTATAAAATAATAAAATCTGGAGGATAATCATGTCGTATTATATTGGGATTGATCTTGGAACTTCAAGCGTTAAAACAATATTAATGGATTCCGGTGGAAAGATCATTGCTAGTGATGCAGAGGATTATCAATTTGATACCCCTATAAATGGTTTTGCAGAACAAAATCCAGAGGTTTGGTGGTCTGCTTTCTGCAAGACAATACAAAAAGTACTGATACAGTTTGGTAAAAAAGCAGATTTAGTCAAAGGGATAAGTTTTTCGGGACAAATGCACGGGCTGGTAGCTTTAGATAGTAATAAAAAGGTTATAAGACCTTCGATATTACATTGTGATGCTAGGAGTTACGAACAAGTACTTGAAATAAATAAAACATTCAACCGAGAAGAAATACTCAAGTATTTTATGAATCCAATTTATACAGGTTTTTTGATTCCTTCGTTGTTATGGCTTAAAGAGAAAGAACCAGAAAATTATGCAAGGATAAAGTATACATGCCTCCCTAAGGATTATATAAAGTACCGCCTGACCGGTGAAATTAACTGTGACTATTCGGATGCTTCAGCTACTCTTGGATTTGATATTGAAAATAGTGTTTGGTCGAAGGAGATTCTTGAACGTTTAGGCATTGATAAAACATTCTTTCCAAATTGTAATGCATCAATCGACTGTATAGGTAGTGTCACCAAGGAAGCAGCAGAAATGACAGGGTTAATGATTGGAACACCGGTTATGTGCGGCGGCGCTGATCAAGTTATGCAAAGTATCGGTAATGGGGTAATTGAACCAGGGCGAGGTACTGTAAATATTGGAACAAGTGGACAAGTGTGTGTACAGAGCGAAAAGGCACTTAAGAATCCTGATTTAAATACGAATACATTTTGCGGATATGATAAAAACAGATGGTATACCATGGGCGCAATTATGAATGCAGGACTAAGTTTTAAGTGGTTTAATCAACTGATTGGGACAGCAGACTATAAAGATTTGGATAAGGACATCGAAACAGTTAAAGCTGGAAGTGGAGGCATTATATTTTTACCATATTTAAATGGTGAAAGAACGCCTCATCTTAATCCTAATATTAGTGGTGTTTTTATGGGAGTGAACCTAAACACAAAGAAGCCGCAAATGGCAAGATCGGTTATGGAAGGTGTAACATATGCACTTTGCCAAAGTATGGAAATCATAACCGGGCTAGGAATTGATGTAAAAGAAATGGTTGCATCAGGTGGGGGCGCCAGGAGTAAAGCATGGTTACAAATGCAGTCGGATATATTTGGAATCCCACTTAAAACTGCATTGGTTCAAGAACAGGCAGGATATGGCGCTGCAATAGTTGCAGCAACAGGAGCAGGAGAATTTTTGAATATCGAAGAAGCTTGTCGAAACACTGTGAAATACCATAACTATATATATGAACCAAATTGTGAAGCACATAAAATCTATCAAGAATATTTTGATATTTACAAAAAGACTTATGTAAAAATTAAAGAGGTTTTGCAAGATGTAACAGAATTGGGTAGAAGAGAATAATATGAATGGAATTAGCAACTTGGAGTAAGGATGGTAGAGAATATGCAGAATGAATTTATTCTTGAATGTAGTGGTATAAGTAAAGCGTTTGGTGGAACACAAGCACTAAAGGATGTACAGTTGCATATTAGAAAAGGTGAAGTGCATGCTCTCTTGGGAGAAAATGGAGCAGGGAAGTCAACTTTGATGAAATGTGTCATTGGATTACATAAGCAAGATGAGGGCGAAATGGTATGGGAAGGTGAACCATATTCCGTCAAAGGACCTGCTGAAGCAATTCAAAAAGGAATTTCAATGATACATCAGGAACTAAATCCAGAACCACATTTGTCGATTGCGGAGAGTATTTTTTTAAAAAGAGAAGATGTAATTAAAGGAACTCCATTTTTAAATAAGAAAGAAACAAACAAAAGAGCAGGAGAAATACTAAAGCAATTTGGGTTTCAAAAAGATCCGAAAACACTGATGGAAGAGTTAACGCTTGCAGAAGTACAGATGATTGAAATAATCAGGTCAGTTTCTTGTAATGCCCGTCTTATCATTATGGATGAGCCCACTTCTTCATTAGACAGTGAAGAAACACAACATCTGTTCAGGGTTATTAGAGAACTAAAATCAAAAGGAGTTTCTATTATATATATTTCACATAGGATGGAAGAAATCTTTGATATATGTGATGAGGTTTCTGTATTTAGAGATGGACAGTACATTAGTAGCAGATCTATGGATGGAGTTACAAGAGATGAACTAATCTCTATGATGGTAGGTCGAAAGGTAGATAGTGTTTTTCCTAAAACAGCATGTAAAATTGGAGATGTTGTGTTTAAGGTTGAAAATTTTACTGGAAAAGGGTTTCAAAATATTTCGTTTGAAGTCAGAGCTGGTGAAATATTAGGAATATCAGGCTTAGTGGGATCGGGAAGAAGTGAAACTGTACGTGCCATTTTTGGGCTTGATCATAAAATATCTGGGAAGACATATTTAAATGGGAAAGAAATACAGATTAAAAAACCACAGGATGCAATTGTAAAAGGAATATGTATGGTAAATGAAGATAGAAAAAATTATGGGCTTTGTTTACATCGTTCGTTAAGGGAAAATATTTCATTACCAAACCTGCCGTTTAAGCAAAAAGGAATTTTAATAAATCAAAAGAAAGAAAAACAAGAAACGGGGGAGATCTCAAAAATATTGAAGGTTAAGGCAGCGAGTATTGAATCGGAAGCGTATTCGCTTAGTGGGGGTAATCAGCAGAAGGTCGTTTTGTCAAAATGGATTATGGCAAATCCGAAAGTGTTGATTTTGGATGAGCCAACTAGGGGAGTGGATGTGGGTGCGAAATCCGAAATTCATTCATTGATGTGTCAATTTGCTGCGAAGGGTATGGCGATAATAATGATTTCATCAGAACTTCCGGAAGTTATGGGAATGAGTGATAGAATTCTGATTTATCACGAGGGTAAAATTAATGGTGAGGTATACCGAGAAGATATTCTTCAATTAAAGGTGACGCAGGAAGATGTACTGGCGAAAGAATTCGGACAATAGGAGGTTTGTATAATGGGTACAAAAGTTAACGCTGAAACAAGCAAGAAAAAAATTCTAGGGATGGATCAGAATGAGGTTAATATTTTTACTAGGAGATATGGAATAGCGACGGTTATGATAGCGATGGTTATATTGCTGTCGATCGTGTCACCGACGTTCAGAACTTCTGGTAATATTATCAGTATACTTTTACAGGTTTCAATTAACGGTATTTTGGCTTTGGGTATGGTTTTTGTAATAACGACAGGCGGTATCGATTTGACAATTGGTTCACAGCTAGCGGTAACCAGTGTTATTGTTGGAACTGTACTGTCGCTAACAGAAAGTATTCCATTAGCTATTATATTAGCGGTAGCAACAACAACTTTATTTGGATTTATCAATGGTTATCTGATTTCCAAATTTGAAATGTTCCCATTTGTTGTTACCCTAGCTATGCAGTTGGTAATTAGAGGTGCCGCTTACATTATTTCGGGAGGATATTCAGCTTCTCTGGCAAATGCATCATTCAAATTAATTGGTGGCGGAAAGTTATTTGGGGTTATTCCGTATCCCGTCATCATTCTTTTGGTGATTGCGGCATTGGCATTTGTAATTTTGCACTGGACGAGATTTGGACGCTATGTATACGCTGTCGGTGGAAATCGAAATGCAGCAATTGCTTCAGGAGTCAATGTATTTTGGACGACAACTGGCGCGTATATAATCTCAGGTTTCTGCTGTGGAGTAGCCGGTGTGATTATGACATCAAGAATCGCAGCAGCCCAGCCCAATATTGGAGTAGGATATGAAACAGATGCAATTGCAGCATGTGTAATTGGAGGCACATCATTTGCGGGTGGCGTTTCAACAATTCCAGGAACAGTTGTCGGTATTGTTATCATTGGTTTGATTTACAATGGAATGAACCTAGTCGGGATTAATTCTTACTGGCAGACAATTACAAAAGGGCTTCTCATCATTGGTGCAGTTATGCTTGATTTACTTATGAATAAAAGAAATGTTTAACGAGAAGGTATTATGGGAACATGTTAATTGCTCGCAAAGCGAGTACAAATTTTAAGGAGGATGAAAAAAGATGAAACAAATTAAGAAATTGGTAGCATTGGGGTTAACGGCATGCATGATTTTTGGAGTAATGGGATGTGCAGCAGAGGAAGCAGCACCTGCAGCAGAGCCAGCAGCAACAGAGGAAGCAGTAGAAGTGGTAGAAGAAACTGTAGAAGCTGAAGCAGCAACTGCAGCAGAAGAGATCGTAGTAGGTTATATTGCAAAAAATACTGTTGATGCTTTCCATGCAACAATTAACAATGCAGCAAAAGAAAAACTTGATGGATTAAAAGCAGATGGTACAATTAAAGACTGGCATTTACTTGATGGATTAACAGACCCTGTAACGCAGTGTAATCTTCTTGAAGACGCATTAAATATGGGATGTAATTTGATCATTGTGCTTCCAGCAGAAGCAGCAGGATGTTCACCAATTGTTGAAAGATGTAAAGAAGAAGGAGTTCCTTGTGTTGTTGTAAACTCTAAAACAGACAATACAGATGAATTAGCAACTGCATTTATTGGATCTGATGATGTTGAAGCTGGTGAAATCATGGCAAAGTTTGTGCAGGAACAACTGCCAGACGGAGGTGGATACGGACATTTACAAGGAATTATTGGGAACTCTGCTCAGATACAGAGAGGCGAAGGACTTCATAATATCCTAGATGCAGATTCTAAATGGGCACTTCTTGATGGATGTGAGCAAACGGCAGAATGGCAAGCAGAAAAAGCTGTTAAATTTTCAGAAGATTGGTTGGCAAAATACGGCGAAGGTTTAAATGCAATTATTTGTGATAATGATGATATGTCTTCAGCTGTACAGTCAGCAATGAATGCAGCAAATAGAACTGATATAGTATGTATTGGTGTTGATGGTAATGAAGGTCCTATGACAATGGTTAAAGGTGGTGAACTTTTGGCAACTGTATATCAGGATGGAGCAGGACAGGTTACAAAAGGTATAGATGTTGCTATTTCAGCTGCAAAAGGTGAAACAGTAGACAAAGAGTATATGGTACCATTCGTTCTTATTACAAAAGATAATGTTGATGAGTATTTAAAATAGTCGCTATATTTATAACCTGTCATGCAGTGCATGAAAGGTCAGACTGTAGACAAAATCCAGGGCATTTGCCCTGGATTTTTCTTTCTATAGAGCATAAAAAGTCAGTAGATACAGGACTTTTTGGCTCTTTTTTGGTATAATAGAAATATAAAAAACAGGTGGTAGCTATTCTATGATGACGGAAGAAAATGAAAAAATCAGAAAACAAATGCAAATTGTGTGCATCGATGATCTTGTTCCACAAAATCATCTTTTAAGAATGATTGGTCTTTTATCTATAATCTGGATCAGAGAGATTAATCTGCAATAATCAGTTGATCAAATACTTCTGTGGCTTCTCGATACGTGCCATCAGAAGAGACCATCGAAAAATCTTTGAGATACAGATAGAGTTTGCGATTATCCTCAGTAGTAAATTCTACCCAGTTCTTATTATCGGTTGCGATAAAAAGGACAGAACCGTCCGCAGGGGTCATCGTAATAGTTTCAGCATTTATATCCATCTTTTGATAGGCCACAAAATCATTCAAAATATTATTTCTCAAGGCGGTATCAATATTCGGATAATAGAGAGCTTCCTCTTGCAGACTGAGCGTCTGGTCATTCAGCTTCCAATGAAACGGTGCAAACCATGTTTGTAGTAAGGCCAATCTTCCGGTGGCACAAATGGTACCATTGCTTTCTAGGAAGCAGCTGTCTGATGTCCAGAAATCAGAAACATAACCGAGCAGAGTGATCGTTCCATCTTCTTTGTAACGATAAAAATATGTCATAGGATCATCACTGGGACCATAATCCATAAGTGCAATTTCCACATAAGAATCTGTATGATCTAAATCAACAAGATAATATTCCATCATATCTGGATTCTCCATCTCGATTAGATCTGAAAAATCCGTATCATTCACTTGGAAGACATATGAAATTTCAGAATAGTCCTCATTATACGCTGCTTTATAATATAGAAGATCATTTTTACTGTCACCATTTAAATCGGCGTTCACTTCCATCCCAACCGGGATTTCCCTTTCAAAAAAGCCATCATAGGAATAAACGTCTTTCAGACCGATAATATCCTGATAAGGAATCAAAAAACGAATAGTGCCATCGGCATAGGATCCAAGTACATAGGGATCACTAATAAATGTAAGTCCACTGTTTGAAAAATACCATTTATCAGGAGCAAATAATATTTCTTCTAAATCACCACTGTTTTCTCCAGACATTTTTGCCTGATAGACTTCGCTTTTCGAGAGCGTGGTGAGATAATCCAAAGCATCTGCATGAAATTGCTCTGGCTGATCGGATATCTCTTCAAAGGTAAGGCGTTCCCCTGTAGCAAGATCATAGTTCATACCATTTGTAATATAATTACCATGAGCACCTCCGGTGTAGCTCCATAAATGATAGGTAAAGGAAAGAATTTTATCATCACATCTGGTCACCTCCATGGATACATCCGAACCATAGGAATAAAATTCCATATCGGCATTTTCAAGACTATATGCATAATCCTCTTTTGCGTACGAGACCAATTCGGAAATCATTTCCGAATTAGAAAGCACGGCATTTTGAATATCTGTATTTATTTTTGTAGCGACATCCTCTTTTCCGGAAATTGCAATAACTGGATAGGCTGTTGTTTCAGTAAAGACAATAGTCCCATCATCAGCATTATAGTCTTTTGATTGTGTCTCCATTGCTATAGTTACCGGTGCAGAAGCGACTGATTTACCACAGCCAGACACACAAAACATGACGCCAATGCATAGAATAATAATTATTTTCCCCTTCATTTTAATACCTCCCATAACTACTCCTCATTAATTGCTGTTATTTCCATAACTCAAAATGGTGATAACTATCTACACATGATAATTTTAGATGTGTCAGTTCCTCTTTTGCTTTTGTATTATCCTCATGTACTAAATACCAAGCATTCTGATCTAATTGCTCTGGCCAATAAATATGATAATTACGTACAGTTTGAAGTATCTTATCCCAGTCAAGCGCAGAAGAACGTGTATAGAGTAATACTTCTAGCTGTGCATTGAGCGCATGATCAATATCTATGTAGATAGGAGTACTGTCCATATCATATTTATCATCATAGTAATCAATTGCTTCTCCTAGATTACACTGACCAAAATTCAATTGTGTACTGTATTTTACAGGATATACATTGAAATAGAACGTACAAAAACCAGCAAACAATAACGTGTACATAATGAGTAACACAGGAACAACGGTTTTCCATCTGTGATAGAGATCCTTTACAGCAATTACTGTAAATATCATAATGGAAAAGTAAATAGAACCTGCCCTGCTTATTGTGGGAGAATCCAATACCATAACGATTGAAAAGATGCAAAGAAACATAGATAGAACTAGGGATGCTGCATCATACGTCTTGGTTTTGACGGAATGGAAGGTATTCTTAATCGATAAAAATATTCCATATAAAAAGAGTGGTATCGTAATATAGTACACAGTCCCAAATTCCGGCAAGGCTGAATACGCCAACCAGTCATAAAGTAATAAATTCTTGAGCATATATAGATTCTTCGGTAGATTGGTTATTGTAATTTCACCGGAACGATACATGGGTAATCGTGGCACAGAAAAATAGGCGGTTTTGATTTCATTAAGATAACCGTTCTGCACTGCCAAAAACAAAAATAGTGGAATTGCCAACACAAATATCAGTCCACCCATCAGGAAGAACTTCGATAAAACAAGTTTTCTCGTGCGCCATAAATAAAGGACCGTAAGAACCAGAAATAATGGAATGATCAGATAAGAGATTGCATACGTATAGAGCGCACCAGCATAGCTAACACCTGCTAAAATATAGAAGCGATACTGATTTGTTGCGATTCCGCGTATCATAAAATAAATGCCGACGGTAAAGAACGTAACCAACAACGGACTTTCTAATGCCCAGCGCTGCGCCATGAAAAAATAGGGGCATATCATGACCATAAATGTTGTAAAAAGGGCCGCTTTCTTACTCTTAAAAAGCTCGATTCCCATATGATAGGCACAGACTGTCAAAACCAGTCCAAAAATCACGCTTGGAAGTCTCAGTAAAAATTTACTATAACCAAATACGGCAATGAATACAGCCAGAACATAAATGTACATGGCATTCATACCGCCGCCAAAATTAATAAAATAGACCGGGAATCTATACCAATAGCGGTCAATATGATCAGTCGCCATGGAAAGAGAATCAAAGGCTATTCCAAGCTCATCAAAATGCATACCGGAGGGTACTTCAGCTAAACGATATAGCCGCGTAAACGCATATACAAAATACATGATAAATAGTATTAATTTGTAGTGCTTCTCGATATAGATATCTAGCTTCTTATTTATTTCCAATATCGTAGTAGGTACTTTTCTCATGTCAATCCCTAAACACCCTTCATAATTTTGTTTATGCAATACTAAATTTACAAAATGTAATCGAATATATTATTACTAATATATTGCATGATACCGAATTTTTATTTACAATAGAATTCACCTAATAATTATATTCTAACCTAAGATATAAGGCAATACAAAACATATTGTAGTTATAAATTTGCGAAGGTAACGATTGGTATTATTAAGTAGCAGGGAGGAAACAAAATGAAAAATTTATATGAATATGATATACTCGTATTTACCAATTAAAAAATTTTGAGATATTGAGAGGGTACCATTATGAGAAGAAAAGATAGAGCAATAACAAATAAGGAAGAAATTTTTGAGATCATGAAAAAATGCAGTTCGTGTACGGTAGCTTTTTTTGATAAAAATTATCCATATGTAGTCCCGATGAATTTTGGCGTCCAGTATCATGACAGATTTGAGCTATATTTTCATTGCGCAAAGAGTGGCACAAAACTAAAATTATTAGAGGCTAATGGAAACGTTGGATTTGAGATGAATTGTGAACAAAAACTTATTCTGGGAGAAAAGAGCTGTGACTCTACAATGGAGTATGAAAGCGTTTGCGGAAATGGGACTATGACAATTGTTAATGCGGATGAAAAGGTAAGAGGACTTAATTTGATAATGGAGCACTATGATCAGAAGACACAGCATAGTTTTGATGAGAAAGAGATTGAAATGGTCCATGTACTGAAGATAGAGGTAAATGAAATAGTAGGAAAAAGATTAAAGTAACAATGCGGTAGAATGAAACCTTATGGTGAAGTCTATGATTACAATATAAAATATATTTATAACATGACATGCAGTTGTCATATTTACTATGTTAGTATAGGAAAAAATGAGAGGAAGTAATTTAATGATAGAATCTAGATGTGGGATAAAATGTAGCAACTGCGAGTATAAAGAACAAATGAATTGCAAGGAATGTATCCATATTGAAAAACCATTTTGGGGAGATACCTGTCCAGTAAAAGCATGCTGTGAAGATAAGAAGCTTACACATTGTGGACTTTGCGATGAATTTCCTTGCGAAATAATAAAAGCTTTTTCATTTGATAAAGAACAAGGCGACAATGGAACAAGGCTTATCCAGTGCTGGAACTGGAACTTAGAGGAAACAACAGCATATAAATGTTTAAACCAATTTCTGCAATCAATGCAGGGAGTAAGCAGAGATTTCAAAGAAGAGTGGGGTTGGATCAGATATATGGTGGGAGAGAAAATGTTTGCAGCAATTTGCAAAGACGCTAGCGGGACGCGTAATATCCTGACATTGAAGCTTGTTCCGCTAGACGGAGAGTTCTTAAGGAATCAATATGAAGATATTATACCAGGTCACTACATGAATAAGGCACATTGGAATTCTATTTATCTGGATGGTAGTGTGCCAGAACAGTTAATAAATGAGCTGATAGAAAAATCATACTACTTAGTTCGTAGTGGGCTAAGTAAAAAGAAGCAGAGTGAATTAGAAAATAATTAAATGCGCCCTGTTCATTTTTATACTATTATGATATAATATAAAAGTTAGTATGTTATCAAAAATGGAGTGTGAACATCATGAAAAAAAGACAAAAGTTACAAATTCTGGTTTTAAGTATTATCGTTGTTATTGTATTACTTCTTGGAACGGGTGGGTTTTTTCTGTTTAAGGCATTGACTGCAATAAACAGTATTACTCTTACCCCTGATTTTACAGAGCAGGAATTGGATGTAAATAAGGACTATACCTTTTCTATTGTGACAGATCCTGAAGGAAAGAAGCTGAAGGCTACGGATTGTGTCGTAGATAATACAAGTGCTACTTTCGTTTTATCAGAAACGGAATCTGGCAAGGCAATATTACATACATCTGCTGAAGGAACGATAACCATTGGCATAAAGAAATCAAGTGTTGAAAGCAATTATCTTACTTATAATGTTGTTGACCAAGCAGCAAAAGCAGCCGCAGAAGCGCAAGCAGCCGCAGACGCACAGGCCGCTGCCGATGCCGAAGCCGCAGCACAAGCAGCCGCAGAAGCAGAAGCTGCCGCAGCTGCCACAGTACTTGTCATGGCAACAGACAACGTAAAGATTCGAGCAACACCAAGCACGGACGGTGAAGTTCTTGCAACATGTAAGAAAGGCGATTCTTTTACCAGATATGAAGAAGTAGAAGATGGCTGGAGCAAGATTGATTATAATGGTACAGAAGCATATATGAAATCTGAATATCTGCAGGTAACTACAGAGGAAGAAATCCAGAAAGCAAAAGAAGAAAAGAAGGAAGAGGATGCACCGGCAGCAGAAGCACCGGCGGCAGCAGACGATGCAGCGGCTAAGAAAGCAGCGGATGAAGCGGCAGCCAAGAAGGCAGCAGATGACGCGGCGGCACTTGTGGCAGCACAGCAGGCGGCAGCAGCAGCGGCAGCTGCGAGTCCTTATGTATGGACATATCAGGGCGTTGGATTTACACAAAAGGAAGTTGATCTGTTCCATAGTTTATGGGATTATACAGGAAATTATGATGAATATGTTGTACATCATACTGCAGGTGAATTGGTCAGTCTTTGTCAGGCTAAGGGATTACGATAATCCTTCCATATCCTATGCGAAGACAGAACGAAGGAAGATAAAATAACAAGCTTGGAGCGGAAACAGAGATGTAGCCGCTCCAGTAGCGGGAGTTCCATTTACGGATAAGAATGGAGATTCAACTGTCTTTACAACAGATGAATGGAATTATTTTCTTGCAGAATGGGCTCGTACGGGAGACGCTGTAGAAACTATTCATCATCACACATGCGCGGAGCTACATGCTGCTTATGATTATACTCATTAATTTCTGTTTGATTAAGAGTAAAAAAGTTTCATTAAACATAGTAAAAAAATAAATACAGGTTTGTAGATATTTTGAGTTGCCCCCTGCCAATTTTGGCAAGGGGCAGTTTGATTTATAAGGCTGTATATTCACTTAATTTTGTAAAAAAGAAACTGATTTATCAGCATGGCTACCATTTAAAAACGGAAGTGTTACTATTTGTCAAAGTTCAGTATAAAAAATAGCGTAAAATTCTCACATTTAGCACACAATTTCTTAACAGTTATTGCATACAATAAGTGCAAAAGGAAATTGCAGCATGAAAATATTCTTTTTAAGACAGCATGCTGTATACGTGTAAATTTAATCACACTAAGGTTAAACAGGATGACACTGAGGTACAGGGTGCGCTAACTGAAATCAAAGAAGGAAGAATCTTAGGAATTGAGTTTGATGCCGAAGGCAAGATTTCAAAGATAATGGTATTAAATGCAGCCTCCGCCTCAGAGATGGGAGAAAAGGAATAGCTTCATTTTAACCCCAATTATAATAGCTTTCTATGATAAAGCAAAAAATCATAGGAGGCTATTTCTATGAGGATAAAAGTATCAACATGATTAAAATATATTACTGGATAATCTGTACTAATACCTATTATAGCGCCACGCTAATAAGTATGCTATAATCGTCTCAAAACAGTTTATTAAAGGGACGGTGATTTTGATGAAAAAAGTGAAAGTTGCTGCAACACAAATGAAAAGCTGCGGATTTGAAAGAGGTGGTAATATTCACAAAGCAGAAAAACTGGTAAGAGAGGCGGCTGCAAAGGGAGCACAAATTATTTTAATACAGGAATTATTTCAAACAGACTATTTTTGTCAGAAAATGCTGGATGAAAATTTCAAATTAGCATTACGAAAAGAGGACGATCCAGCACTAAAGCATTTTCAAAAATTAGCAAAAGAATTAGATGTCGTGCTGCCCATTAGTTTTTTTGAAAAAGATAACCAGGCAATGTATAATAGCCTGGCAATTATAGATGCGGATGGAAGCATTTTAGGCGTTTATAGAAAAAGCCACATTCCTGACGGTGCAGGGTATAGTGAAAAATTTTATTTTAATATAGGGGATACGGGATTTAAAGTCTGGAAAACAAAATATGCTGTTATTGGCTGTGGGATATGCTGGGATCAATGGTATCCTGAAGCAGCCAGAATTATGGCCTTAGAAGGAGCTGAATTATTGCTATATCCCACAGCGATAGGTTCTGAACCGGATAAAAATGAATCAACTTTTGATTCAATGCCACATTGGAGAACGGTAATGCAAGGACATGCCGGTGCAAATCTGATACCAGTGATTGCATCCAACAGAATCGGTACAGAGTATTGTGAGGATTATCATATTTGTTTTTACGGTTCTTCCTTTATAGCAGACGAGCATGGGCAGATTGTTGCACAGATGGATAGAGAGACAGAAGGCATAATAACGGCAGAATTTGATTTGGATCAAATTGCAATAACCAGACGTGCATGGGGCGTTTTTAGAGACAGAAGACCGGATTTATATGCACCGCTATTGACGTTTAATGGAGAGGAGATAAAAAGTGGTATATAAAAATGCAGATTTTGTAGAATCAAAAAATAGAGATAGTATGTTGCCGATTTCAGAAACACTATTTATTCCTCTGGCGGCGCGAGCTACTGAATCCGCAAAGGATAATGCGATTATTTTGGATAAAAAATCAGCAGAAATTTTCAAGGAGATTAACACCGAGCATATGATAGTTGACGGTGGTGAAATAGCAACACATGGTATTTTGGCGCGTACAAAAGTAATTGACGAAGAAGTAAGTGAAATTTTATCTAAAGACCCCAATGCGACCATTATCAATCTTGGTGCTGGACTGGACACGCGGATATCTAGAATAGATAATGGGTATCTGAAATGGTATGATTTAGATTTGCCAAAAGTCATCATATTTCGCGAGAAGTTTTTTTCTGAAAATGAGCGTATCAGATTTATTTCGAGATCAGTTTTAGATTCGACATGGATGCAAGAAGTAAATGTTTCAAAAGACAGCAGGGTTATCATCATCGCAGAAGGTCTGCTTATGTATTTTTCAGAAAAAGAAGTTACAGAGATACTAGAACTTTTAGCGGCTAATTTTCCGGAGGCACATATGTTTTTTGATGTTGTGCATAGCTATTTTATAAACAAAAAAATAAGTAGTTCTTTTTTATGGGGAATTGACAACGCAAAAGAGATCGAGAAATTAAGTTTGCATGTTAAAGTACTTCAGGCATGGAGTGCAGGAAATCTTCTTAAAGAGCGCCAGTCCAAAATTTTTAGAATGCTGAATTTTTTGCCATCCACCAGAAATAGGAGTCAAATACTACACATTCAATTTCAGTGATGTACAATACGATAGATGGAGGATTACAGAACCGGTTATTGATTCATGAAGATCCCATTTGTTCCATTATAAAGCAAGAGGAACAAATATTGACAAAAAAAATTAACGATGCTATCATAATAACAATTATATAGACAGATACATGTGATGACGAGGAAAAGTAGAATTTTCTATGATGACAGAGAGAAGACGGTTGGTGCGAGTCTTTATCGGGAAATTTCGAAAATCACCTCCAAGCAGTGAACCGAAAGATGAACATCAAGTAGGCTTCAACGGAATTTCCAACGTTATATGGAAAAGGTATCGATGTAATATCCGTACTGATTTGTTTTATGTCAGGAGGAATTATTTCCGTACTGACAGAGTGCAGGAACACAGTTCCTGAATTTAGGTGGTAACACGGATGAAATCATTCGCCCTAAGCTGATAATCAATTGGCTTAGGGCTTTTTTTGTACCTAAAGTATGATGTTTCGTCTGTAAACAGAAAGGGAGAAGAATAAAATGAGAGTAAAGGGAAGTGAGTTATTTATCCAGGCATTAAAAAAAGAAAAAGTGGAGAAGCTTTTTGCATACCCCGGTGGCATGGCAATTGATTTGTTTGATGCACTCTATGGAGAGAACGAAATAGAAGTGATTCTGCCAAGACATGAGCAGGGATTAATACATGCGGCAGATGGATATGCAAGATCTACAGGAAAGGTTGGTGTGTGTCTTGTGACCAGCGGACCAGGTGCTACGAATCTGGTAACTGGAATAGCGACCGCCAATTATGATAGTGTGCCGCTTGTTTGCTTCACTGGACAGGTACCAACCCATTTAATAGGAAGAGATGCATTTCAGGAAGTTGATATCGTGGATATAACCAAAAGTATTTGTAAAGCAGCTTTTGCAGTGAAAAAAAGAGAGGAATTACAGGAAATTATAAAAGAAGCTTTTCATGTAGCAAAAAGCGGAAGACCGGGGCCAGTTGTTGTAGATATTCCAAAAGACATCCAGGTGGCATATGGAGAAGATAATTACGAAGTATGGAAGCCAGAGAGAGAAGAAGTTAGTCAAACAGAATATATAAAAAACAAGGCTTTGGAAACGATAGAGAGAATCAAAGAGTCGAAGAGACCGGTTCTACTTATTGGAGGAGGCGTTTTCATTAGTTCAGCACAAAATGAATTAAAAGAATTCGTAGAAAAAGCACAGATTCCTATTATTACTACTATTATGGGAAAAGGCGCCATATCTACCAGCCATCCGCTCTATCTGGGGAATATAGGACAGCATGGAAGCTATGCCTGCAATATGGCGGTGGATCAGTACGATTTACTGTTAGCTATAGGAACACGGTTTAATGATAGAATTACGGGAAAAATAAGTGAATTTGCAAAGAATGCGTATATTATTCATGCAGACATTGTGCTAGAGGTTCTTTCAAAAAATATAAAGGCAGATTTAGAAATAGTAGCAGATGCCAGAATGTTTATGGAAGAGTTAGTGAAATGCATGGATCAAGAAGAGATGTCAGGATGGAAAACGGAAGAAGAAAAATGGATACAAAAACTTTTGCAATGGAAAAATGAATTTCCGATTCAAATAAAGGAATATTCAAAACTTACGCCGGATTCTATTTTGCGACATATCAATGCGACATTCAAAAAATCCATTGTGGTTACAGATGTAGGGCAGAATCAACTATGGACTACACAGTTTATTGAATTAGATGAAAATAGAAGAATGCTGACCTCGGGTGGACTTGGAACCATGGGATTTGGACTTCCAGCAGCTATCGGCGCACAAATAGGAAACCCAGAAGTAGATGTTATTTGTATATCAGGAGATGGGGGGATTCAAATGAATATACAGGAGCTGGCTACAGCCGCCCTATATGAACTTCCTGTTATTATTTGTATATTCAATAATTCTTATTTGGGGAATGTAAGGCAGTGGCAGGAAATGTTTTTTGAAAAGAGATATTCCAGTACCTGTCTGAAGCGAAGAAAAAGCTGTGGGGAGGGAATCTGCCAGAAGGGAAAGAAATGTCCTCCTTATTTGCCCGATTATATGAAGCTTGCTGAAAGTTATGAGATAAAAAGTATTCGTGTAGAAAAAGAAGATGAGATAGATGAAGCATTCACTTTTGCCAAAAGAAATAAGGTAGGACCAACATTAATTGAATTCATCATGGAAGAGGAGGCAAACGTATTGCCAATTGTTCCGGGAGGTAAGGCGCTTCGAGAAATGGTAATGGATTATTAAAACCTATAAATGAATAGGGATTCCTTATTTTTTGGGCATTTCAATGAAGGCGAATATAGCGAAGCCTATAGATGAAAGGTACTGTAGATAAAACTGCAGAAACTTAAGAAGGGAAAAAAAGAAGGAAAAATAAGAAGGAAATATAAGGTAGACGAAAAATTCGCTTTATGCTAAAATTGTATTTAGTTATAAAATCTACGGTACTGTGTGGAAGTTCTTAAAAAAATAATTCAAGAAGTTTTGTTGGAAAAAATTTGACAGATGCATAAAGCATACAGAAATGAGGGGAAAAGATGAAGCTAGAGAAATTTGAGTTTTCAGATCTGATTTCGGGTTATGTGATTGATTTTGACAAAAAAGACAGTTTTCGGATGAAAACAACAGATGGAAGAATTTATACGGTGGTTTTAGGAAGCAATCTTTACGCAAGAATGCTTCGTAATTTAGGTGAGCCATATATGGATTGTACGCTACAGATTCCGAGTATGTTGACGGAAGGACGCGTGCTTTTTGTTTATGGTATTTTTTATCCAGATGCAGGTGAAGAGTATGCATTCGAAGCTAAGTGTATAGATTTTGTGGGAAAAGACATTAAAAATTTCCGTTTTGAGGAGCCTGCATGGTGGATCGAACAGGCAGAGCAGATTGCCGATTTCTTTATACAGGCGCAGTTCGGCGGAGAAATTGATTATGATAATTATCGTACGTCTCTTGCATTGACTGGCGCACAGAAGGATTCTTTCCGACAGGAGACAGATACGATTTCTCGTTTGATTTATGGTTTGGCTTCTGCGTATATGTTGACTGGCGAGGATAGATTTTTAGAGGGAGCCGAGAAGGGTTCTGCATATTTGCAAGAGCATATGAAATTTTATGATACAGATGAGAATATTGTATACTGGTATCATGGAATTGATGTAAAGAATGGAAAAGAGCATAAGGTTTTCACATCAGAGTTTGGTGATGATTATGATGCGATACCGATGTATGAGCAGATTTATGCATTAGCTGGACTGACACAGACCTATCGTATCACAGGAAATCCTGCCATTATGCGTGACATTGAGATGACAATGGATTTGTTTGAGAAGTTTTTTAAGGATAAAGAAAAGGGAGGATATTTTTCTCACATTGATCCTATTTTCTTAGATGCCAGATCCGATACGTTAGGTGCAAATAAAGGGAAAAAGAATTGGAATTCTGTGGGAGATCATGCACCAGCATATTTGATTAACCTCTGCTTGGCTACAGGAGAACAAAAATATTACGATTTCTTGGAGTCTACGGCAGATACGATTACAGAGATGTTCCAGGATTATGAACACAGTCCGTTTGTACAGGAAAAATTTAATGAAGATTGGTCACATGACTATCAGTGGGGTTGGCAGCAGAACCGTGGTGTTATTGGACATAATCTAAAAATCGCATGGAACCTGATGCGTGTGAATAACTATAAAGCAAAACCAGAATATGTTGCGTTTGCAAAGAAAATTGCAGAGATCATGCCAACCGTTGGAATGGATGTACAAAGATTTGGCTGGTATGATGTAATGGAGAGAAATAAAGCAGACGGCGAGAATTTTCATCGTTTTGCTTGGCATGACAGAAAAGCATGGTGGCAGCAGGAGCAGGGAATTTTAGCATATCAGATTTTATATGGTGTGTTAAAGGACGAAGAATATCTGAAGTATGCAAGAGAATCCGCTTCATTTTATAATGCATTTTTCTTAGATCATGAGGATGGTGCCGTATACTTCAATGTTTTAAATAATGGTATTCCCTACTTGCTAGGAACAGAAAGATTGAAGGGAAGTCATTCCATGAGTGCATATCATTCTGTGGAACTTGCATATTTAGGAGCGGTTTATACAAATCTGCTCAACACGAAAAAACCTTTGGACTTGTATTTTAAGCCTATGCCAGGAGCATTTAGAAATAATATTCTTCGTGTAGAGCCAGATATTCTACCAAAAGGTTCAGTAAAGATAGCAGAAGTTACTGTAGATGGAAATCCATGGAGTCATTTCGATGCAGAGAATTTGACTGTAACTATTCCGGCAACGAATTATAGACCAAAAATCAAAGTAACTTTAGTACCAGTAGAGTAAATCGGAGGTAAGTATGGTGCGTATTGACAGCTATCCCACACATGAGTTACTTGGGGTGAAGTATCGTATTGGAAAAGTGTTACCATATGGCGCCAGTATTGTTCCGGATGGAGTGAATTTTTCGATTTTTTCAAATAGGGCTACTCACTGTGAGCTTTTATTATATCACTATGGAGAAGAAGAACCTTATGTGGTAATCCCTTTTCCCAATGAGTTTAAAATTGGTAACGTGTATTCTATGATTGTATTTGATGTTGACTATGAAACTGTAGAATACGGATACCGTATGGATGGAGAATATAATCCGGAAAATGGGGATAGATTTGATCGAACAAAAGTACTTCTAGATCCCTATGCTAAAGCAATATCGGGTAGAACAGTATGGGGAAAAGAGCCAAACTGGGAAAATAATTTTCAACATCGTGGGAAAATTATATATGATGATTTTGACTGGCAGGGAGATGTACCATTAAGGTTGCCAATGAGTGATTTGGTAATTTATGAGGCTCATGTCCGAAGTCTTACAAAACATGAATCTTCAGGAGCAAAGTATCCAGGCACTTTTGCAGGCTTAAGAGATAAACTTCCTTATTTAAAAGAATTAGGAATTAACTGTATTGAGTTAATGCCAATTTTTGAATTTGATGAATTCGAAAATGCCAGAGAGATTGATGGCAACAAACTATATAATTACTGGGGATACAGCACAGTGGGCTTCTTTGCGCCAAAGGCTGGATATGCAGCATCTGCACCACTGGGGTTAGAAGTAGATGAATTAAAAAATCTGATTAAGGAGCTACATCGCAATGGTATTGAAGTGATACTGGATGTGGTTTTTAATCATACTGCAGAAGGAAATGAAAAAGGGCCTTATATATCCTATCGCGGGATAGACAATAAAACATATTATTTACTGACACCAGAGGGCTATTACTATAATTTTAGCGGTTGTGGTAACACATTGAATTGTAATAATTCTATTGTTCGTAATTGCATTTTGGATTGCCTACGCTATTGGGCGGCGGATTACCACATAGATGGTTTTCGCTTTGATTTAGCGTCTATTCTGTCCAGAGACGAGAGAGGCGCCCCAATGACGAGTCCGCCACTGTTAGAAATTTTGGCGCATGATGCCATTCTTTCAGAGTGTAAACTGATTGCAGAGGCATGGGATGCAGGCGGATTATATCAGGTTGGCAGTTTTCCAGCATGGGGAAGATGGGCCGAATGGAATGGAAGATATCGTGACTGTGTACGAACGTTTATCAAGGGCGGGATGGAAGCATTTCCGGAATTAGTACAGAGGATAAATGGTTCCAGAGATTTATATGGTAATCGCTCTTCTAACGCTTCCATTAATTTCATTACCTGCCATGACGGTTTTTCTTTATATGATTTAGTTTCTTATAATGAGAAACATAATATAATGAATGGTGAGAATAACCAAGATGGAGGCAATGATAATGAAAGTTGGAATTGTGGCGTAGAGGGAGAGACACAGGACAAAGAAATTCTGACTTTGCGATACCGACAAATGAAGAATGCAATCACGCTATTATTGATGAGCCGAGGGATTCCGATGTTGCTATCAGGGGATGAATTTGCAAACACCCAGTTTGGAAATAATAATGCTTATTGTCAGGACAATGAAATTTCATGGCTAGACTGGACACGATTAGAGGGGCATAAAGATTTACATGATTATGTACAGAAACTGATTCGGTTTCGTCAAGAACATCCAGTTTTACGGAGTGATGATTTTTTTGATGGGAAGAATGCCACGGATTATCCAGAGTTTTCGCTCCATGGCGAGCAACCATGGCAAATAGATGTTACACAGCCAACATTGACATTTGGTTTTATGTTTGTAGAAGAAAAAGAAAAATATAAGCAGAAAACAGATAATTTTATCTATGTTGCAGTAAATGCTCACTGGGAGTCCCGTACATTTCATCTCCCAACGGTACCAGCGGGTAAGCGGTGGAAGCCGTTAATCAGCTCAAATACAGAGAAAGTAGTGCAGAACGATGATATGAGTATTAATGTTGCAGACCGAAGTATGGTCATTTTATTAGCATAATGTAAAGGAGAAACAGAATTATGACTTTTAACTTTGAAACAAAAAAGAACGGCGAGGAACTGGATGTTATTTTATCTGGCAGTTTGGATGCCAATAATGCAACACCACTTTTGGAAGAAATGAAAAAATATGTTGGTGAGAAAATCAGTAAGATTACATTTGACGCAAGCGGGTTAGAATATATCGCGAGTGCAGGACTTCGTGTTATTATTTTTACCAAACAGAAGATCGGGTATGAGGCAGACGTATTTTTGAAGAATCCAAACGAAGTAGTTAGATCCGTAGTAGACATGACAGGATTGGATAACTTTATCAAGATTATCGAATAAGTATAAGTGCGGGGGAATGGTATGAAAAAGATAGGAATATTGTTGGAAAACCGATTTATCGATAAGGAAATCATATATTATATGAACCGCTTTCCGGAAGAGGGTTATGAGGTAGTGTTATTAACTCGTTTATGGGGACAGCCTGCTTTAACATTTAAAGGAATGGAGTTGTCGATGGAGTGTCAGGTCAACCATAGTTTTGAGGAACTTTCAGAAGAGGATTTAAAGAAATTTTCAGCCATTATTCTTCCGGCAGGCTATGTTGCAGATTATTTATTATATGCAGAGAAGCCAAAGGAAAAATCTCCAGCTGTAAATTTTATCGAAAGAATCATGAAGGATAAGACTATAGTAAAAGGTTTTATTTGTCATTCCTTATGGATTGCGGGACCACTAAAGGATATTTTTAGTGGACGCAAAGTGACATGTCATAATAATATTATCTCTCATGTTGAAAATGCCGGAATGATTTATTGCGATCAAAACATATACATAGATGAGGATTTAGTGACTGCCAGGACCGGCGGAGATTTTGCTGCTTTTGCAAAAGCTATTCTGGCTAAGATTTCATGATAGGAGGACATGATGTACGAGAATTCGATTATTATTGGAAGTTCGCTTCGAAAGAAGAAAACAGGTGAAGGTATTTTGATGCAGGAGCTTGGAAGAGGCCAGAGAATGAACGGACTGCATTGGAATATGGAGGATGGAAGTATTGTAGAATGGCATAGTCACCCTGCTGAGCAGTTTGGTTACGTGATCAAAGGTGGTTTTAAAATTTATTTTGATGACGGAAAAATCCAAGAAGAATATGAGATTCATGCGGGAGACTGCTATTTTGTCCCACCAGAGGTAAAACACAAATTTATTACAGTGGGGGAAACAGAGGCTATTGATATTTTCAACCCTATTAAAGAGGATGTTCCAAAAGAAATTAGTTAACTATAAACACACAAGTAGGAGGTAATGGTTATGGCAAAAGTTTTAGTATTGGCAACAAATATGGGATCTTGGGGAGAGGAATTGCAGGCTCCATGGGATGCACTGAAAAAGGCAGGTCATGTATTGACACTGGCTACACCTTATGGGAAAAAGCCACTTCCGCTGCAGATTTCTGTAGATCCTGATTTTTTTGATGGGGTACAGCAGTATAAGACAAATCCTAAAGATGTTTGTGACCGCATTAAAGAACTGGTAGATGGAACGGAATGGGATAATCCTAAAAAAATTAAAGAATGCGATATGAAAGATTATGATGCATTGGTTTTGACAGGTGGTCTAGGTGCAATGATTGATATTGCAAATGATTACAATACACATAAGCTTATTTTGGATGCTGTCAGAGCAGACAAAGTAGTTGGCTCTCTTTGCTATGCAGTTGCAACTTTAGTATTCTGTCGTGATCCAAAGTTGGATTATAAGTCAGTTGTTTATGGACATACCGTTACAGCGCACCCACGTGCATGGGATTTTTACGGACCAGATATGGATGCTTCCTATGAATTGTATGGCGCTACGCCAGATAACAAAGGAACAGATGTACATACACCAGGTTTCCTTTATCCAGTAGAAGATTTGATTCGTGATGCAGTAGGCGTAAATGGAAATTGTGTTGCAAGAAATAATGCCAGTCGTGAAGATCCAGAAGCTAATATATCATGGCCTTTTGTAACGGCAGCATCAGTTGAATCTTCTCGTGCATATGGAGATGCATTAGTAGAGGTGCTGGCAAACCCAGATAAGTATAAAAAATAGATTGTCAGCGTTGACTAGATAGTAGTTTGGTTAGGTAGCTGTCATTTTCCGACAGTTTGGAAAATGGCAGCTTTATTGCATTTAGTGTGGAAAACAATTTAGCAAGAGAGGGTAAAACTATGCCAGTAATATCAGTGAAGAGTATTGAAATGACAAAGGAACAAAAGAAAATAGTAGCAGATGTATTTATTAATACACTTGCAGAGGTGACGCAGGTGCCAAAGGATCGTATTTATTTATTTTTTGATTCTCATCAATTAGATGAGACCGCATGTGGCGGCGTGTTATTTGATGAGCACCCACCCAAAACAGCCAGAGGTGAGTTTAACAAAGATAAATGGAATCCAGAAACGGATTTGAAAGAAATAGAAGAATGTGTAATAGAATACACAGACAAATTAGGCAATCTATAAATCATGTGACTTAGCTGAAGGGAGAAAAAATGGACGTAAATCAGGCAGTAGTAAAGCTATTAGAAAATTCAGGAAAAGTAGGTCATGTATTTGGCTCAACAGGACAGGTCAATGCTTCTATGCTGTTAAGTCTGCGGGATTCGAAAACAATAGAAACAGTGATAGTTAGAAATGAACAGGCAGCTTCCTTTATGGCTTGTGGGTATACAATGTTTAATCCGGATAATTTAGGCGTTTGTTTCGCGACAGGTGGACCAGGGGCATTTAATCTGTTTCAGGGGCTTGCTGTTGCATACTATGATTCCTTGCCAGTTTTGGCGATTACAGGCTATACTTCAAAGGCACAAAGAGGAAAAGGAGCCTTAAATGAATCCAGCGGTATGAATCGAACACCAGACTCACAGAAAATGTTCAGTGCTGAAACAAAAAAATCTTTCATAGTAGAAGATCCCAATGAAATCTGCAATATCATGGAAGAAGCATTGACGTTGGCATTTGATGGCAGACCTGGACCAGTACATATTCATATCCCAAAGAATATTACAATTGCTGAAGTGACTAATTTTAGAGACATTCACCCAGTATATAAAAAATATCAGGCAAAACCGGAAACAATAAATGCTATAGCAGACTTTTTGAGTGAAAAACTAGCTGACAACAAGAACGTGGTGGTACTAGTCGGATATGGCTGCATACGAAGTGACTGTAAAGAGGAACTGATAAATCTAATTGAGACATATCAGATTCCGTTTTTAAGTACTATGGATGCGAAAGGATACCTTCCAGAAAATCATGCTCTTTCGGCTGGTGTTTTTGGAACATCAGGAGATTTGTTGGCAATGGAGCAGTTTCGAATGGCAGATACAGTGATCGCATTAGGAAATAGTTTTGCAGAAAATGCAACGTTTGCTTTTGATGAAAGTTTATATGATGCGAAGACATTAATTCACATTAATATTGATAAAGAGGAAATAGGTAAAGTATACGAAGCAACATACCCAGTATGTGCGGATTGTAAGCTTGCGCTAAAGGCTATTCTTGCAGACATGGAAAAAATGGGAAAAGCAAAGGCATTAGTGAAACCGGCATTAGATAAAGCGAAAAAATTGATCAATTCTCCGCTGAGTCAGGTGAAACATCCAGGAAAAATTCATCCAGCAGATGTTGCAAAGACAATTTGTAAGGTGGCGCCAGAAAATGCCATTATTTTAGGGGATGCGGGCTCTCATATGCTTTGGCTAAGCAGTTACATGAGTCTTGATAAGAATCAACGATATCAAAATCCAGGTTCTTTTGGACCTATGGCAAGTCACACAAATGGTGCTATTGGCGTGAAGTGCGCAAATCCGGATAAAGTTGTAATTTCTGGAAGCGGGGATGGCTGTTACCTAATGGCAGGATTTGAATTAATAACGGCAGTTGTTTATCATATCCCAGTTGTGTGGGTCATTTTTAATAATGGAGAGTTTAATGTTATTAAAAAATTCTTGTTAAATATGTTTGGAGAGTATGCATATATGGACGTACCTAACCCAGATTATTTAAAATATGCCGAAGCCTGCGGAGCAAAAGCTTTTCGTGTAGAAGACGTAAAGAATCTGGAGGGTGTATTAGAGCAGGCGATTGCTTTGCAGGAACCAGTCATTATCGATGTTGTAATTGACAATGAGGTTTATCCACCAATGAGTATCTCAAAAAATTAATGACAGGAAAGTGATCGGTGAAAGAAAGGGGCTTCCATGAAAAATATAGAGTCATATTGTAAATCGGGTATTCATTTTTTTGAAAAATATTCTGCAGAAAAGAAAAAGATGCCTTTTTCTGCAAACCGTGAGGATGGCGTCAGGGTAATTGGAGATAGCAACACGGGCTTGTATTGGGAAGTAAAGTCTGCCCATAAAGAAGACGTAAATTATTGCGGAGATACGTATCATTTTCAAGATGCAAAAAGTATATATATTGATAAAATGAATGCAGCAAATTATGGTGGTTACAATGATTGGCGGCTGCCCAATAAGGATGAGTTGCGTTCTATTTTTGATTATGGCTTGCAAGAGAGTGTTATTAACCGTACAATATTTGAAAATTGTCCAATTGGAGATTACTGGACAAAGGATAGATACGAAATGCAACCCTACTTTGGCTGGGTATTATATTCTGGTTTTGGAAGTGGTATAGCAAAAAGTATGAATACAGGCAGATATGTTCTTGCTGTTCGTGGCGGAAGAGACAGACGTTTTGGAGAATCGGACAGTAGCCGTTTTACTGATAATAAAGATGGTACAATTACAGATGCCGCGACAGGATTGATGTGGCAAAAAGGTGAAAACGAGAGATGTAATTTATACGAAGCAGAAAAAAAATGTAAAGAGATGAATCTAGGGGGATATACAGATTGGCGTCTTCCAAATATAAAAGAGTTAAATACAATTTTAAATCTGGAGTTCAAAGATAGCTGGTGGTATTTTAAAGATTTTTTTCCCGCAGAGGGATTAGCACCTCCGCTTCTTCACTATTTTTCATCTTCTCTTTTTCAGGATTATTATGTATGGGTCACTAATTTCTGCTTTGGTTATGATGGCTATTATGGGGGAAAGATGGCGCCCTTGTTATTTCGTGCAGTACGAGAAACAGAGATAGTGGAAGAGACTGTAAAAACGATTATAACACATACTGGAGAAAACAAGGTTTATGATGTAGAAGGTTGTCTGACAACAAACGAGAGATATCAAGGGTTAGATGCGACCAGGGTAACGAGTCCGCTTTCCTATGAAAGAGATGCTGTCACAAAAATAGTAAAGGATCAAAATACAGGTCTGTTTTGGGATACTTCACATGAAGAAGAGTTGTTTACCTGGGAAGAAGCAAAGAAATTTGTAGAGACATTAAATCAAGTGGTTTATCAAGGGTATTCTGATTGGAGATTGCCGAATCGAGAAGAACTTCGAAGTCTGGCACTATATGATGGTTCTATTCCAGCAATCACAGAGGAATTTTTTCCAGATGCAAAGGCAGAGTTTTATTGGAGCGGACAGGAACATAAAGGAGATCCCGTGCTAGCGTGGGGCGTTTATTTTGGCTATGGATGCTGTATTGGTTATCCAAAGAAAACAAAAGCTTATGTTCGTGCAGTTCGCTCAGGGGGGCTGAGTTTTCATGACAAGGATTTCAGAAAGTGCTTTAGGGTAAATGCAGACAGAACAGTAACTGATTTGTGTACAGGTCTGATGTGGATGCAGGAGGAAACACCATTACTTACGCTGACAGAGGCTTTACAATATTGCAAGGAGCTTCGTTTAGGTGGATATGATGACTGGTGTCTTCCAAATATTAAGGAATTAGGTACACTGATCAATTTAGAAGACGGTGACACCTGGTTTTATCCAGAACTGTTTCCGAATACAAATATAGCACCACAAGGATTTTATATGGCATCTACTACCTATGATGCAACATTTGGCTGGGGATGTAACTTCCAGTTTGGTTTTGATGGATATTATGCAGATCGTAAGAACGGCAAATACCCATTTCGTCCAGTGAGAAGGGGATAATAGTATTATGAACAAAATCTGCAAGGGCAGGATAGCAAAAACAATATTCATCGGACTCTTTGTTCTTACTACAGTTTTCTATCAAGGGAATGTCAAAACTGTGTTTGGAGCAGGTGGTACAGTTTCATTAAATAAGGTCGAAGATGGTGCATATGAAATATCTTTACCAGAGCAGCTACTTGCTTTTTCTTATTTAACTTCTGGAAATTGGGCAACACAGACAGATTTTCAGATTCTGCAATTAGATGGTGTAAGTTATAATAGTCTCAGTATGAATGCCCCTGCCGCAGAGCCTGGAGCAAGTGGCTACCTGACATCAGATATTGATTTGTCAGGTTATGCTAATTGGATACCAATTATGGGACCTTTAACAGGCTATTACCAGGGGAACTTTGATGGACGCGGTCACACGGTTTCTAATCTGACGATAAGTGCAAGCAAAGTCTGGCAGGGGTTGTTTGGTGGTGCTTCTGGAAGTATTAAAAATGTAAAGGTACAAGGGGTACTTACTACCACAGCAGCACAAGGAATGATAGGTGGTATCAGTGGATTTTTAGATGGAGGTTCAATAGATAATTGTCAGGCATCTTGCCAATTGTCGGGAACTTCTAATATGGGAGGTATCGTCGGTTATAATAAAGGGGGAGTAGTAAGTAATTGTTCCACAACGACATCCAATACAGTATTGGGTACATCCTCTCATATAGGAGGTGTTGTCGGCTATAATATGACGGGAGCCACAACTACAAAATGTACGAATAATGGCAGTGTTGAATTGCAATATATGTCAACGAATGCTTCATTTGCGGGTGGTGTGGTTGGTAGAAATTACGATGGAAGTACAATTTCTCATTGTATAAATAATGGAAGTGTTAGTCAGACACTTGGTCTTGGCGCAGTAGGTGGTATCGTAGGAAATAGTACATCAGTCGACGGTGCAACGCTGGCGCTCAAGAATGATACCTATGTTCTGTTTTGCACAAATAACGGAGCAATAAGTAATACAGGAGGAAAAACGGGAGGAATTATTGGAAGAAATCAGGCGGGTTCTTACTATTTTGGAAACATAAATAACGGAACAGTCTCTGCCGCTAATTCATGGATACAGGTGGGAAACGATGAATTTCCAATTGTGGCATTTATGAATAATATAAGTGCGGGAGATGACACTTACCGACTTGTAGGGCGTAAGGCAACAGATAGCACGACTTTTATTATGCCCTCCAATCCTGTAAGAGATGGATATACTTTTTTGGGATGGTATACTTCAAGGAGTGGAAGTGAAAAAATGCCAGGCACAGTAGGCAGTATTCCTATGGGCGCGATTTATTATGCGCAATGGGATAAGATAGCCGAAGAGGAAACAACTACTGTAAAGAGCCAGGAACCAATCATAACAGTGAATGTAGTACCCATCATAAAGGAGACTGCGCCAACAGTGTCTCGTGGAACAACTGCCCTAGAGGTGAAAAAGGGCAAAACTTCGCTGGGGCTTATTGTGAAAACGGCAAAGAAGACGTTAATGGATTTATTATTTACAGCGGCAGAGCAAGATAGAATGCAGGAGGGAAGAGATGCGACAATATCGCTGGCAGTAAATAGTATCTCAAAAAACGAGATGCTTGCGATGAATAAGGCATTGCAGAAAAGATATAAGACACGAGAGTATATAGTGATAAATTATTTTTCGTTGGATTTATCCAAAACCATAGAGGGCTTATATACGAAGTATATTACAAAGACGGGTAGGACAGTATCCTTGCAATTCACGATTCCAAAAGCGCAAATGAAAAACAGGAGTGGTGGTACATTTAAGCTTGTAAAAATGGGGAAAAATAGTGTATATGAAATGAAAGACAAGGATAAGAGAAGAGATACCATTACAGTAAAGACGAGAAATTTCACTACATATGCAATCATATATCTCGAAGAAACTGAGATATCACAGTAATATGAAATAAAGTGACATCCAGATAGAATCTTCAGGGTCTACGAGGAAGGAAAGGGTAAATGAATGATTAAGCTATTTATGAAATATTTGAAGCCTTACAGAGGCAAGGTAATGATTATTATTTGTTTTGTATTACTTTCTACGATGTCAAATCTGACGCTCCCTATGCTAAGTAAAAAAATAATAAATCAGGGAATAGGATTTAATTCATATGCAACGATTTGGATTACAGCGGCTATTATGCTTGTAGTGCTTATTATAGCGATGCTGTGTATGATTATGAGTAATAAAATTTCGTCGATTGTGTCAATGGGATTTTCCAGAGACTTGCGAGGTGGTCTGTTTGCACATATCTGCCATATGTCGCAGGGAGATTTGGAAAAAACAGAAGTATCTTCTTTGATCAGCCGACAGACAAATGATGTATTGCAATTGCAGACAGTTCTAGCACAAATGCTTACGATGATGTTAACAGCGCCAATTATGTGTATTGGTGGAATTATTATGGCTTATCTGACGGCACCGGAATTGTCATGGATTATTCTGTGCATTCTACCAGTTAGTATTGCGTTGGTATTTTTGATATTGATTCAGGTAAATCCATTGTTTAAAATAAATCAGCAAAAACTAGACCATGTCAATCAGGTAATTCGTGAAATATTAAATGGAATGCGGGTAATAAGAGCCTTTAATAAAGAGAAATATGAAGAAAAGCATTTTAATGAAGCTTCTCAGGATTTGATGCAAATTGCGTTACGAGCAAATCGAGTTATGACTATTTTACTACCAATTATGACACTATGTGTAAATGGTGCTAACATTCTTATTATATGGAACGGCGGTCATAATATGGTGAAAGGCATTACCACATATGGTGATGTACAGGCCTTTATCCAATATGTTTCTATGATATTAATGTCGCTAATGATGACATCAATGCTAATGGTTACGTTGCCACGTGCTATTACCAGCGCAGGGCGAATTAATGAAGTGCTTCAAACAGAACCCTCTATTCAGGATCCAGAGCAACCCCTTCATTTCCCAGAGGTAGAAAAGGTTTCTTTGTCTTTTCAACATGTGGATTTTTTATATCCAGGAGCAGATGAAAAGGTTCTTTCAGATATTGATTTTTCAGTTCAGGCAGGGGAGACTCTGGCAATTATAGGAGGAACTGGTTCAGGGAAGAGCACCATTTTAAGCTTGCTCAATCGATTTTATGATGTGTCAGCTGGTTCCATTCAAATTAACGGCATAGATATCCGAAGTGTTTCGCAGGAACAGCTTCGTAGCCGCGTGGGAATGGTTCCGCAAAAGGCTTTTCTATTTGGAGGGAGCATTTTTGAAAATGTTTGCTATGGAAAGCAAAATGCATCGGAGGAAGAGGTGGAATATGCCTTAGAAATCGCACAGGCAAAAAGCTTTATCGAGGAAAAGGAATTTGGAATTTATTCATACATCACACCAGCAGGTGCAAACCTCTCGGGCGGACAGAAACAGCGTTTGGCGATTGCGCGGGCATTGGTTAGAAAACCAGATATTTATGTTTTTGATGATAGTTTTTCTGCACTCGATTTTAAGACAGACGCTACGTTAAGGCAGGCGCTTAAACAGGAAGTGAAAAATGCAATTATGATTATTGTTGCCCAAAGAGTTGGTACAATTATGGATGCAGATAAAATCATTGTATTAGAAAATGGTCGAATTATTGGACAGGGTACACATAATGAGTTACGAAAAGAGTGCAAGGTATATCGGGAAATAGCATTATCCCAGCTTACAGAAAGCGAGGTGGATGCATGATGATACAGGAAAAGAAACCCATTGAAGAAATAAAAAAAGATATTTCATCTATGACACCACAGGAAAAAATGCTGATGAGCTATCAGATGGAAATGAAAAAATCCATGAAGTCAAAAATGGAGCAAAGTGGACAGGAAGGGGTACAGCCCGGAGGGAAAAAAGGTCTTGGTGCTGTTCCCAAAGCAAAGAATTTCAAAGCGACCTTAAAGAGATTAATTCGCTATATAGGTAAATTAAAGGGAAGTGTAGCGATAGCGGTCAGTTGTGCAGTAGTAGCATCACTATGTGCATTGTTTACACCATATATGCTGGCGCGTGTGCTGGATGTCATGCAAAATCGTTTGCTGAATCAAACAGATATTGATTTTCATCGTATTGCGTGGTTCTTAGTGATTTTAGCAAGCCTATATCTGTTTAATGCTATTTTTTCATTAATTCAGAATATAGTCATTACAGCAGTTACGCAGAAAACGCTATTGCAGTTTCGAAAAGACATTAGTTTTAAAATAATGCGACTTCCGTTAGGATATTTTGATCGCACTGCAAATGGAGATATTCTGAGCCGCGTTACGAATGATATTGATACAGTTGGGACTTCATTGCAACAAGTAACGACGCAAGCATTTTCTAATTTGATTACCATTTTAGGAAGCGTTGTATTAATGCTGATGATTAATCCTTTTTTAGCATTGATTTGTATCGTGATGATTCCACTAAGCATTTTTTCAACAAAACGAATCATGAAAAAATCTCAGACTTTTTTCCGAACACAGGCACAATCCATGGGTGCACTGAATAGTATTGTAGAAGAAACATTTTCGGGAGTAAGCATCATAAAACAATTTGGATATGAAAAACAGGTAATAACGAAGTTTCAAAAAAATAATGAGGCTTTATACCAGGCAAGTAAGCAGGCACAGTTTTTGTCAAGTACGATGAACCCAGTCTCTACTGCATTTAACAATCTGGCTTATATGATAATTTGTACGCTTGGTGCAGTTTTTGTAATTATGGGCAATCTTTCGCTGGGAGGAATCACGGCATTAATTCAGTACCAACGGCAGTACAGTACACCAATTTCTCAGTTAGCAAATCTATTGAATGCAATGCAGTCTGGAATTGCTGCTGCAGAAAGAGTATTTGAACTACTGGACGAAGAAGAGGAGGCCTCCAATCTATTGGCAGTGCAAACACTAGAGCACGTAAGAGGTGATATTCGTTTTGAACATTTAAAATTTGGCTATTCCAATGATAAAATGCTGATGAATGACATAAATGTTGAAGTTAAGGCTGGCCAGATGGTTGCAATTGTAGGTCCTACAGGAGCAGGAAAGACTACACTGATTAATCTTCTATTACGATTTTACGATATTAATGGAGGAAAAATCACAATAGACGGGGTAGACATAGCAGCTGTACCAAGAGAAGAAGTGCGAAAGCATTTTGGTATGGTATTGCAGGATACATGGCTATTTCATGGAAGTATACGTGATAATATTTGTTACGGAAAAGAACAGGCAACCCAGCAGGAACTATTAGAAACGGCGAAAGCTTCACAAATTGATTTCTTTGTATCTACAATGCCACAGAAATATGAAACAGAGATTAATGAGTCTGGTTCTAATATATCGCAGGGACAGAAGCAACTTTTGACCATTGGAAGAGCAATGATTGCAGATCCTGAAATACTTATTCTGGATGAAGCTACGAGTAGTGTGGATACAAGAACGGAAGCTATGATTCAGGCGGCAATGGAACAATTAATGCAAGGAAGAACCAGTTTTGTAATTGCACACAGGCTATCTACCATAGCAAATGCAGATTTAATTTTTGTAATGAAAGATGGGAATATTATTGAGCAGGGAACACATGCGAGTCTTTTAAAGGATAATGGGTTATATGCAGATTTGTACAATAGTCAGTTTGCACATCAATAGAATAAGTATAGTTTTATTAGACTACGAGTTTTAGTATCAGAAATGATCTGGGAGGGAAGAATATGCTGGCAAAAGTAAGAAACTGCAATTTCCAAGCTACTGTGGATGGCGGGAGAATTACATGTGATATATCATGGGAAAATGCATGGAAGAATGAAATAAATCGAGACGCTGTATATTTATTTTTCAAATATAAGCAGCCTGCGCAATGGGGATATCAATCTGTTTATTTGAAAGAGGTCTTGCTTGGAAACGAAAGTGAATTTGTGGAAGCCCAGATAGTAGAGAGTGGTCTTGGATGTTTTATATCTCTTAAAAATGAGGGCGCAGAGCAGAAAGTTTCTTTGAAGCAAATTGATTTTATGACAGAAAAAATCGAGTCAGTCGAGGCATTAGAGGCTTTTATTATTGAAATGGTCTATATTCCAGAAGAAGCTTATGAGCTCGGCGAACCATCACCTCCTATGAATCAGGGAGGCAAGGCGATTAATTGCTTTTTTACTTATGGAACCGGGGGTACCTATCGGATTGCAAGTAGTGCAGCAATTGCGTTTGGCCCAGAGAATGGGAAGCTATTTTGTGAAACGAATACACCAATGAGCCGTCAGGGTGAGGAATCTTTTCAGATTCCGATGGCATTTCCTAATGGCTATCAGGCAATGTGGTATATGAAGTATCCACTAACAGAAGAGAATTATGTTAAATTTTTAAACTGTTTAACAAGAAAGCAGCAGAAATCTCATGTGACAGCGGATATTGCAGGAACAGAAATTGCACATATTTTTGTAATGACAGATAGTGATGAGGAAAAAGAAAGATGTGCAGTTCTTTGCCGGACGACCGTAGAAAATGAAGAAGTACCAATAGAGTTTTTTACGACGGCTATGTATCGAGAGATGAATATTATTTCTGTAGATGATATTACTGCTTTTGCATGCTTTGCAGGACTACGTCCGATTACAGAGCTGGAATTTGAAAAGGCAGCCAGAGGTCCTCTTCCAGCAGTTCCTTTGGAGTTCGCTTGGGGAACAAATTGTGCAGAACGGATTGTTTGTCTTTCAGGTGTAGATGGAAGTGGAGAGGAGTTACCGATACCAGCGGCTGGCGTCGATATTTGCAATGCAAACTTTGCTGGTAACACGGAACAGTTGCAAGGGAAAAAGGTAATCAGTGCCCAGCGGACAGGCTGGGGTGGCCCTATCAGCGCAGGAACAATGGATCATGCACCAGTTGTGCCAGGACGCTCGGTAAGGGAGTGCAGGGGGCTTAGCTATTACGGTGTCTCAGAATTGTCAGGAAATCTATGGGAAATGTGTATTACAATTGGAAATAACGCTGGCAGATGCTTTGATGGAAGTTGCGGAAATGGAATATTGGATGAAGACGGACATCATACGATAGAAAATTGGCCAGATCCGAAAACTGGAATGGGTTTTGGAGTCAGAGGCGCATCCTATCCAAGTACCTACCCGGGCAGTTTCTATTTGACCTCCCGTGCATTTGGCGCACACACCAAAGACGACCGGAGATATCATGGTGGAATTCGCTTAGGATACTAAAGGTATCTCAGCACCCTTATTTTGACATAGGTAATTAAATGCAGATTATTTGGAGAAGATATCATAAAAAATAGGAGATTGATAGTATGATAATGTCAATTGCTAAGGATTATATAAAACCTCGTGATGTAGAAGAATATCTCGTGCTGATCGGAGAATTGATTAGAAAAACGAGGGAAGAGACAGGCAATATAGAATACAAATTATTTAAAGAGAATGACAGAGAAGGTCAGTTTGTTATATTGGAGTATTGGAAAAATGAAGAGGCACTAGAAGATCATTTTAAAGCAGAGCATTTTATTGAGATTGTTCCACAAATTCAGAAACTTCAAGAAAAGCCTACTGAAGTTAGTGTCTATCATGAAGTAAAATGGGATTGAAATACAGAAGGGAATTATGGTGCAGCAATAAGTATCATAGCAAAACGTATGAAAAACAGGACAATAATACAATATTTTGAGTGGTATGTAACAGGACGACCGGTTTTATGGAGAAAATGTATGATGCAGGCACAGCATCTGGCTGATTTTGGAATTACAGACGTGTGGCTCCCACCAGCTTATAAAGCCGGATTTTATGAGGATAATGTAGGATATGCGGCATATGATCTCTATGATTTGGGTGAGTTTGACCAAAAGGGCACGATTCCTACAAAATATGGTACAAAGGATGAATATCTGCTTGCAATAGAAGCATTTCATAAAGCAGGGATTGAGGTATTAGCAGATATTGTTTTAAATCATAAGATTGGTGCAGATGAGTTTGATGTGGTAAGAGCGCATCGGGTCAACCAAAACAATCGATGTGAAAGACAGTCAGAGGACTATGAGATCTCTGCACCAACAAATTTCACATTCCCTGGAAGAAAAGATAAATATTCTTCCTTCCATTGGGATGCATCTTGCTTTAATAGCTGTGATTGGGATAATCATAATGGGCAAAGCAATATTTATCAGTTTGAGAATCATGAATGGGCACGCGACGTCAATCAGGAGAATGGAAATTTTGATTTTCTTATGGGTGCCAACATAGATTTTTCTGTGCCTAAAGTAAAAGAAGAAATAATGAAGTGGGGACAATGGTACTTGGATTTTACGGGGATAGATGGATTCCGTTTAGATGCTGTAAAGCATATCAGCTCTTCATTTTATGCAGAGTGGTTAGACACCATTCGAAAAAACAACCCTCAGAAGAAATTATTTTCGGTAGGAGAGTATTGGCATGGAGATATTCATTGCTTGCATGATTATTTGGAGCAGGTGCAATATCAAATGTCTTTAATGGATGTACCATTGCATTATCATATTATGGAGATGTCTTATGCTGAGGGTAGATATGATTTGAGAAATTTATTTAAAAATACATTATTACAATGGCATCCAGAGCAGGCAGTAACATTTGTGGATAATCATGATTCGCAACCAGGACAAGCATTATCTTCCTTTGTTAATCCATGGATGAAACAAATTGCATATGCGATTATCCTATTGCATGAAGATGGAATTCCCTGTATTTTCTATGGGGATTTATATGGAATACCATGTACAAGAAATATTCCTATTCCAAGAATACGGACGATGGTGCGCATTCGACATGATTATGCCTATGGAAAGCAGCATAATTATATAGATGATCCTAATCTTATTGGGTGGACAAGAGAGGGTGACGAGGCACATCCAGATTCAGGAATTGCAGTAGTGATTGCAGATGGTCAGGGCGGTAGTAAGCACATGTATATTGGTGAAAAATTTGCAGGAATGCAATTTCGTGATTGCATGAGTAAGATTCGAACTACAGTGACGATAGGTATTGATGGATGGGCAGATTTTTGCACACAGGAAAAATCTGCTACTGTGTGGGGAACGGAAAAAGCATTTGAAACATTAATTATTAATATGGATTAGTCACTTATGTGTAGCAAAAAAAGTATCTCATTAGAACTAATGAGATACTTTTTCAAAAATCAATAGAACTAATGAATTAATATTAAACCTGTTTTCTGTTAAAGTAATATTGTTAGAAAGTATTATGATACAAAAAATGCTGACGCATAAGGAGTTTTATGATTAAAATGAAAGGAGGTTAAAACAATGGCAAACTGGGCTGAACGATTATTACATTTCAAGGCGAAGCCTGACATAAGTAAAAGTGCCTCATCACCAGAGTGTCAGTTGGCGCAAGGAGATAGAGCAGCAGCGATTGATATTCCGAAAGGTCCAAAGAAACGAGAAGAAAATGAAGAAGAAAGGCAGCAAGCACAATCAAGAATTGCACAGCTTACAGCAAAAGAAAAACTAGTATTTGATTTTCTTGTTGAAGGCTATACAATAAAAGAAATAGCAAAACGTCTTGGAATATCATATTCAACTGTAAACACCCATATGAATGCAGTTTATCGAAAACTTGGAGTTAATACGCGGTCTCAGCTTATCATATGTTATCGTCAGTATTCAAAATAATTACATTGAATTGAATGTAACAAAGATTGTATAAAAAAGTCATAGGAAGCAGTTATTTAATCGTGCATAATTTCTGTTAAGGCAGAGTGGAGGAGAAAAAATGAGTGAACAAGAAATGAATGAAAACGCAGAGTATACAAAGGAAGATATTGAAAAAAATAAAACGATGGCAGGATTAGCATACTTTCTCTTTTTCTTACCATTAATTGTATGTCCGGATTCAAAATTCGGAAAATTTCATGCGAATCAAGGTCTGATTTTATTGATTGTTTCAATTGCAGGTAATATTATTTTAAGTATAATACCGATTATAGGCTGGATACTTCTTCCTGTATTTTGGATATTAATACTTGTTTTAGGAATTATGGGACTGCTTAATGGCTTAGGCGGAAAAGCTAAGACCATGCCATTAATTGGTAAATTCACAATAATTAAGTAATTTCGATGTGAGATTTTAATTCTAAAAACGCAGTTAATAACAGAGGAGGGCTTGATTTATGAAAAAAATGTTTTCTGTTGTTCTTGTTCTTTTACTATCAACAATTCTTTTTGGATGTGGAATAAAAGAAAAAATCGAGCAAGAAGCAAGTGAAGCAATTACAGAAAAAGTTTTAGAAAAAAGCAGTGGTGGTGAGGTAGATGTAGATATTGACGGAGAAAACTTTTCTATTACAGGAGAAGATGGAGAAAAGATAGAAATTGGTGCTACTGATTGGCCAGAGGATGAGTTTTTTAAAGACATTCCTAAGCTTGATGCTGGGAATATAGCAAGTACGATTGCAAGCGATACTGGAACAATGCTTGTGGTCAATGAGGTTGATTCTGATACGTTTTCTTCCTATTATGAAGACATTAAAAGTGCTTTCTCACAAAATCCTGTGGAGGCAAATTTTGAAGGTCTTATCACGTACTCTGCTTCTAATGAAAATGGGATAACAATTTCCATTAATTATACGACTGAGGATGGTAGCGTTGTCATATCTGCCAGCAAAACAACTGAGTAATTATTTTTTCTAAAAGAAAAGCCTTCTCTGGTTCTACTAGAGAGGGCTTTTATAAAGCCACTGGAAATGAAAAGTTCACTAGGCATTATCCTTAAAGGTATTTATTAATTCTATTCTGCTGTTAATACAGATTTTTCTATATAAGGAATTGCAATAAGTATTAGCAGTCGAGTAAGCAACTCCCATAATGGCGGAGGACTGCCGGAGGGTATATCCATCTAAAAGAAGTTTGCACAATTGGATTTCTCTTTCACTAAGCTTATATTTTTCAAAGCGATATAATTTTTCATTATCAACCTCTTCTTTTTTTGAGTCCTCAGCCCATTCCTTTTTAAAATAATTGTCGGATAAGGTTGGAGAAAAAATAAAAAATACGATAATGATAAAAACAGAAAAAGATGCCACAGCAATATTTGCACTTGGGCCAGCATTTTCTAGAATTCTTCCAGACACGATTCCTGCGATGCCTCCACATATACCGATAAATAAAATAGAAAAACGAACATACCACAAGCTCCAATACTTTTTTCCGATAACGCCTAAGATGTAATACATATTAATCATACTCATTGTACTTCCAATGCCAGCCGCAAAGGCAAATAGATATGCCATTTCTATGCTTGAATCTGAAAAAGAATACAAAAGCATAGAAATAACAAAAGTACCAAAGGTAACATTCCATGTTGCATGATTACTATTTCTGAAAAGCATGTATAAAAGTAAATATAAAACGCAGCCAACCAGTCCGCCAATGTAAAAAACAGGATTCAGATTTATGGCAAGTAATTCAGATAGAATGGAAACATAAGCGCGCCCAATACCCTTGCAGAAAATAGCATAAAGGCAGTTTATAAGTATAGTGATATAAAATATATTTTTGTCAATTGGAAGTAGAGAGATTTTCTTGGGACAGGAGTCTTGTGTGCAACTACTTTTGAAAAATAAAATATTAACAAGCGCGATACATAGCATAATGAATGAAAACCATATACCATTTGTTACATTTAAGATGCCGGCTTCCTGAAATAGAACTAAGATTGTCAATAACACATTTGCAAATAAAACCGCATAAAATTTTTCTGTATTATTTAGCACAAAAACAAATGGAATTAGTATGCCTATATTGACTAACCCAAGGGAGACAGCAAAGACAATAATAATGATAAGCTGTAGCTGCACATGCTCAATATTTAAAAAATATACGGCTGAAGTTAGAATAAGACATATTGCACCAATATTTGAAATAAGACGAAAGCTTTCTCTTTTTACAAACATAACAATAATGGCACTGGCTAATAAATTTAGCGAATGCAATAAAGATCTTATAGAATCGCCATAAACGGCATCAGTCCGCGGTGAAGATGTCCACCAAGACGTAAAAACAATAACCCAGGCATAGTATAGGATCCAAACCAAAATATATTGCAGGTATTTTTTTCTTATATTTCGTAAATCAACAACGCTGCCTTCTATCATAAGAATCTCCATGTTCTTGGCTTGCATAGATGTTTCTTTATTGTCTATAGAAATGGTTTATTACAGAAGATTATAACTTGTTATAACACAAGAGATTACAGCAATCAATATAATTTACATTTTTTATAAAAAATCAAGATGCGTATTGCTGGAACAATAAATTATATTAAGAAAAGTAAATCATAAAAAAATGAATATTATCCTAAAGTCTCAACCGAAATGACCGATAAATATAATGTAGTAGTTTGAGTTTTTGATTATTGGACGTAGATATATTGAATATTTCCATGGAAGGGGGAAAAGACATGCGTATAGAGGCATATAACCAAGTGAACCAGATTTATAATACAAATAAGACTGCGAAGAATGAGAAGACTGCAAAGTCAAATATTTCAGATCAGGTTCATATTTCAAGTATTGGAAAGGATATCCAGACTTTGAAGCAGGCTGTGGCAGATTCTCCAGATATCAGAGAGGAACTGACTTTGCCATTAAAAGCAAGTATTGAAGCAGGAACTTATAATGTAAGCAATGAAAGCTTTGCAGAAAAACTGCTTGAAAAATATGAAGAGAGCGAAAATCTTAATGTCTAAGTAAGGAGAGGTAATTTTAGTGGCCAGTTTAATTGAAGAATTATTGGAAGTATTAGAGAATGAAAATTCAGAATACGAGGTACTGCTGGAATTATCAGAGAAAAAGACACCCATTATAATTCGAGGGGATGTCACAGAACTTCAAAAAATCACGGATGAAGAACAAAGCGTTGTTAATAGAATTAATCGTTTGGAACAAAAGCGAATGACGGTTACCAATGATATTGCCAACGTAATCAACAAGGATGTTGAAACATTAAAGATTTCAGCTTTGGTTCAATTGCTTGACAGACAGCCAAAAGAGCAAGAAAGATTGGCCGTTACTCATGACAAATTGCAAAGCACAGTGCGAAATATCAAGAAAATCAATGAGCAAAATGCAGAGTTGATAAAACAGGCACTTGACATGGTGCAGTTTGATATGAATTTGATACAAGCAATGAAAAAAGCACCAGAGACCGCGAACTATAACAAAGGCGCCATAAATGCTGGCGGCACATTAGGTTCTATAGGCGGATTTGATGCAAAACAGTAGAAATCAATTGTTGTTGATTACAAAGAGGTGATAGTATGCCGTTAATGGGAAGTTTATATGTAGGTGCATCGGGTCTTCAAACAAGCCAGAACGCACTGAATACAACTGCACACAATCTAGCAAATCTCGACACGGTAGGCTATGTAAGGCAACAGGTGCTACTTGGTACAAGGGAATATAATGATGTCGGCAATAGCGCTTCCAGTACTAGTCAGGTAGGGCTTGGTGTTTCCTATGAAAAAGTGAGACAAGTAAGAGATTATTTTTTGGATCAAACATATAGAGAAGAATTGGGAAGATCTGCTTATTACGAAACCTCCTATGATGTCATCAATGAAATTGAAACATTATTTGGAGAGATGGAGGGTGTCGCATTTCAGAACTCATTAAATGATTTGTGGGTTGCGGTACAGGAACTAGATAAGGATCCTTCTGATGCTGTTAATCAAGGGCTGCTCGTATCTAAAGCAACTGCCTTTTTAGAGAGGGCAAATGCTGTATACAGTGGTCTTACTTCATATCAAAACAACTTAAATGATCAGGTCAAAGGAAATGTAGATTTGATTAATGAATATGGACAGAAGATTTATGAACTGAACAGTAAGATTAGAAAAGAAGAAATCGGTTCTGAAGAAGCAAATGACTTGAGAGATGCGAGAAATACAATTTTAGATGAACTTTCATCTCTTGTTAATATATCCTATGAAGAAAATGCAGATAGTGTTGTCACAGTATCCATTGAAGGAAACTCCTTTGTGGCAAGAGATACGGTCTTTTTAATGGATGTGGAAGAAGACGAAAGTGGATATTTTACACCTATATGGGTAAATGAAAAGGCACCAAACAATGAAGTGTTTGATATGTCCCTGCCTATCAGTTCGGCTTTTGATACTGATATTGGTAAGCTGAAGGCATTGGTACTTTCCAGAGGTGACCATGCAGCGAATTATTCAGACCTTAATGATGTGGCAGGATATAACCAATTTTCAAAATCAACAATTATGAATATTCAGGCGGAATTTGATAATTTAATAAATGGAGTTGTTACAGCAATGAATAATGTTCTTTGTGGCGAAGAGAATCCAACTGCTGCAACAACATATGCATCTGAGGATGCTTGTCCAATAGAATTATTTGTAAGACTTGGAACTAGCCGTTATGTGGATAATGGAACAGGAACCTACGAATATGTGGAAGAGGACACAACTGGAAGTCCATCAGATGTAACTACCATGTATACGACCATGAATATGAAAATCAATCCGGACTTATTGAAAGAGCCTACCTTACTGAGTTTTGAGAATGATGATAAGACCGTTGATCAGGATAAAGCAGATGCACTGGCAGCATTGTTTACAGAGAAATTTGATACATTAAATCCCAACGTTACAAAGACAAGTACATTTGCGGATTACTACTCTGATTTAATAGGGGCGATTGCAAATGAAGGCTCCGTATACAAGAATATGACAGCAAATCAAGCATCAACAGTGAAATCCGTGCAGGAAGCCAGAGAGCAGGTGATTGGTGTTTCTCAGGATGAAGAGTTAACGAATATGATTAAATATCAAAATGCATACAATGCAAATAGCCGATATATCAATACGGTTAATGAAATGTTAGAACACATACTTACTAAACTGGCATAAGCAACAGTAAGAGAGGTGATATCATGCCATCACAATTTTTTGGACTAAATATAGCATATACGGGACTCGTCAGCGCGCAGGCAGCAATCAATACTACTGGCAATAATATTTCCAATGTGGAAACAAAAGGCTATAGTAGGCAAGAGGCTATACAGAAAGCTGCGGAAGCGCTTCGTACCAACACGACTTATGGTATGGCAGGAGCTGGTGTAGTAACGACTTCCATAGAACAAATAAGAAATGCGTACTATGATACAAAATACTGGAATAACAATGCTGATTTGGGTCAGTATAATATTAAGCAGTATTACATGAAACAGATAGAAGATTATTTCACTGAATCAGATACAGTGGATGGATTTACGGCAATTTATGATGATTTTTACAGTGCGCTTTCAGAGGTACAGAAAAGTGCTGGCGATGAATCGGTTCGCGCACAGTTCATTTCTTTTGCAGGAAATCTTACTACTTATTTTAATGAAATGTCAACTGACCTGACAAAATTACAAGAGGATGCTAATGCTGAAATAAAAAACAAGGCCGATGAGATAAATTCAATTGCAGCACAGGTTGCTAATTTGAATAAACAGATAAATGTAATTGAAATAAATGGGGTTACTGCCAATGAATTACGTGATCAACGCGCAATGCTGATTGATCAGTTATCAATAATTGTTGATGTTGAAGTTGTTGAGACGCCAATATATACATCTGAAAGTGGAGAACAACTATCTGGAGCTAACCGCTATAATGTTTATATTGCGGGGCAGCAACTGGTAGACTGTTATGATTATACAGATTTGGTATGTGTGGCAAGAGATAATAAGGTTAACCAATCAGA